>DWUT01000059.1 GCA_019120615.1 Candidatus Mediterraneibacter norfolkensis
GTGCCTTGCACTAGCCGTCGCGCCAGCGACTTGGTACAATTGAAATGCTAAAAAAGTGATGCCAAGAAGGAAGGAGACAGAGGAATGGCGAAGAGAAAAGCAACGGTCGGAGGAAAGACTGCGGTTAAGAAAGCTGCATCGGATCGGATTTTTATGGAGCGTATGCAAAGACATCATGATGAGCTGAGATGGCTGTATATGGAACTGTACGGCAACGACGACATGTTTGCCGAACTCTGCGATCAGATGAAATGGTACTATGATCAGAGGAGCGCGAAACTGAAGAAACTGGATGCGGAGCGTGAGGCAGCAGGAGCGTGGTACAGAAAACGCGATATGCTTGGTATGATGATGTACATCGACAATTTCGCCGGAAACATCAAAGGCGTGCAGGAGAAACTGCCCTATCTGGAAAAGTGCAACGTGAATTATATCCACCTGATGCCGTTTCTGGATTCTCCAAAGGGCAGATCTGACGGAGGATATGCTGTTGCCGATTTCCGCGAGGTGAAACCGGAGCTGGGAACCATGGATGACCTTGCCGAACTGGCGGAGAAGTGCCACGACAAGGGGATCAGCTTGTGCATGGACTTTGTCATGAATCATACGTCCGAGAATCACGAATGGGCGAAGAGGGCACGACAGGGAGACGGCGAATATATGAGCCGCTATTTCTTCTATGCGGATCCGTCCATCCCGCAGGAATACGAGAAGACGGTTCCCCAGGTATTCCCGACTACGGCGCCGGGCAACTTTACTTATCTGCCGGAGATGGGACACTATGTCATGACCACCTTCTATCCTTATCAGTGGGATCTGAACTACCGCAACCCGAGGGTGTTCAATGAGATGATGTACAACTTCCTCTATCTGGCAAACCAGGGGATGGACATCATCCGGATCGATGCTGTGCCGTATATCTGGAAAGAGCTTGGGACAAACTGCAGGAACCTGCCTCAGGTACATACGATCGTGCGTATGATGCGTATGATCGGCGAGATCGTATGCCCGGGAATCGTGCTGCTGGGCGAGGTCGTCATGGAGCCGGACAAGGTGGCTCCGTATTTTGGAACCGTGGAGAAACCGGAGTGCCATATGCTCTATAACGTGACAACGATGGCGACTACATGGCATACGGTAGCGACGAGGGATATCCGACTGCTGAGAAAACAGATGGACATCGTGTGCTCGCTGCCCAGAGAGTATACCTTCCTCAATTACCTGAGATGTCATGACGACATCGGATGGGGGCTTGACTATGCGACCCTGAAAGAGTGGGGGATGGACGAAGTTGCTCACAAGAAATATCTGAATGACTATTTCCAAGGCAAGGTCGAGGGAAGCGTCAGCCGCGGAGAACTTTACAACGAAGATCCGGTGACGGGAGACGCAAGGTTCTGCGCGACGACTGCATCCATGTGCGGTGTGGAAAGCGCAGGCATCGAGCAGGATGAGGAAGAGATGAAGTGGGCGATCCGTAAGGATCTGATGCTCCATGCATATATGTTCACCCAGTCCGGCATTCCGATGCTCTATAGCGGAGACGAGATCGGACAGGTCAATGATTATACATACAAGGATGACCCGGACAAAGCTCCGGACTCCAGATATATCCACAGAGGAAAGTTCAACTGGGATCTTGTGGACAATATCAAGGATAAGACAAGCGTTCAGGGACGCATCTTCAACGGACTTGAGGATCTGGAGAAGATCAGAAGGACCGAGGCGGTTTTCAACACAGACGCGGAAGTATACACGAAAGATTACAAGGACACTTCCCTCTTGTGGATCGTGCGTAAGTCAGAGGGCGAAGAGCTTCATGCCGTGTTTAACTTCAGCGATGAAGGCAGGACGATCTGGATGCCGGAGAAAGCGGTATATACGAATCTGGCGACAGGGGTTACGGAGGAAGTTGAGACCGTGGAACTGTCCGGGTGGGATTTCGTCTGGATGAAACGCTAAGCGTGCAATGTCTCAAAATACCGGATCAAAAACTGTTTAAAAGCCTTTGCAAGGCCGGTCTGATAGCGGCTGGGATGTTTTTCTGAGCTGGCAGAGATCCTGGCAGGGCGAAAGAAGCTGCAGATTTCGGGCGCACCCCGGGACAGAGCGTGAATATAGACAAATACAGTTTAAAAAAGTTTGACATTCTCAGATACAGTGGATATAATAAGGACGAAACAAGGGCGTTTCCTCTAGGAGGAGAACGCCCTTTTGTCTTATATTCAGATCGTATTCGGAAAAAGAAAACTGCCTGTGGCAGTGAAGTTCTGCCAGGCAGGGGATGAAAAGGAGGTTTCAATCTATGCAGGAATATACACGAGGAGATATCCTCAGGATCGTAGAGGAGGAAGACGTGGAATTCATCCGTCTCCAGTTCACGGATATCTTCGGGACGATGAAAAATATGGCGGTAACCGTGAGCCAGCTTGAGAAAGCGATGGATAACAGGTGCATGTTCGACGTTTCTTCTCTGGACGGACTTTCCGGGGAGGAAGATTCGGATATGTATCTCTACCCGGATCTTAGCACTTTTGAGATATTTCCGTGGAGACCGCAGCAGGGCAAGGTGGCACGGTTTATCTGCGATGTATACCGGGCGGATGGGACGCCTTATGAAATCGATCCTAGGCATGTCCTGAAGAAAGAGATTGCCAGCGCGGAGAAGATGGGGTATACCATGTATGTGGGTCCGGAATGTGAATTCTTCCTTTTCCATACGGACGAGGACGGTGTGCCTACGACCCTGACCCATGAACAGGGCGGATATTTTGATGTAGGGCCCCTTGACCTGGGAGAAAATGCGAGGAGAGATATGATCCTGACGCTGGAGGATATGGGGTTTGAGATCATCTCCTCCCACCATGAGATCGCGCCTGCCCAGCACGAGATCGATTTCAGATATGACGAGGCTCTTGTGACGGCGGATAATCTGATGACTTTTAAGATGGTCGTGAAAACCATCGCCAAGAGGCACGGGCTGCATGCAACATTCATGCCGAAGCCGAAGATGGAGACCTATGGTTCGGGAATGCATATCAACATATCTCTCAGCAGAGAGGACGGAAGCAATGCATTCCGTGATAAGAATGACAAGAACGGACTGAGCAGGGAAGGATATTATTTCATCGGCGGGCTGATGAAGCATATGAAAGCAATAACATGCATCACGAACCCGACAGTGAATTCCTATAAACGTTTTATCCCCGGATATGAAGCGCCGGTCTATATGGGCTGGTCCGCGAAGACGAGAGGGCCGCTTATCCGTGTGACCACAGGCAGCGGGGAAAATACAAGGATCGAGCTGCGCAGCCCGGATGCCACGGCAAACCCGTACCTGGCCCTTGCGGTTCTTCTGAGAGCAGGGCTGGACGGCATCAAGAATGAGATCATGCCCCCGGAAAATATCGACGAAAATATCCAGAAGATGACTCAGGAGCAGCGGGACGCCCTTCATATCGAAGAACTTCCCAGATCTCTGAAGGCAGCGGTAGCTGAACTGGAAAAAGATGAGCTGATCTGCAACGTTCTTGGGGAAAAACTGGCGCAAAAGATCATAAAAGCCCACAGAAAAGAATATCGTGATTACTATATGCAGGTAACAGACTGGGAAATCGCCAATTATCTTTACAAGTTGTGACACCAGTCTGAGCATGCGCCCGTGGAAGTGGATCCCCGCGGAGGCATGCTCGCATGTATCCGCGGGG
>DWUT01000060.1 GCA_019120615.1 Candidatus Mediterraneibacter norfolkensis
CGCGGTATTATTGGCGTGAACCAAAAGAGACAGATGTATACTGGCAGACGGAACAGGACAGGCTGGGCATAAGATTTCTTGACGGCGACTGCCAGACGATATGTCAGGAATGCCGTAAAACAAAAAACGCGCTGGGATGGACGGGAAAGTTTATCTCAGAAGGCGTCCCTATGCTGCTTGCCATTCTGTGTGAAAATGACTTTGAAGGCAGCGCGATGCAGACAATGCTTTCTGATATAAGGTACTTCATCGGATATGAGAAAGAGTATGATGAACCGGAATTTGCGGAAAGATTTCTTCACTGGAAGAAGCAGACCGTGGTACCGGGAGAGGTGAAGAAAGAAATCCTTACATATCTGACGAAAACAATCGACGCCCGGGTGGAAGCAATCGTGGGCGGCGGGCATCGTGGCAGTTATTCTAAAGCCGCCAGATTGGGAGCGGCGCTGGGCGAGGTTGAAGAGTCCATGGGAAAGATAAACGGCAAGGAGGAACGTGTGAGCAAATATCTGGCGGAATTTCCGAGGCACCGGGCGTTTAAGCAGGAGCTGAAAGCGTATATGTGAGATGGAAGCAGAAAACAAATTATTTGAAATAGGGAGAATGCTGATGAACAGACAATGGAAAAAATATGACCAGCTTATGGAGAAATGTTATCTGGGGATGGCTGGCGGAGGAACGGATATAAACGACTGGAACGACTGCTTTGATATTCTGATCCAGATCATTGAAAATGAGAGGGAGAGCAATCCGGATTTCGGCAGGGAACTGGATCTTCTGGACGATGAGACGGATTACCGGCATGATGTGCAGGGCTGGCTGGAGGATTATCTGGACGAACTCGATATGAGGGAGATGTATCCCCTGCTTGAAACGGTCTGCCGGAAACTTTTGAAGATCTTTGAGTGGAAGGAAGAATACCCTTCGGATATTCGCTTTATGCTGGCGTCTGCGCTGGGGAACCAGGGCAGAGTGGAAGAGGCAAGGAGATATTGCGAGGACTGGGAAGCGCAGGAGAAGGATAATCCGCTGGCGGCAGCCGCTCTGATCTATTCGATGCTCAGGATGAAAGACTATGAGGGTGCGGAAGAAATAGTGAGACAGCACATAGCAGAGGATACGGTCTGCTCAGAGGAGAACGATGTGATCTTCACAGCGGCGCTCCAGCTTTATAAAGCGAATGGAAATAAAAAGATGGAAAAGAAAATGGACGCCGCCCTTAAGGAATATGACAAAGCTCTGGAGAGGTATCTTATGGGACTGGATGATGAAGAACTGGAATTTGAGGATATGGACTGGGAGATGGATGAGGACGATTTGCCGTTTAATTAAGCGCTCAGAGGGGAAGGAAGATTCGGATGGAAAAAATTCTGATTTTATTGCCCTGTGTCATGATTTGGATGACTTCCTGAATAAAGCTGCAGGCGGCGAGGAGAATCGGGCAGAATATATCCCATATAATCAGCTTGACGATATCCATGATGTAATTGTTGCGTATGAAAATGATGTCCCTGTTGGAAGTGCCGGTTTAAAAAGATACGATAGTGAATGTGCTGAAGTAAAATGTGTATTTGTCAGAGAAGAATATCGGGGAAAAGGAATATCGAAAATCCTGATGGAATTATTAGAAAACTCAGCCAGAGAAAAGGGATATCGTTTTCTGATCCTGGAGTCCGGGGAACCGCTGGTGGCGGCAATGTCCCTGTATAGAAAAATCGGATATACAGTCATTCCTAATTATGGTCAATATAAGGATATGCCGGACTCAATCTGTATGAAGAAAGAATTATAATTTGGAGGAGATATGAATATAGCAGACTTAAGCGACAATATCATTTCCAATCGATGGAAAGAGCGGTGCGCAAATCTTTCTGAGGAGAAAAAAAGAAAATTAGAAACATTTGAACACTCAGATTATCAGCTTCAGGTGATAAAAAGAAAGCGGATATATCCTCAACCCGGTGATATATTTCAGCTCAATCCCCGAGATGATATTTACTTTTATGGCATTGTTGTGAACAACCATATCAACAATATAAACGGGGATGATCTGCTGGTGGTAATGATCTTCTGCAATGAAGCTGAAATACAGGAGTGCATCCAAAAAGGAATCAAGGCGGAAGACCTGCTCATCCCCCCCTCAAATAGTCGGGAAAGAATATTGGACAAGAGGGTATTTCTATAATGTAAAGCGGTTTGACGGCGTGCTGGATATCAAGAATTATGGATTTTATAAAATAGGAAAAAGAAAGTTTGTGGATGAATATGGGAATGAGATATTACGTGAGCCGGAATTGTTGGAAGTTTATGGCGTGGCGACGGTAACAGGGGTAGCAAGGCTGGTTACGCAGGAATTGATCATAAGAGGAATTATATGATACAAGCGTCAAAAAAGGTCATGCGGGCTGTGCTTGCGCAGGCAAGCATGATTTTGGGACGCGCAAAACACCGAATGCAAGCGATAATAGGACTTATATTATAGAGGATTGAGGACATGAAGCTGATCTTAATTATAGCCTGTGTGCTGATCATATATATTCCGTTGATCGCAGTGATCTCTTTTATACGGGCGCTTTTAAGTATAAGAAAAGGAAAGGCGGAAAAGTAGATATTGGGGAACAAAAAGTAGACATTCGAAGCTTGATATAGAGCGGCATCCTCTCTCTGATTTTGGTATGCCCGGTTCGATCGTGCATTTTGCCGAAAAATTTTATAAGAAGGGATATGAACAATTACTGATCGATTCTGTCAAACGGCATCCTGCCATGCATACTGTCTGGATGCTGAACAGGGTGAAAAACGGAGAAGAGAATCAGCAGAGATACATTCTGAATTAGGAAAGCCTGAAACGACCTTTATGAGGAATTCTTATGATAATACAGGCGAGACAGAAGAATATAAAGATTTTTTTGTTTGTTATGACGAGGACGAGCGATGTGAAGCGATAGAGTTTTTTGAGTTAGCCGATATTATACTGAACAGAAAAGCTATATTTACAGGCACATACGATGAAATCTGCGGGCTGTTTGATGACATTGAAGAAGACAATACCGGATTTACTGAGTATAAGTATGGCATTGGAGTTTATGCGCCGGATAAAGACGAAACTGTCTGCTATCCGGAGTCGGTTATTGTATTCAAAAAGGGATATTATGATTGACCAAATAAAGGGATGTGGATTTATCAGGTAGGGGAAATTTTTATGAAATAGATTTTTCTGGAAAGCTGATAAGTGAAGTATAATACGGAGATAAATTCAAAGTTATTTAATTAGAAAAATGAATAGATTGTTTTAGTGAATTAAAAAGAGGGATATATATGAACACATTTGAATTTGATGGGGAAAAATACAAAAAAGCTTCAAGGCATCAGAAAGAATGGGGAAATAGCTTGATTTCAGAATTATCTTTGAATGGCAATGAAGCAATATTAGACCTGGGGTGTGGAGATGGCGGCTTAACAGAACAGCTGGCTCAATTAGTACCTGATGGAAAAGTTTTAGGAATTGATTCATCCGCTGGGATGATTGCTGTTGCACAAAATCGACATAAGTCAAATCTGAAGTTTATGAAAATGGATATTAATATGATTGACTTTCGGAATAAGTTTGATGTTATCTTTTCTGGAAAGAACATTGCAGTCAGATGGGACTTGTTTTGAAACATTTCGTCGTATACATATAAAAGCGAACAAATGAACTCTAAGTGTTAAATAGAAAATAGAAATTCCAAGAGGAGTTTTGACTATGGGAAAGCAGATAAATTAATATATGGATGATGATTGATGGGATGGTGATATACAATGGATGAAAACAAAAATAACAAACTGCAAATCCGAAACAGTACCGTGGATTTCCTTGTATTTACAAAGGATGCCAACGAAAACGGTAGCGAAGTCCGAGTGCAGGATCACGATGTATGGCTGACGCAAAAAGCAATCGCTCAGCTTTTTGATGTAGACAGAAGCGTTGTAACAAAGCATTTGAAAAAAATTTACGGAAGCGGCGAATTGTCTGAAGATGCAACTTGTGCAAATTTTGCACAAGTTGCAGATAATGGGAAAACCTATCGATACAAATTCTATTCATTATCTGCTATTATTGCTGTCGGCTACCGTGTCAACTCCGACAGGGCAACACAGTTTCGGCAATGGGCAACAAGGGTGTTGGACACCTTTGCCAAGCAGGGATATGTTTTAGACAAAAGCAGGCTGATCAATGGTCAAATCTTCGATGAGGATTATTTTGACCATTTGATTTCTGAGATACAGGAAATCAGGGCCAGCGAGCGTCGGTTCTACCAGAAAATCACGGACATTTATGCGACCGCTGTTGATTACTCCCTTGACAGCCAGATTACGAAAGATTTTTTTGCGACAGTACAAAATAAAATGCACTATGCTGTTCACGGCAATACCGCAGCGGAGGTTATTGTGGCAAGGGCAGATCACACAAAAGAACATATGGGATTGACTTCATGGCGCAACGCTCCCAATGGAAAGATTGTGAAAGCCGATGTGTCTGTCGCAAAAAAACTACTTATCCATTGATGAAATGCAGGAATTAAACGAGATTGTTACAATGTATATGGACTATGCCACAAGGCAGTTATGAATGTAATACCTATATGGAAGAATGGAACTTCGAGAACTGGGGGATTAAATATTGGTCAAAAACGCCTGAATTTTTACAGTATGTGGAGGAACATTCGTAATATGATGAAGATGACGGAATGTGGCAGTTCTTGTGCGGCTCAACACATGAGACAGCCGAAGCAAGAATGGTATCCTTAAAATCAGTATTTGATTTAGATAATTCGGTCGGTGAACTGAACGATATGCCGTGTGGTTACTATGCGGAAAGAAAAACAAAAAATGATAACTGGATCGTGAAAAAGAGATAAAACGGTTTATGTTATTTACGCCGGATACTATCGTGCCGGAGAGTTGTTATCCGTCAGTATCTGGGCTGCAGATAAAACAGAATGTGAGCAGACATTAGATATTCTCAAGACAATAAAAAGTAATCTGTAAAAGCAGTGGAAAGGATCAGAATAAATGAATAAGAAGATTGCAGTTATTTTTCCGGGAGTGGGCTATCATGTGGACAAGCCTCTCCTGTATTACAGCAAAAAGCTGGCGGCACAGAATGGATATGAGATAAAAGAGGTCCCCTACGGGAAGTTCCCGAAAGGCGTAAAGGGATCAAGGGAGAAAATGGAGAAGGCGTTTTTCAGTGCGCTGGAACAGGCGGGAGAGATTCTGAAGGATATCGATTTTTCCGAGTATGAGGATGTTCTCTTTATCTCCAAAAGTGTGGGAACAGCGGTGGCTTCCGCCTATGCGGGGAAGCATGGCTTAAATACAAGGAACATCTATTACACTCCGGTGGAGGCTTCTTTTCAGTTTATGAAGCAGCCCGGGATCGTGTTTACCGGGACAGCGGACACCTGGGTGACCTTTGACGCTGTGGAGCGGGGATGCAGAGAAGGAGGATTCCCGCTGTATGTGACAGAGGACGGGAATCATTCTCTGGAGACCGGGGATGTGAGACGGGATCTTGAAAATCTTCAGACGATCATGAAGATCACCGAGGAATATATTTCCGGGAGGCGTGGTCTGGAAGTAACGATCCGTCATGCGGATATGGATGACCTGGAGCAGATCGCAGCGCTGGAAGCGCTCTGTTTCCCTGAGACTGAAGCCGGAAAGAGAGAGGATTTTGAGAAAAGGCTCCGTGTCTTTCCGGAGCATTTCTGGCTGCTGGAGGAAAACGGAGAGATCGTCAGCATGGTGAACGGGATGGTCAGCAACAGCAGACATCTTTTAGATGAGATGTTTGAGGACGCCGGACTCCATGAGGAGAACGGCGCCTGGCAGATGATCTTCGGTGTGGAGACCCGCCCGGACCGCCAGGGAAGGGGATATATGGACATGCTGATGCGGAAAGTGATCAGAGATGTGAAAAAACAGGGGAAAAGAGGTCTCGTTCTCACCTGTAAGGAAGGGCTGATCTCTTTCTATGAGAGATTCGGCTTTGTGAATGAAGGGAGATCCAGGTCGGAACACGGCGGGGCACAGTGGTTTGAAATGAGACTGGAATTTTGAGATGAGACTTTGAGAGGGGACTGGGTTCTGCAATGGGGAACGAAAATTTTGATTTCTACCGGCGGGCGGCAATCATCTGCCGTGCCATCCCATACGGGAAGGCTGCTACATACGGGCAGATCGCCCTGCTCTGCGGGAAGCCGAAGAATGCCCGCCAGGTGGGATATGCCCTGAGCCGGGGAAGGCTCGGAGAGGGGATCCCGGCTCACAGAGTCGTCAATTCCCGGGGGATCTTGAGCGGTGCGGCGGCATTTGAGACGGATGACATGCAGCGGAGGCTTCTGGAAGCAGAAGGCGTGGAAACGGAATATACGGAAGATGGCTGGCGGGTAGACCTAAAGCGGGACGGCTGGCATAATACGATGGAGGAAGCGCTGCGGTTTCGGCAGATTTTTGAGGAGCAGGGAATCTGAACGCGGAGGACGGGCAGTTGCGGAAGTCCTCCTTATGGATTTTTGAGGAGCAGAAGATATGAGGATACGATGTATTGCACTTGATCTGGACAGAACCACATTGAACAGAGATGGGCATCTGAGTGAGAAAAATCGCAGGGCGATTGAAAGGGCGATCCGCAGCGGGATACAGATCGCGGTCGCCAGCGGGCGTTCACTGGATTCTCTTCCGGGGGAGGTGCTGGAGATCCCGGGGATCCGTTATGCCATCACCTCCAACGGTGCGGCGGTGTACGACATGAAGGAGAAGATATGCCTGAGGCAGTATAAATTGAAAGCGGAGGCGGTCCGGGATATCCTGCGGGAGACGGAAGGTGAGGATGTGACCTTTGAGGCGTTCATCGATGGAAAGCCTTATGCGGAGAAAGCATATGTGGAGGATCCGGTTCGGTTCGGGGCGATGCCCCGGTCGATCCCGTACATACAGGGGACCCGGAAGCCGACCGAGGACATGAGGAGTTTTATCCGGGAACATGAAGGGGAGCTGGACTGTATCGATGTTGTGGTAAAAAGTGAAGAACACAAGCAGAAATTGTGGAAAACTCTGGAAAAAAAGGCGAAGGGTGTGTATATCACTTCTTCTGTGAAACAGCTGCTTGAGATTTCGGATGTAAATGCGGGGAAGGATGCAGCGGCTAAATTTCTGATCGGATATCTGGGACTGTCCCGGGAGGAACTTGCGGGATTCGGCGATGGGCATAACGACAGCGGACTTATGAAATACGCGGGAATCGGATTCGCCGTGGCGAATGCCTCTTCGGAATGCAGGGAGGCGGCGGACCGGATCGTGGCGTCCAATGATGAGGACGGCGTTGCGGAAGGGATTGAGTATATCCTGAAAGTGAACGCAGAGGCCGGGGAATCCTGACCCGGGCAGCAGAGCGGAAGGGTGTTTCGGAGAGGACTCAGAAGAGCGAAAAGTCAGGAGGCAGAGCGGATGGCGCTTTATGCGATCGGGGATTTTCATCTCTCCTTCACGGTCAACAAGCCTATGGACGTGTTTGGGAGTGAGTGGAAGAACCATGTGAAGAAAATTGAAAAATACTGGAATAAATATGTGAAGGAATCGGACACGGCGGTGATCACAGGAGATCATTCCTGGGGGCATAACCTGGAGGAGTGCCGGGAGGATCTGGAGTTTATTGAGCGGCTTCCGGGGCGGAAGATCCTGCTCAGAGGTAACCACGATATGTTCTGGGACGCAAAGAAGACTGCAAAGCTCAATGAGCAGTTCAAGGGGAGACTGTCTTTCCTTCAGAACAATTTTTATACCTATGAAACTTATGCGCTGGTAGGGACGAAAGGATACTGTTACGAAGGAAAGGATTCCTACGAGCATTTTGAGAAGATACGGAACCGGGAACTGGTGCGGCTCCGGGCATCCTTTGAGTCGGCGAGGGCAGCGGGGTACGAGAAATACGTCATGTTCCTGCATTATCCGCCCACCAGCATCGGTGAGACGAAGAGTGGATTTACCAGGATGGCGGAGGAGTATGGTGCGGAGCATGTGGTTTACTCCCACTGTCACGGGAAAGCAAGATATGACGACAGTTTTCACGGCATGGTAAACGGGATCGACTATCACCTTGTGTCGTCGGACTACCTGAGATTCAGACCGGAAAGGATATTGTGAGGATGAAGATCATTATTTCACCAGCGAAGAAAATGAATATAGATACGGACACTCTCGCACCGGAGGGAATGCCGGTGTTCCTGAAAGAAACGGAACAGCTCTTGGAGTGGATGCGGCGGCTGTCTTTTGCGGAGGCGAAGGCGTTGTGGAAGTGCAATGACAAGATCGCGGAGCAGAACTATAAGCGGTTTCAGGAGATGGATCTGAGGAGGAATCTGACTCCGGCGGTGATCGCCTATGAGGGGATCCAGTATCAGTACATGGCTCCGGCAGTGTTTGGCGGGGCGGAGACAGATTATATCCGGGAACATCTGCGGATCCTGTCAGGATTCTATGGCGTACTCAGACCCTTTGACGGCGTTGTGCCGTACCGGCTGGAGATGCAGGCGAAGGCGTCCGATGCGGGAGACCTGTACCGGTTCTGGGGAGAGAAGCTGTACAGGGAGATAACAGATAAAGACGCGGTGATCCTGAACCTGGCATCCAAAGAATATTCCCGGTGTATCGAGAAATATCTTCAGTCGGAGGATGTATTTCTGACAGTGACCTTCGGGGAACTGATCGACGGGAAGGTGAAACAGAAGGGAACATTTGCGAAGATGGCCCGGGGCGAGATGGTCCGGTATCTGGCGGAGCATCAGGTGGAGGAACCGGCGGGGATCAAGGGGTTTGACCGGCTGGGTTACCATTTCGCGGAGGAACTGTCCACGGAGAAGGAGTATGTATTTTTAAAGTGAGCAGATAAAATGTGAACTGCAGCGATAAGATTACTGTTCTGTGGGAAAGAGAGACAGAAAGGCAAAGAGCAAAGGAGAAAAGGCTATGAAAGTTCAGGAATTAAGGCAGATGCTCAGCGGCGCGGAGCGCAGTCTGGTTGAAAAAGCATTTGTTGAGAGTTATAAACAGCTTAAGAAATATCAGAAAGAAGAGGTGGATCTTCTGATCAGGGACATCTTGTCCGGGGAAAGTGAGAAATCTGGAGCAAAAAAAGGAAAACAGAGTTTTGAGGAACTGGAAACGCAGATAGAAATGTTTCTTGAAAATGCAAAAGCGGGAAACTACTATGCACCGAATCGTGTTATTCCCAAAAGCCAGCGTCCAAAGTGGCGGTTTCTGGTGAAGGGATATATTAAAGAGCTGGAAAAAATCGCTCCGGACAGTGAACATTATGAAAGAGCGGCAGAACTTCTGCGGAAGATTTATTTATTGCTGTGCGAGGCGTGTAATTATTATCTGTTTTCGACAGAGGATGCTTTCCGGTCAGTGGGCTGGCAGCAGGATAAACTGTTCCATCTGCTGGTATCGAAGACGTTCGGAAGCGGATTCAGCAAAGAGAATGTTGCGGAGATGACCGTTATGGCATGTACAGGCGGACTAAGCAGGGAAGCTCTTTATTACGGTCAGCAGGCGGCGCTTATTTCCGAACTGAAGACGAGCGATGTAAAGTATATGGCGATGGAAACAGCTAAGAAAGAGATTCAGGAACGGAAGGAGAAGCTGTCTGGTCTCGGAAAGTATGATCATCAGAGGTACTATCTGGAAGAAGAGATCAACAATTTTTGCGACCTGTTTCTTATGATTTCACTTTCACTGGCAGAGACGGAGTCAGGAGTGAAATTTTATTTTAGGAATAGTATAGAGCCTCGTAAAGAGATTATTTTATACCGTGCGCTTTGGGTGGCAGATATTATTGGCGATGATGAGGTGTGGAAGGAGATTTATAAATATGGTCTTTCTAAAAAGATAAAACCAAGAGATGAGTTGATAAGAAAATATCAGGAGAAAATCAACGGAAAGGATGAACCATGATGAACAGGCTGATCAGAATAGAGAAAGAAGACTTCAGAGAAAGAGAAGAATACATGGAAGAGACAGAGCGTATCGCGCGCCAGTATGCACTGCCTCTTCAGGAGAAAGTAAGAGAAGCTTTCGAACTGTTAAGTGAAAGGGAGTATGAAAGGGCGGCAGGGTTGTGCTGCCAGATTCTCGATGAGGATGATACAAAGCCGGAGATTCGGCATATACTGGGAATCTGTTATTTTTCACTGGGTGATATGATGAGTGCGGCAATGGTATTTGGAGATCTTGCGGAGGAATACCCTGAAGAGCCGGATTACCATTTCACATATGGGATGGCGCTGCATGCAATGGGGGATTTTCATGGAGCAGTCCGAGAATTGCGTTCGATTTATCCTTTGGAAGAGTACCGTCCTTTTTATTTCACCGCCTATGGGGACAGCTTACAGGAAGTCGGACAGTTTAAGGAAAGCAGAGATATCTTTTATGAAGAAATAAAAAGATACGGAGAAACCGGCGAGATCACCTCGGCGGAAATGCTGGACGGCGCTTTTCAGCATCTCCTCTATCTGGATGTATCGCTTCAAAACGGAAAATATGAGGACGATCTGAATATATATTTTCGTTTCCTGGAAGAGACAGAGATGACGGAAGCAATGCAGGAGCATCTTGCATCGACGATCGTTTACCTTTCGACTCTTATGAGAAACAAGTGGTATTGCCCGCTTTTCCTGAAGCTGATCACACGTATCAGCGATAAAAATTATCTTGTGACAGAACACACCAGGGAATGCCTCGAGTCCGCTTATATCGCGTGGGAATCCTATGCGTTCCATGATGATGCAAAGGTAAGTAAAGTAATGGAAACAGGTATGAACCATATATATGATATGAAATATACTATCAAGGATGCGGTTTCTGAGGAGGAGCAGGAGCAGCTCAGAGAAGAGGGGCTTACCTGGGAATGGTATCTGTGCCGGTATATTCCGGAACATTGCGGGGAACTGGACTATATCAGAAAAACATATCCGCACAGTTACGAATGTTGTCGCGATTTTCTGGAAAAGGCAGAGAAAGACAGTGAAAAAACTGCAGACGAGATCCTGGAAAAAATTGTGAATATGGAGAACCACAGATCAGCAGAGAATGTGCGAAAATTTTTGGAGGATAAGTACAGGGAGATCACTTCAGTAAAAAGGGCAGAGATTCATGTTACTGACGGAGAAGGGACATACAGAAGGGCGCAGGTCAAAGTGGGGAGGAATGATCCGTGTCCGTGCGGAAGCGGAAAGAAATATAAAAAGTGCTGCGGAAGGTAATGAAAATATCGATCTGCGAGGAGGAAAAGTTTATGTATACAGCATCAGACAAAAGATATGAGAAAATGCTTTATAACCGCTGCGGAGAGAGCGGGCTGAAACTGCCTGCGGTCTCCCTGGGACTCTGGCACAACTTCGGGGATACGGGGAATTTCGAGAATATGCGCCAGATCTGCTTCACGGCGTTTGACAACGGGATCACCCATGTTGACCTTGCCAATAATTACGGTCCCGAGCCCGGGAGCGCGGAGAAGAATTTCGGCAGGATCTTAAAGGAAGACCTGGGGCAGTACCGGGATGAAATGATCATCAGCACCAAGGCCGGCTATGATATGTGGGAGGGACCTTATGGAAACTGGGGCAGCAGGAAGTATCTTCTGGCGAGCCTTGATCAGAGTCTGAAGAGGATGGGACTGGAATACGTGGACATTTTCTATCATCATCGGATGGATCCGGAGACGCCGCTGGAGGAGACAATGGGCGCGCTCGCACAGGCGGTCCGGTCAGGCAAGGCGCTTTACGTGGGGCTCTCCAACTACGACGGTCCTACATTGAGAAGGGCGGAGGAAATACTGGATGAGATGCACTGCCCGTTTATCATCAACCAGAGCCGGTATTCCATTTTCGACCGGACTATAGAGGAAAACGGATTAAAGGATACGGCGGCGGAACTGAAAAAGGGGATCATCGCGTTCAGTCCGCTGGCGCAGGGACTTCTGACGAACCGTTACCTGAACGGGATTCCGGAGGACAGCAGGATCCGCACTGACGGACGTTTCCTGAAGAAAGAGGCGCTGACCGAGGAGAAGCTTCAGCAGATTCGGAACTTAAACGGTATCGCGGCCGGAAGGGGGCAGACTCTTGCGGAGATGGCGCTGAGCTGGGTGCTTCGTGACGGGATAGTGACCAGCGTGCTGGTGGGAGCGTCGAGACCACAGCAGGTGCTTGATAATGTGAAATCGATCGAGAATCTGGAGTTTACGGAGGAGGAACTGAAGAAGATTGAGGAGGTTTTGATTCAGTAGAGGCGGTGAAGAATATGTGTGACGCATTAAGAGAATTATTTGCAGAGGAACTGGAAGAAAAATATCAGGCAGGTGAGAGTAAAGGCCGTCAGGAAGTCAGACGGGAAGGCAGACAGGAAGGACGCCGGGAAGGGCGACAGGAAGGGCGCAGCGAACTCAGCAGGCTGATCCTGAAGCTGTCGGAAATGGGACGGACGGATGACATTGTCAAAGCTGCGGAAAATCCGGAGTATCAGGAGCAGCTTATGAAAGAACTGGGAGTGTAAATTCTGGAAGAGGGAGCTGCTATGAAGATAGAGAACACAAGAGCAGACCGGATCCTGGATCTTCTGGGCTGGATCCTGCTGATCGGGACACTTGCCTACCTGATCCTGGGCTGGCCCTCGTTCCCGGATCAGATTCCCATGCATTATAACGGTGCAGGTGAGATCGACCGGTGGGGAGGAAAAGGGGAAAGCATTTTCATCGAAGTGATGATGTGGATACTCTATCTCGGGATCGGTGTAGTCGAGAAATATCCTCAGATCTGGAATACAGGAGTGGAAGTGACTGCGAAGAATAAAGAGAAGGTTTACCGGACGCTGAAATATATGCTTAAAACTCTGAAATTTTTGACAGCACTGATCTTTGCTTATCTGATCGTGAACAGTCTCCAGAGTGCTCCGCTTCCGGAATGTTTTACTCCTGCGGTCATGATCCTGGTATTCGGGGATATGGCATTCTGGCTGATCCGTCTGTTCAGGATAAAGAAATAATGATCCGTAAATCGAGCCCGGCGCCGCACAGTTATCAGTGCGGTGCCGGGCTTTCATCGTCAGAAACATATAAGCTTCCGGACTTTTCCTGAATTTCACCGGAATTCCTCCGACAGGGTCTCTCCTGTATATCGATTCTCCGCCATTCCCCAGTTCACTACCCGGAACCAGTCGTCGATATAGTCTGCCCGGAGATTATAATGCTTCAGGTAATAGGCGTGCTCCCACACATCGATATTGAGGATGAGAGTCCGGGAGCGGATAAACGGCGTATTCTGATTCGCAGAGGTGACGATCTTCAGGCATCCCCGGTCCAGCACAAGCCATGCATAGCCGGAGCCGAAGACGGAGAGAGCTGCCTCTTTAAACTGTGCCCGGAAATTTTCCGGACTTCCGAACTGACAGGACATTGCCTTGAAGAGCCGGGGAGCTGAACAGGAAGAGCCCGGAGGAGTCATACTGTCAAAATAGAAACGATGATTGTATACCCCGCCTGCGCTATTGCGCAGCGGAGTCTGGAGATGGCAGGGGAGGCGGCGCCATATGGTGAGCAGTTCCTCCAGAGAGAACTTCTGAAGGGAGGGATTCTCCTCCAGAAACCGGTTGAGGTTGTCGATATAGGTCTGGAGATGGCGGTCGTGGTGCAGGTACATTGTCTCCTCGTCGATGAAGGGCTCAAGAGCGTCGTAAGAGTATGGGAGAGGTGTATTTATGAATGGATAATGGTTGTTTCTCATGGCAGATAGTTCCTAAAATGGCTTTCTAACAGTATATGACAGCAGAGAGGGAAGATATTCTGACAGAAGAAAGTATGCAAATACAATATATGTATTGCAATTCATAATTGACATTTGATGGAGGTGATGTTATAGTTCCAGTAGAGAGGAATTAACAGGAGAGAAGGTTATGCAGGAAAGGCAGCGATTAGAAGGAGTATGGAAGGAATTTCAGAGATGGATGCCAATGGAACAGATTTTCCGATTATCATTTCTGCTGGCATTTGCATGGTATTACGGAGACAGGAAAGTAATACTGAGCTCTTCCGGTGCGATGACACTGGATACGCTTGAAAAGAGTTTAAGCGATATTCAGGGATATGATGTCCGTGTCGCGATCAGAAGACAGGCAGAAAATGTAAATTGGCAGATGCTGGAAAAGCAGGAAGTATATCGGCTTCTGGTGGAAGAACTCGATATTTTTTCTGAATATTATGAGCATGGCGGCATACCGAGGAAAATGTTTTCCATTCTTCTTGATCTGGCGGGGACAGGAGGGAAATATGCTGTCACTCCCCCTGATGTAAGGAAATTGACGGCGGATCTTCTGGGAGGAAGAAAAGTGAGAAAGCTGGCGGACCTTTGCTGCGGAGGAGCAGGTCTGGGCCTGGAATTGTGGGACAGACTGCGGCAGAGAAACCCGGAGATCAGTTTTCACGGGGAAGACTGTGACAGAGACCTGTGCGATATGGCGTGTCTCCATTATTATGCTTATGGCGTTCCCGCAGGGGAGATTGAAGAGAATGATGTTTTGGCGATCCCGGATCCGGGAGAAAATCAGATGTATGACATGATCGTGATGGATGTGCCAAGAGGACGCAATATCACAGAAGAGTTTGATTACAGAGATCCGAGGCTGCCTTTTTTCAGCAAGAAAAAGATATATACTGACTGGATATTTATTCAGGATGCACTATACCGGCTGAACCGGGATGGAACGGCGGCTGTGATCGTGACTGCGGGGGCACTGATACGAAAGAATGAAGAGAAACTCCGGGAGCAGATCATAGTCAATGACTGGCTTGAAGCAGTGATCACCCTGCCCAATAATTTGTATCCGAAAGATCATACCGGAACGGAATTGCTTATTTTTAATAAGAATAAGTACAGAAAGGGAAAAACGATCTTTATAGATATAAGCAGATACTGCCGGCAGACGGGACGGAACTTTTCTGAGATATCAGAAGAAGGAATCAGGCTTGCGGAAAAATCATTCTGGAAATTCGAGGAGATCAGCGAAGTGAGCGCCGTATGCGATCAGAAACAGATTGCGGAAAACGGATATTCATTTAAACCGATCCAGTACATACGCCATGAAGGGGAGATGGAACCCGGAACCGGGATCAGACTGGGGGATATCGCACAGATTGTCAGGGGGGCTCAGGTCCTGAAAAAGACTGATCAGAGAGACGATGGAGATGCGTACTTTATCAATATCAAAGATATCCAAAATAATCAGGTCTTATATGAACAGGCAGACAGAGTCATAAGACAAAGTTCGGTATGTAAAGAAAAATTCAGGATACGTCAGGATGACATTTTGCTGACCTCAAAAGGAACGATTCTGAAAGCGGCGGTCATATCGGAAGAGCCGCCGGAGTCCTACATCAGTGGGAATATTACACTGATCCGGATAGACCAGAAAAAATATGATCCATATGTTTTATTTGAATACCTGATCTCTGCGCAGGGACAGATCGCATTGGAACGCATACAGTCAGGAACCACAATCCGGATACTGAGTAATGCGAATCTGCAGGAGCTGATGGTCCCGGATTACAAATTGATTTCCATGAAGAAGATCGGGGAACAGCTTAAGAAAAATCAGGTGACATACTACAGGGAGCTGCGTGAGGCAGAGAAACGTTTTACGAAGGAAAAAAACAGGCTTTTAGAAGAACTGGAGGATTTGAGATGAAGAAGATATTTATCAGTTACAGTTCAAAAGACCAGAAGATGGTTGACAGTTTTATCGAATTTCTGCAGCTTGGCATGGGCATAAGGCGCCAGGACATTTTCTGTACAGCCTGCCCGGATATGCTGGAAACAGGAAAAGCATTTATCGAAAAGATAAGGGAGTATATGCAGGAATGCGAAACCGTGATATTCGTTATTACGGAGCAATATTTAAAAAGTCCGTTCTGCCTTGTGGAAATGGGAGCTGCATGGGGATTGAGCAAGCAGTATTTTCCGCTTCTGACAGTGCCCTATGAAAAACTGAACAATACGCCTTTGATGGGGATACAGATGCGGAGACTGGACAACCAGGATGATCTGGGTATCCTGTATGATGAACTGCATCGGTGCGGTGTTCTTGACGAATACCATACAGCAGAATTTAACAGAAGGGTGGCCGGATTTGTCGGGAGCGTTAAGGACAATCTGTCCGGAAATTATCTGATCGAGAAGGATGAAAATGGATACTATGAGACGACCATAGAGAGTGTCCGCGAACTGTCTCAGAAGCAATACAGATGTTATGGTATCAAAGGACATATCGCTGATCCACCGGACAAGGAAAAAGCAAACAGCGACTGGCTTTTTTACTGGGGAAATACGTTCCCGGACCTGATGCCCGGAGACCGCGTGAGATTCAAGACTACGAAAACGAAGATCAATGTATTTCCGGATCTGGGACGCGCCAGAAATATTTATCCGGACGACCTGAAGAAGATTGAGGGATAGAAGCGGTTGTAAAAACTGCAAGGTAAAAAGAAGGAGAATAGATGAATAAGACTACGACAGACTTCAGACAACTTAAGATCGACCGGGAGGACATGCTAGCCCTGACCCGCCGTATGACCGTGAAGCGGACTTCCATCACCCGCATCGCGGGGGCGTATATGGATCCGGACGGTTTTATCGACGGGACGTTCAACACCAGGTTCCTGAAACTGTCCGATCCGGATAAGGCGAAGAACCTTGAGATTGCGAAGACGATCCCTTTTGCGGAGACGAACCGGAATCTGAGACGATACGTGATCCCGGAGGTTTCCCGGGGGAGGGAGAGCATGTACCAGCTTCTGATGGGGGCACGCACCTCCGGGCTGGAGAACGACGCGCTTCTGGACATTTTTTATGAGATGCTGGCGGAGCGGTACCGCGCGGATCAGGAGTACGGAGTATTTCTGTTTCATGACCGGTACGATATCCCTGCGAAGGCGGCGGATCATGTGCGGCTGGGAGAATCGGAGCAGATGTTTGAGTATCTGATCTGTGCGGTCTGCCCGGTTACAGGCGATTATGAACCGGGGGAACCGGAGTGCGGATTTTTGTTTCCGGCGTATGCGCAGGGCGGAGCGCTGATCAACTGTATCGATATCTATCAGGCAGATGAAAAGCGTCCGCACGGGGAACTGGAGGAACTGCTGCTTGGAAATGGCAGCACATCATTTTTCTGAAAGGTGGATAAGTATGGAATATACAATCCTGATCGCGGACGATGATGCAGAACTTGTCAGGATGCTGAAAACATTTTTCGAACTTCGGAAATACAGGGTGATCACCGCACGGAATGGTACGGAGGCGCTGAAGATGGCAGAGCAGGCTCCGGATCTCATCCTTCTGGACATCAACATGCCCGGTGCGGACGGGCTGGAGGTGTGCCGTCGGATCCGGGACAAGGTGTCCTGTCCCATTCTTTTCCTCACTGCCCGTGTGGAGGAGCAGGACCGGGTGAACGGTCTTCTCTCCGGCGGAGATGATTATATCCTGAAACCCTTCAGCCTGAAGGAACTGGAAGCGCGGATCACGGCACATCTGAAGCGGGAGGAGCGGCAGAGGAGTCGTGTGCGGTCTGAATACCGGTTTCAGCGTGAACTTGTTATTGATTATACGGCGAAGACTGTGGAAGTAAACGGGGCGGCGCTGGATCTGACAAAGCTGGAGTACAGTATTGTGGAATTCCTGTCTATGAATCCGGGGATGGTCTTTGACAAAGAGCGGATCTACGAGAAGATCTGCGGTTATGACGGGGAAGGTGACAGCCGTGTGGTGACGGAACTGATCCGCAGGATCCGGAAGAAGATGAAGGAGCATACAGAGACGGAGTACATTGAGACTGTCTGGGGGATGGGATACCGGTGGATAAAATAAGAAATCTTTCCTTGAGAAAAACGATCATTTTATATATGTGCGTCAGCCTGGTGTGCAGTTTTATCCTTGCTGCGCTGACTGCATGGGCGGCGGAGAATATACAGAACCGGATCTGGTGGAAATATACGGATCAGGACAAGTATTTTGAAGCCCAGGAAATGGAAGACGAGGGATTCTGGGTGCAGATACCCCGGCCTGACGCTTCAGAGATGAGCAAGCAGGATTATAACATATCTGAGGCGTGTGATTTTCTTCAGACGTATTCCGTGCTGGTACTTTCTGTGGCGGGAAGCTGCGTGGCGGTCTTTCTTTTTTACAGGAACAAGTTGAGGACTCCGATCCGGGAGCTGGAAGAGGCGTCAGGGCGGATCGCAGAGAATGACCTGGACTTTCAGCTTACCTATGAGAACCGGGACGAGATGGGACAGCTCTGCCGGGAGTTTGACCGGATGCGGGAACAGCTCGAGGAGAATAACCGGAAGATGTGGCGGATGGTTGAGGATGAGCGGGAACTGCGGGCGGCCATTGCCCATGATATCCGGTCCCCGCTTTCTGTTCTGAAGGGATACCAGGAGATGCTCCTTACTTATCTTCCGGACGGGACCATTGACATCCGGCAGGCGATGGAAATGCTGGAGGAGAGCATGAAACAGATCAGCCGCATGGATGTTTTCATAGAGACCATGCGTCGGGTGAACAGTCTGGAGCAGAGAGCGCTGAAGGCGGAGGAGATCACTGCGGAACAGCTCCAGGAGGACATCCGCGGGGAGCTGAATATCCTGGCGGAGGGGAAGAAAGCTGTTCTGAATGTGCAGGAGACGAAATCAATCTTCCGTGGGGACCGGGAGGTGATCCTTGAGGTGGCGGAAAATCTGTTCTCAAATGCGTTCCGGTATGCCAGGAAACAGATCCGGGTGCAGGTCTCTCTGACAGCTTCGGTCTTAAAAATCTCGGTGAGCGATGACGGGACCGGATTTCAGGAGAATGCGGAGAAGATTACCCGCGCGTTCCACCAGAAAAATGTGAAGGACAGCCTGACCCATACGGGAATGGGAATGTATATCAGCAGGCTGTACTGTGAAAAGCACGGCGGGAAACTTCTGCTGGAGAATAATGAGGCGGGAGGCGCGTCGGTGACGGCGGTGTTCCGGGAAATTGCGGATGCGAATCCCGCAGATGATTGTAAGAGAGCGAAATAAAATACAGGACAGGATCAAAAACAGTTCTGGGAAACGGCAGACTTCGGGTCGGCCGTTTTTTTATATCTTTTTCAGCTTTTCCGGATTTTTTCAGCCATTGTCTTTTTGTTGTCATTTTCCCTCTACAATAACCTCATCAAAGAAAAGAGGTGAAAATCTATGACAGCGATCATAAAAAGAGAGATCAAGAATTACCTGAAGAGACCGCTGTTCTGGATCGGAGTGGCAGTGGTGATCCTGGGAGTTTTCCAGAATGTGCGCCCCTATCTGGAAACCCGTTATGTATCTTCTGCGGAGGAACTGGAAAACGATCTTCCGGAGACAGTTCATAAGGGAGATGTTTACGAGGGCTATATCCCGACACAAGAGGCGGAGAGAAGAACGCTCTGGGAGAAACAGGTGGAGGACACTCTGAGAACCGGAGAAGGATTCGAACTGCCGGACTCGGAAGTGGATGCGGTCATGGCAAAGATACGGGAGATGGATGTGGATGAGGCGTGTCTGTATCTGGAAAATGAGTACCACTGGTTCGGAGCGGAATATTTCTGGGAGGATTCGGCATACCGGAAAGGGACGCCGGAGGAGATCAACGCCTATCTGGACAGAAGGCTGGAAGAGCATCCGTTTTCCTGGTATTTCGCGAGGAAGTTCGCGGATTTTGCAGGACTGTTTATGGGATTTGCCGCAACGGTCCTGCTGGCGGCGCTGTTCTTTCAGGACATGAAGAAGAATACTTATGAACTTCTCCACACGAAACCGGTCAGTGCCTGGAAATATGTGACTGGAAAAGTGGCGGGAGGGTTCCTGGTCTGCGTGATCATCCTGGGGATCCTGAACCTGGTGTTCTGGGCGGCGGCACTGATCATTACCAGGGGGAACGGGTTTGAGATCCGTCTGAGAGACTTTCTGGCGGCCACCTGTCTTTATATCCTGCCCAATATGCTGATGATCGTGTGCGTGTACGCCCTGGTTTCTATGGTCTTTAAGAATCCGCTCCCTGCGGCGCCGCTTCTGGTTCTTTACATGTTGTACTCCAACATGGGGAGCAGGAATGCGGAAGGCGTATACGGGTACTATGGAAGGCCTCTGGCGATCATGGTGCGGTTCCCGGGAATGCTTTTTGACACGGTGGTGCCGCCCATGGCGATGGTGAACCAGTGCGGCCTGATCATGGCGTCGTTCGTGATCATCCTGATCTGCGTACAGTTGTGGAGGAGGCGTAGGATATGAGCATGACGGGAAAAGAAATGAAGATCTGTCTGCCGTTGTATAAAGTTCTGTATTCGCTGGCTTTTGTAGTCATCTTAAGTCTTGCCCGGGGCGTGACCTACACATATGAGGTGGGGATCGCCTGCGAGGCGCCTATGGCGCTCCTTTCGTCCGTATTCTGTGCGGATACTTATGTGCAGGAGATCACGAGCCGCAGGTCCGAAGTGTGGAGGCTGTATCCGATGAAGAGAAAGGCGATGTGCATAGCGCGGAGGATCGGGATTCAGCAGTGCTGGCTTCTGCTGCTGGGGGCAGCAGGATACGGGATGTTCTTTCTGTTCCAGGATCCCTTTCCGCTGTACTCTCCGGGAACGAGCGGAGAGAGTGAACTGCATCTGTTCCTGGTTTATCTGGCAGCGATCCTCGTGACATTGAACTTCTGGGGAATCCTGGGAAATATGGCGGCCTGCCTGACCCGCAGCATGTGGGCGGGGATCGGAGTCTGCCTGGCTCTGTGGCTGACTGTAAATTCTACGACAGGAGACCGGATGCTGGGACCATGGAACATGTTCTCCTATACATTCCGGAATGTTGAGAACGGCAGCGACCTGAACTGGATCAAAGGAAAGGCGCTCTGTATCTGCCTGTGTATCATCATGGCGATTGCGACGCCGAAGATAATCCGAAAGAGAGGGTGAGGATATGAGTATCAGGATCAATGATCTGACGGTAACGTTTCAGAACAGAATGAAGAAAAATAAGGTGACTGCCATCGACCATGCAAGCCTGGAGATCCCCGGGGGAATCTATGGACTTCTGGGAGAAAACGGCGCGGGAAAGACTACACTGATGCGGGTGCTGACCACTGTGCTGGCGCCCTCCGGCGGAGGAGCACAGATCAGCGGCAGGGTCAGCCTGGAAGGAATCACGTATAAGGAAAGCAATTATGAGAAGATCCAGAGGAAGATCGGGTATCTGCCCCAGGAGATCGACCTGTATCCGGGACTGACGTTGCAGGAGTGTCTGGAATACATGGGAGACCTATCGGGCATTCCGAAGAAGGAGTGCCGGAAGCGGATACGCTATTATCTGGAGAAGACCAGCCTGACAGAGCACCGGAACAAGAAGATGCGCCAGCTCTCCGGAGGGATGAAGCGGAGGGCGGGGCTGATCCAGGCGCTGCTAAACGAACCGGAATTCCTGATCGTGGATGAGCCGACCACCGGGCTGGACCCGGAGGAGCGGATCCGCATCCGGAACCTGCTGGTGGATTTCTCTGAGGGACGAACTGTTCTCTTTTCCACCCATGTGGTAGAGGACCTGGCGGCGGTCAGCAGCAGACTTGCTGTCATGAAAAAGGGAAAATTCCTCTACTCCGGGAGCATGAGAGAACTGATCCAAAAGGCGGAAGGGCATGTGTGGACCTGCACACTGGAAGATGAGAGGGAAGTGCGGGCCCTGGAGAAAAACTGCCATGTCTCATCCAAACAGTTCTCTGCAGAAGGGATGCATGTAAGGATCATCAGCCGGAACCGTGCAGATGAGAGGTGGGAACCGGCAGAGCCGACTTTGGAGGACTCCTATATCTGGGTGTCAAATGAGGGATAAAAGAAAGAGAGAAGAAAAGCAGAAGAAAAATATAAGAAAGGCAGACGCTGCGTGATATTTTCGGCGCAGTGCCTGCCTTTCTGCTATTTATGACGTCCGTGCCCGTAGCCGTTTCCATGTCCGCCTTCATGATCATTGTCATTTTCATTTCCGCTTTCATGGTTACTGCTATTTTTATTTCCATTTTGATACCCATTTTCATGCCCATCTTCGATCAGATCCTGGATCTCCCGCATGGAGAGATTCCGGATGTCATCGACGGTGACGGAAGGATCCAGCTCCTTCAGCCTCAGGTAAGCCCGGTACTTGCCGAAGGAGAGCCCCTCGGCGTGGGCTTCGTGCATTTCCTGTGCGTCACCTGAGTGGCAGTGCACATTGGAGTGCCCGGAAGTGCAGGATTCTACATTTTCAAGGATCTCGTCATGCCGGGAGGTATTTTCGCAGGCGACAGTGAGATCCATCAGGCCGTCCTGAGAGAGATAGTCTTCGATGATCTGATCCGAGAGCAGTGTCTCTATGGCGTCAGAATAGTCCATATATTTGATGTCCAGCGAATCTGCCAGATCATTGCCATCTTCGTTCCAGCCCTCCACTGAGATGACTTTGTCAAACCGGTTGATGCCCAGTTCCAAGGAGGGATTGATATCGATGCTGATAAATGCCTCAGGGGTAAAGTACAGCCATGAGCCGCCGGCAAGGAAAAGGACGGCAAGGCAGGCTGCAGCCGCGGCAAACCCGCGAAAGGCTGAGAAGCGAGGGTGCCTTTTCCGGTAGACCTTCCGGGAGAGGTATTCCATCGTGTGATCTTTCAGCCGGTCTTCGGCATGGATCTGGTCGAATGCTTCTTTCCACTGCTTATTCAATGTCCGTCACCCCCTCCAGTTCTTTTTTCAGGATTTTTCTGGCCCGGGTCAGAAGAGTGTACACTGTGTTCACGTTCTTTTTCAGGATATGGCTGATCTCATCCGCGGAATATCCTTCATAATAGTAGAGATACACTACGTCTTTGTATTTCGTGGGAAGAGAAAGGACCGCTTCCAGGAGTTCCGTGTGCCGGAACTCCTGTGCCTGGGGCGTCTCGATCAGAGTGTCCAGAGGAACGGTCCGGCTGCGGAAAACATTTTTCAGAAGATCCTTACAGGCATTCACTGTGACTCGGATGATCCACGCCTTTTCGTGCTCTTCGCTCTCAAAGGGCTCGGAGCGAAGGACATACTTCAGAAATACGGTCTGAAATATGTCCTCCGAGTCAGAATAGTTTTTCAGATGGACCATACAGATCCTGCGGACTGTATCCGCATATAGCCGGATGGCCCTGTTTGCTTCTTCCTCGCTCCGCATGTCTCCGCCCCTCTTCCTGTTTTGTGATGCTTAAAGATTCCCCAGTGCTATCTGCGGTTAGATTTTCCGTGATGTCCGGCTGCACTGTTGTGTCCAGAACCGCTCATATACCCGCCTGCGTTGTTCTGGTCGGAACCGCTTGCGCGTCCGCCTGCGTTGTTCTGGCCAGAGCCGCTTGCGCGCCCGCCTGTGCTGTTCTGGTCGGAACCGCTTACGCTCCCGCCTGGACTGTTCTGGCCGGAGCCGCTTGTGCTGTTCTGGTCGGAACCGCTTACACGCCCCCCTGTGCTGTCACGATAGTCGCAGATCCCGTCCCCGTCCTGATCTGTGAATGTATGGGAACCACCACAGATGCACGTGCTGCTGTTCCTGGTTCCGTTGTAGTTATCACATTCATTGTAATAATTGTATAAGCAGTGGTCAAGAGTTCCGCTGAGAACACCTGTGCAGTTTCCTGTGACAGTTCCTGCATGGCCCTGCCGCCCGTTTCCTGCTGCGAAAACGGTTGTCCCGCCCAGAGCTGCCACAAAAAGTGTTGTTAAGATGATTGCCGTTGCTTTTTTCTTCATGATAAAAATCCTCCTTCCGTTTCGTACTGTGAATTTTCCTTTTCACTATGAATACGATCCGGAAGGAGGATTTCATTCATCTCATTTTCAGAATATAAACATTTTCAGCACGCCGCCGATCACGGAGACCGTCACCAGTGCATAAGCGGCCATCCTGCCGGAGCCGGATGAACTCTTCAGATGGACGATCAGTCCCGCAGCACTGAGGATCCCGAAGCCCCATGCGATGAGCTGCTGCGCCATCCAGTTTGAGGGGAGGCTCATTGCGCTGAGGACTGCGATCGCCATTCCCCAGATAGACAGGAAATAGAAGATACCTGCCTTTGCCCTTTCGTTTTTGAGAAGATACATAAGCGCCAGACCGATGATGCTGATCACACTTATTGCTACAAATGAGATTACCAGTAAACCTAATGCCATTTTTCATTCCTCCTGTAATTGCTTTTGTTTTTTTGTTATGCCTGTAGTCTATCAGCGATCTGTGAAGAACATGTAAATATAAATCTGAAGAATTCTAAAGACATTCAGGAATATTTAAAGCAATCAGGATTTCGAAAACGCCGCTGCTGTCGGATACATCAACCTGGCCGTTATAGAGAGCAGCGATCCTGCGTATATTCTCAAGGCCGATATGTGAACTTTCCACGCTGCCGAAGCTGCTCTCGCGGATCCGATTCCGCTGGATCAGGATGAGCTGCCGGGCTTCATTTTTCAATGTGAGTTCGACGTCCTGCTCTGGATCGGCATATTTCTCCACGTTGGAAATCAGGTTGTCCAGGACCCGGTGGAGGGCGTGGACGTCAGCCATCCCGGAAAAAGAGGTCAGACCGGAGAGGTCGGTCACGCAGGTGAAACGTCCTTCCAGCAGTTCCTCCCACTCGCCTGCAAACTGCTCCGCCAGAAAACGGATATCATCGATCTTTTCCCAGGTGCCCCGGTTCCGCTCCGTGAGCTGTTCGGTGAGCTGGCGCATCTGGGTTGCCTTGGAGTACACGAGATCCATGTATGTCTTCATCTCGTCTTCGCTCAGATGGTCTTTTGACTGAAGAAGCTCCGAGTAGGAGAGCATGGAAGTGAGGGGTGTGCGGATATCGTGGGACAGGGAACGGATCCAGGCGTCGCGTTCTTCCTGGAACGCCTTCTCCTGCCTCCACAGGTCCCGGCGTGCCGCGGCGAGATAGTTGATGCTCTCTGCAAGACGGGTCAGATCGTCGTTCCCCTCAAGTGGAATGTCATAGTCCATACTCCGCGCATGCAGCATCTCCACTCCTTTGATTATGGTGAGGAGATAGGAGAGCCGCTGCCCCAGTACGAAGAGGAAGATTACGATGAAGAGAACGATCGACGCAGTGGCGCAGATGCTCCGCGCCCACACCTGAAATGTGACCCGCTGCATATCTGGCAGGATGAATCCCCGCTGAGTCAGATAGTTGTCCCCGATGGAGACGGATGTCGAGTACAGAAAGAAAAAAGTGAACAGGGAGATCGCGGCGGAGAAAAAGAGATATTCCAGTATCACTGTGGAAAGCTTTTTCGTACCCGGCTTCCCTTCGGTTTTCTTTTTAATCAACATAATATCCCTTTCCCCATGCGGTCCTGATATACTTCGGGTTCCTTGAACTGTCCCCAAGCTTCTTTCTCAGGTTCTTGATGTGGACCATGATCGTGCTGTCCCCGACAGCGTCCTCATCCCAGATACTCTTATAGATATTATCCAGGGAGTAGATCTTCTTCGGGTGGGAGAGAAAGAGCTCCAGGATCTTATATTCTGTATAGGTAAGGACAATGACCTGCTCGCCCTTTCGCACGCTCTGGCTGTCCAGATCCAGTACCAGATCCTTATAATGAAGTTCGTTTGACGGGACTGCGGTATCTGCCCGCTCCTGACCGGCCAGGGCATATTCCCGGGACCTCCTGAGAAGAGCCTTTATCCGGATCAGCAGTTCAGTATTGGAAAATGGCTTGACGATATAATCGTCGGCGCCGGCGGAGAAACCCATCAGCTTGTCCGACTCCCCGGAGTAGGCGGTCAGGAATATGATGGGCGCATAGAACTGCTTCCGGATCTCGGCGCCGGCCGCGAACCCGGACATGACCGGCATATTTACATCAAGAATATAGAGGTCCACGGAACTGTCCGCCATCTCCACCGCTTCCCGGCCGTCAGAGGCGGCAGCAACCTCATAGCCTTCCGCAGTGAGCAGCATTGTCAGTACGTCCCGTATCTCTTTTTCATCGTCTGCGATCAGTATCTTCACTTTTTCTTTTTCCATGATTCATCTCCGTTTCTTCCGCCGCAGGAAGTCTGCATGCTGAGGCGGAAATAATGACACTGTAAGGTATCCTTATCATAGCATACGGAGGAGGGGCTGTCATTTCTTTCGAGCAGAATTCTGCCAGAGAAAATACAGAGCATAAAAATAAGGATAAAAACATAAAAATATTCTCTTGAAAAGCAGGATACGCTGTCATATAATGTTGCTCTAGTAAAACGAGAAAGAGAAAAGAGGGGGCATCTATGTCAGCGGATACTACGAATGATATGACATCGGGCAGCCCGGTGCGGCTGATCCTTCAGTTTATGATACCGGTCTGCCTTGGAAATATATTTCAGCAGTTTTACAATGTGGCGGATTCCATCGTGGCGGGACAGTTCATCGGAGTGAATGCCCTGGCCGCCATCGGGAGCACCGGCTCATTGATGTTCCTCGTGACCGGATGGCTGAACGGCCTGAGCAGCGGGTTCGCGATCCTGGTCTCTCAGTGGTTCGGGGCAAAACGGTATGATCAGATGAGGCATTACGTTGCCATGTCAATTTACCTTGCAGCGGCCTTTGCCATCGCCATGACTGTGGGACTGCTCATCCTGAACGAGCCTATCTTAAGGATGATGAATTTCTCCGATGAGATCATGCCGGATGTGACGGCTTACATGGGGATCATCTACGCCGGGCTGATCGTAACGGCGGCGTACAATTCTCTGGCGGCGTTCCTCCGGGCGCTGGGAGATTCAAAGTCACCGCTCTATTTCCTGATCATCTCCGCGGTGATCAATGTGGTGCTGGACATCGCCTTCATCGTCTGCTTCGGGATGGGCGTGGAAGGCTGTGCCTATGCAACGGTCATCGCACAGGGGATCTCGGCGCTGCTTTGTTTTATCTATATTTTGAAGAAATTTCCGATCCTTCATCTGAAAAAGGCGGATTTCAGGATTTCTCTTCAGAGCTTCGGAAGGCTGCTGGCGCTGGGGATCCCCATGGGGCTTCAGTTCTCCATCACAGCTATCGGGACTATCATCGTCCAGGGCGCGGTCAACGTTTACGGTGAGATCTACATGGCAGGATTTGCCGCGGCGGGAAAACTGCAGAATATCATCGCAACGGTGTTCACGGCTTTTGGCGCGACCATCGCGACCTTCGTGGGACAGAACCGGGGCGCAGGGAAGATGGACCGGGTGAAGACGGGAGTGAAGTATACACAGATCATGATCCTGATCTGGAGTGTGATCACCATGGTGGTCATCTATTTCTTCGGAAAGTATATGATGCTTCTGTTTGTCAGCCCGTCAGAGACAGAGGTGATCGATGCGGCGGTGATGTACTTCCATGCCGTTTTCTGGTGTTATCCTTTCCTTGGAAGCATTTTCCTTTACCGGAACACGCTTCAGGGAATGGGATACGGACTGGTGCCCATGCTGGGCGGAGTGTTTGAGCTTGTGGCAAGGAGTGCCATCGTCATGACCGTGGCAGGAAGGACGAGCTTTGCGGGCGTATGTCTCTCCGATCCGGCGGCGTGGATCGCAGCGCTGATCCCATTGATCCCATATTATATATACACTATGAGAAAGTGGGAGAAGAACAATATAATATAAGAAAACCCTTAAATTGAGGGGTAAAATAAACTAAAAACCCTAAATATGAGGGGTAAGAGCAAAAAAATATGCTCTCTACCCTTATATTCAGGGTTTTTTTGTGATACACTGGGAGTAGATCAAGTACAATGGAGGTGTGCCGTAATGGAATTTGCGATTCAGAGCACGCTAACAGCTCGTGAGATCAAAAAAGTGAGGGAAGACCTGGGAATCCGCCAGAAGGACTTTGCCGCTCTTGCAAACGTATCCGTAAAAACAGTTGAGCGATGGGAGAGCGGCGGTACAGAGATCACGGGACCGGTTGTTACACTTGTGAAGATTTTAAAAGAAAATCCGGATATAAAAGATGAGCTGGAAATTCCGCCGAAGGAGCAGGTTTTCCGACTAAAATACTTTTGTGGAAATGAACTCTGTACAGTTATAGATGTGGATGAGCGAAATCAGAAGATACGCATCAAAAATTTTGTGCATGATATCATGTATCGTGCGTTTGGAAGAAATGAACATCCAGACTATAAGGAGTACGAGGAATTTCTGGAATCCCGCTGCTTTCCCCGGACAAGAGATAAAATGAAACTGATGCTCAAAGAGCTCAACCTGCCGTTTTATGATCCACTTATGATCATTCAGAAAACGGAGGGGCGGATGGCAGAAGATGATTTCTGGATCCAGATAGAAAAGTAGGTGCCTATGATAGAATTATTCGAAAAAGATGCGCTGAGGAATGTCAGACAATCTTCAAAAGGAAACCAGTTGAAATGGAGATTCCGGGAAAACTGGTATAAAGCAGACTATACAGGGTATGAAGGGCTTGCTGAGTACGCAGTGTCCTGCCTGCTGAAAGAATCCAGCCTGCAGCCGGAGGAATTTATCGTCTATCAAACGGAGGAGATTCTGTACGGAAAGCAAAGATTCAGGGGATGCACAAGCAGGGACTTCCTGCCGGAGGGCTGGCAGCTCATAACCCTGGAGAGACTGTTCCACAATTTTTATGGAGAAAGCCTGTATCGAAATATATTTCGGATCGAGGGGGTAACAGAAAGGGCTGAATTTTTAGTGGATCAGGTTGCGCGGATGACCGGATTAAAGGAATTTGGAGTATACCTCACAAAATTGTTGACAATAGACGCGCTTTTTTTAAACGAAGATCGGCATACACATAATATTGCGGTGCTTCTGGATCCGGACGGGGATTATCATTATTGTCCTGTGTTTGACAACGGAGCGTCTCTCCTTTCAGATACATCAATGGATTATCCGGCAGGGACAGATATTATAGATCTGATACCTCAGGTTCGGGCAAAAACTCTGAGCAGTGACTTTGATGAACAGTTGGAAGCTGTGGAAGGACTGTATGGCCGCCCCCTGAAATTTTTGTTTGACGGACGCTCAATATCCGAAATGCTTGAGAGGGAGCAGATCTATCCGGATGAAATAAAAGAGCGGGTCAGGGATATACTTCTTCAACAGAGAAGAAGTTATGGATATCTTTTCACGTAAAATGAAAAGACGCGGGAAAGAAGAAAAATCCTCCTTCCCGTGTCTTTTACATTATAAGTTATTATATTCTTTTTCCGTCAATTACTCAGCAGCGCCTTCTTCTGCCTCGTCTGTATCCTCAGCAGGAGCTGCGTGTACCTCTGTGATCGTGACAACGGTCGCGTCTGCCTCTGTCGTCAGATCAAGACCTTCTGTGTGTGCGATCGGCAGGTCACATACTCTGAGCGTATCGCCGACTTTCATATCTCCTACATCAACTTCCACTTTATCTACCAGTGCGGACGGGAGCGCCTTGAATGCGATCTCATGCAGCATCTGCTGCGGAACGCCTGCCGCCAGTTTCTCCTGGTTGACCAGATGAACCTCAGCGGTGGAGTGAACTTTCTCACCCTGTACCAGAGCCTGAAAATCAATCTCGTCGATGCAGCCTTTTAACGGATTATAGCCAACTTCCTTGATCAGTGCGTCATAGGTTTTCCCTTCGACCTCGAGCATGACTTGTCCGCCCTTGCCTTCTTCTTTGAGCAGATGCTCTACTGCGCCTTTTTCCAGCTTCAGCGGGATAGTCTCTTCCATCTCACGGCCGAAAATACTGCCTGTAACAAATCCTTCACGTCTAAGTTTCCTGGCTTTGATTGTCATGTCTCTTCTTTCAGCTTTTAAAGTATTCATTTATCTTTTCCTCCAATCACTGAATTGCGCTTAGCAAGCCTTCAACTTTGCGGTATGTCCGCCTGTGCGGACGTATGACAAATAGGTGTTGTTAAGTGTGTTTCTTTGTTACAGTTACATTATAGCACCGCTTGTCAAGGGGGGCTGCCGGTTTTCCGATTCCGGCATGACTTCAGTTTTTCAATCCCGGCAGAAAACCGGTGAAACCGGGAATGCGCGGAAAACCGGGGCGGGGAATCCGCGGCTTACTCCGCGAAAAACAGTTTTATATCATCTTCCACGGTTCCGATCCCCGCGATCCCGAAGTTTTCCACAAGGATCTTCGCCACGTTCGGCGAGAGAAATGCGGGCAGTGTGGGCCCGAGATGGATGTTCTTCACACCGAGGTACAGCAGCGCCAGGAGGACGATGACTGCTTTCTGCTCGTACCAGGCAATGTTGTACACGATGGGAAGGTCATTGATATCATCCAGTCCGAACACTTCTTTCAGCTTCAGCGCGATGACTGCCAGTGAGTAGGAGTCGTTGCACTGCCCTGCGTCCAGCATGCGGGGAATGCCGCCGATGTCTCCCAGATCCAGCTTGTTATATTTATATTTTGCGCATCCAGCAGTCAGGATCACAGCGTCCTTCGGAAGCGCTTTTGCGAAATCTGTGTAGTAGTTCCTTGATTTCGCGCGTCCGTCGCATCCCGCCATGACCACGAATTTACGGATGGCGCCGGATTTCACCGCTTCGACGATTTTATCTGCGAGGGCAAGCACCTGAGCATGAGCAAAGCCGCCGATGATCTCTCCCTGCTCCAGTTCAGCCGGGGGCGCGCATTTCTTTGCGTGCTCGATGAGGGCGGAGAAATCTTTTTTCTCGCCGATCTCTCCGGGAATATGAGTGCATCCCGGGTATCCTGCGGCGCCGGTGGTGTAGAGCCGGTCACGGTAGCTGTCTTTGGGTGGAACGATGCAGTTGGTGGTCATGAGGATGGGACCGTGGAAGCTTTCAAATTCTTCCTTCTGCTTCCACCACGCATTGCCGTAGTTTCCAATGAAATTGGGATATTTCTTAAAAGCAGGATAATAGTGGGCGGGAAGCATCTCAGAGTGAGTGTACACGTCCACGCCGGTGCCCTGGGTCTGCTCAAGGAGCATCTCAAGATCCCGCAGGTCGTGTCCGGAGACCAAGATGCCGGGGCGGGTTCCCACACCGATATTTACCTTTGTGATCTCAGGATTTCCGTAGCTCTTTGTGTTGGCCTGATCCAGGAGTGCCATTCCCTCTACACCGTATTTTCCGGTCTCCAGGGCAAGCGCGGTCAGGTCTTCCGCCGTGAGCGTATCGTCCAGAGTAGAGGCCAGTGCCCGCTGAAGAAAAGCATCGATCTCCTCATTATCCTGCAGCAGCGCGTTGGCATGTTTGGAGTAGGCGGACAGCCCCTTCAGTCCATAAGTGATCAGTTCCCGCAGGCTTCGGATATCCTCGTCTTCTGTGGACAGGACTCCGACGCCGGCTGCTTTGGAGTCAAATTCCGATTCCGGTCCGTTCCAGAGCGCTGCCTCCGGGAGAGAGGAAGCGTCCCCGAGCGTTGCGAGAAGGTCATCTTTCATTAAGAGCGTCTCGCGGATCCGGGCTGTGATCATTTCTTTGTCAAAATTGGCGTTTGTGATGGTGGTGAACAGGTTCAGTGTGATCAGATGGTTTACATCTGCGCTGATCTTTCCGCCCTCCGCCCGAACCGCCGTGGTCACTGCAGAGAGCCCTTTTGTTGTATAGACGAGCAGATCCTGCATGGCGGCGACGTCCGGTTTCTTGCCGCAGACGCCGGACATGGTGCACCCGGTGCAGCCTGCAGTCTCCTGGCACTGATAGCAGAACATTTTATTTTTCATCTGTATGATCCTCCTTGAAATGGATTTTTTGATTACGGGGAGAGTATAGTACGAATGAAAAAAGAAATCGGTTGTCAGAACAACAAAAATGAAAAAAATGAACAGGGGAAGGATATCTTCCCCTGTCCAATTCTCATGTGCGATATACCAGTTCAAGAAGATCAACGATCTTATCGATTCCCAGAAGACTTGCGTTCAGTAGTGCCTGATGGGAGTAGATGCTTCCCCACTCAAGCCCGGTGTAGGTCTCATAGTAGAATTTCCTTTCCCGGTCTGTCTTGCGGATCCGGTCTGCGGCCTTCTTTTCTGTCAGGTTGTAGCGCTCTGCGATTCGTTTGATCCGGTCCTTTTTTTCCGCGCAGATGAAAACGTTAATGCAGTCCACTTTTTCCCTGAGGATGTAGTCGGCGCAGCGGCCTACAATAACACAGGGCCCCGTCTCTGCGAGGGTGAGGATGATCTCGGTCTGTTTCTGGTACACCTTCATGTCAAGGGACGGCATATAGGACGCCGTGTTGATGAAACTGGCGTAGCTCATGGGAGCTGTGCCGTAGGAAGTGACGAAAGCATGCAGTGCGGATTCGTCTGCGCGCCCAACGCTTTCCTCGGTATAGCCCAGTTTCTCTGCCGCCATGGTGACAAGCTGGTTGTCATAGAGAGGAATTCCAAGACGGTCTGCCAGTTTTTCTCCGATCTCGTGTCCGCCGCTTCCGAACTGACGGCTGATGGTAATGATTTTGTATTCCGACATATCGATCCCTCCTTTTTTAATTGATCTTTGATATTCCGGACACTTGTTATCTACCTTCATTATAACTCTGACAGGGTATAGATACAAATACAACTTGTCGAATTTGTGAACGGTGCCGTGTACTTTGTACAAAGTACACGGCACCGTTCACAGAATTTTCACAATTATTCGGAATACCTCACCCGGTCGATCAGACTCATCTTTCGGAAATTACGGGATACCGCGAAGGAGAGGATGAGCTGGATCACCGTGACGGCAAATGCCAGGACGAGGGCGGGCAGGAGTGGGTAGTGGAATGTTGTAATGTTCATCATTCCGTCTGCCCGGGCGTAGAGGAACGCCCCGTATCCGGCAAGACTGCCCAGTCCCAGGGAGAGAATCAGCGTAAACAGGGAGTAGAACAGTCCCTCGGTCTGCATCATACGGGTGAGCTGGCGTTCGGACATTCCAAGGGTCTGCAGGACGCCCAGTTCATGCCGCCTTGTGTAGATGCTGTTGATCATGGTATTGATCAGGTTCATCACTCCAATGGCGCCCAGGATGATGAGGAAGGTGTATCCGGCCATCCGGATGACAGATGTGACGCTTTCCCACTGTGCAAGGTAGTGTTCGTAATTGTCTGCCTCAAAGAAGGGGCTGGAATCTGCAAGTTCCTGTAGAGCGTCGTATGCAGTATCTTTCCGGGCAGGATCTACAGTGATTTCACAGGTTTTCGTAAGGTTTCCGGGACACAGCTCTGACAGGACGCTCTGGGGAAGGGCAAACTGGGTCCCGACAAATCCGGGCGAGAACCGGCAGAAGCCCACGAGCTTAAATGTTTTTTCAAAGCAGCCTTCCCCTGTATCGAATACGATGCGGATGGAATCACCGATGTGACAGTCCGGATACCAGACCTGAAGGGTACGGTTGGCCACGATCCTGTCTCCGGAGAGAAGATTTTCGTAGGAGAAGTTCCCTTCCACTGCGCTCTTTTCCAGTTCTTTGGCATAGGTTGGATCCAGTCCTGTAATATAGGCTCCATCGGTAATATCTCCATCCGGATCAAGATCCGGGAGCGTGCCGATGAGAAAGGTCTTTGTGCGAACCTGTTCCACACCGGGGACGGATTGTATCTTTTCCAGGAATGCCTCATCCATGGGATTGTTCCGGATGATGGAGGTCCAGGCCCGGTCCGGGTTCATCTGGTCGTGCTCCCAGTTGTCGATATAAATACGGAAATCCGACTCGATATCTTCCCGGGCAATCTCTCTGGGAGACGCGCAGCTTAAAATAGTGGCAACAGTCATGAACAGGATGCCGATGGCGCTGAGAGTGACCACGGTGAGCGCGGTGCGCTTCCGGTTCCTCGAGAGATTCGCAAGAGTCAGGCGGAACAGGTTCAGGTCCTGATACCCCCGGCGATGCTTTTTCCTTCCGCTTTCACCGCCCTGATAGCGGATGGCCTCGATCGGGGAAATCCTGGATGCAGTCCTCATGGGACGGAGCAGAGCCAGATAGACAGTGGCAAGCACGACAGCAGCAGTCAGCAGATAGATCCAGAGATGGAACTGGGGAACTTCTCCCCGGCGGATCATGTCCGCACAGAGCCGGTTAAATTCGGCTGCGCTGCTGTCAATGCCCTCTGAGTTACCGAAGGCTCCGTAGAGTCCAGGGAGTATGGGAAGGGAGATCAGGCTTCCCAGAAGGAGACCGAAAGGCAGAGCAGCGGCGGTCGCCAGCAGGCCTTCCCGGAAGACGATCTGCCGGACCTGTTTCCGGGTAGCTCCCAGTGCCCGGAGTTTCCCGTATTCCTGAACTTTCGGGATCATGGATACATAGTAAATGCTGTAGATAGTCAGGATACCGGCAAAGACGATCACAAGGATGACGGCAGCCATTCCTGCAGCAAGAGAAGGGTCCATATAGTTTGCTAACAGATATTCATCGTTGTAAACGATATTGTTTTCATCGACACCGAAATCAGCTCCGATGATCTGTGCTTTTTCCTCGATGGCATCGGAAGTCATTCCTTCTGCCCCCAGGAGACGAATCATGACCCGGTATTCCCTTTGATCCGGAGGAACGCTTTTTTCCATGTAATCCATGGTGGTGATGACTGCATAACTTTCTGAGGCGGAGGCGGTATCAGACCGGGTAAGGAAACCGCTGATGCGGAAGGTATCCCGGGTTTCACGCCCAAGACCCTCACCTTCATAAAGCTGGAAGGGCAGTGTGATCTCGTCGCCGATCTCTGCGTTGATTCCAAGATCATCCAGCATAGAGCGGTAGACGACAATGTCATTTTCGCGGGAGGGAAATTCGCCCTCTTCGAGTTCTGTTTTATTGAGCTTCAGCCCGGCCGGATCCAGCGCCGTCATTATGATCATAGCGTTATCGTCCGGAACCTGAGCGAAATCTTCCCGGAGTCCGACTGTTTCAATATCGTCATGGGATTTCAGAGCGTCAGCGTTCTCCTGGGAGACCTGGCGGAACATAAAATGATAGGTGGGATAGTACCGGTTCACACCGGCAAACTGTACAGTGACCATACCCGTGCCTAAATTAAGGATGAGAAAGATAAGGAGGGTGGTCAGAAGGATCGCGACGCCGCACAGGATATTCCGGCTTTTGTTCTGTTTCAGATTCGCAAGCGCTGTCTTTGTCACCGTATTCATGATCTCACCACCTTACCGTCTTCAATGACGATCATCCGATCCGCCATCTGGGCGATGGTCTCATCGTGGGTGATCATGACCAGAGTCTGCCCGTACTCCGCAACACAGCTTTTCAGGAGGCTGACTACATCCAGCTCCGTTTTAGAATCCAGGTTTCCGGTAGGTTCGTCTGCCAGGATGACGGCTGGCCGGGAGGCAAGGGCTCTGGCGATGGCGACCCGCTGCTGCTGTCCTCCGGAGAGGGTGTTGGGGAGCGCGTGGAGCCGGTCCCCCATTCCGATCTGTTCGACGATCCTGCGGACATATTTCTGGTCCGCCCTGCGGCCGTCCAGACCGATGGGAAGAACAATGTTTTCCCAGACGTTCAGGGAGGGGATCAGGTTGTAACTCTGGAAAATGAACCCGATCTTCCGTCTGCGGAACACCGCCAGCTTTTCTTCCTTCAGGTTGAAAATATCTTTCCCTTCCAGATAAACCTTCCCGGAATCCGGACGGTCCAGTCCACCCAGCATATGAAGGAGCGTACTCTTTCCGGAGCCGGATCTCCCCACAATGGCAGTGAACTCTCCCGCCCGGATCTTCAGGCTGGTGTGGTCCACTGCCTTCACAACGCCGTTCCCGGAGCTGTAATATTTCACAAGATCTTCTGTCTCAAGTATTTCTCGCATGGTATAAGCCTCCTTGTTGTGTTTATGCTGAAAGTATAGTATGTCAGTATTACAGGACGCTTACAGAAAGGATAACAGAATTGTAAGAATTAAAGAGATACTATGCAGTCTCTTCTGCCGCGGAGAAGCTATGCAGAGGAAGGGTCAGGACAAAGGTACTTCCGCCGCTGTTTCCCGACTTTACACAGATCGTACCGTCCTGTTCTTCCAGAATCCGGCGGGCAAGATAAAGCCCCACGCCGGATCCGTCAGTCTGTTTGACTTCCGGAGCACTTCCCCTGTAGAAACGTTTGAAGATATCCTGGACTTCTGACGCCGGGATGCCGATGCCCTGGTCCGAGATCTCGATCATCATACAACTGACCAGATGTGAGACCCGGATGGAGACGGATGATTCTGCCGGGGAGTATTTTACCGCGTTGTCCAGGATGTTGAGGAGGACTTCCGAAGTCCAGCGGGGATCGTGGAAGATGAGGACGTCAGGAAATTCTTCCAGGGAGATATCGATTCCTTTCTCAAAGGCTTTCATATAGATGCCGCTCACTGCCAGGGAGATCGTCTCCTTCAGGCTGGCGTTTTCGGGGCGGATCCGGATCATACCCGATTCCAGCCGGGTAAGCTGGGAAAAGACTCCCAGGAGAGACCCCAGTTTTGCTACCTCTTCCCGTTCTTTCCGGGTAAATTCGGCGTGTTCTTCCGGGGTGAGGTCAGGGGAATCCGCCAGCTCATAACTCATTTTCAGAGAGGAGAGGGGCGTTTTAAGCTGGTGAGAAATGTCCGTGACAAGGGATTTTGTGTTCTGTTCCTCCCGGCGGAGTCTCTGCTCCATGAGAGAGGATTTTCGTTTCAGTTCTTCCAGTTCCAGGGTCAGCCGATCGATCTGTTCCCGGTCTTTTTTTGACTCCGCGCTGCTCTTAAGCAGGAAGAGAACAGTCAGGACTGCAGCTCCGGTGAGGACAGCCGCGCATGAAAGCGCGTATCGCCACATCGTTCCGGAACGAAGGCTGTCGCTTAAGGTGTAGCCGTATTTGTCAAAGAGGCGGAGACCTTCCGAAAGAGGATCCGCTTTTCCGGCGGTGGCGGAACTGTCAGAAAAAGAAGCGTCGGCGTCAGATGCAGATCCGGTATTCGGAGCTTTTCCGTTAAAGACCGCTGCCAGGGCTGCTTCTTCCTCCGGGTATTCTTCCGAAAGGGCGCCCAGCTTCCGGGCGTCCTCCTGATATACTGTATTCCAGGCGCCGCGCAGAAGGAAAAATCCCAGTGCCAGCGTGATCAGCAGGATCCCGGCGCACAGGATCACTCTCTGTAACTTTCTTCTGTCCATATATAACCGATCCCCCTTACATTCTGGATATAAGAACCGCCTAACTTCCCTTTCAGACGGCTGATGTTTACGGGCACAGTGTTGTCGTCCACAAACTGTCCGTCCGTATCCCACACATGCTCCAGTATCTGATCTTTCGTCAGGACCTGCCGCGCGTTCTCCATGAAAAGCACCAGAAGCTGAAGTTCCTTTTTGCTTAAGGAAAGGGGCTCCTGCAGCCTGTACGCTTTCATTTCCGTATAGGATACCGTGATCTCCCCGGAGCGGATCCGGGTCCGGGGCGCGCTGTCCGCCCGCCGCATGAAAGCGTGGACCTTGGAGACAAGGACCATCAGGCTGAAGGGCTTGGTGATGTAGTCGTCAGCGCCCATATCATAGCCGTTTACCATGTCGACCTCCGAGTCCATGGCGGTCAGAAAGAGGCGGAAAACATTGCTCTTTCTGCGGATATCAGCGCAGAAGTCCAGACCGCTGCCGTCGGGCAGGGTGATGTCGCTGATGATCAGGTCAGGACTGCATGTATTGAAAAGTTCTTTGGCTTCTTTGATCGTGAAGGCGGAGCGGACGTCGTAGCCTTCTTTTGTGAGTTTGAGGGAGATCCCCCGGTTTAGGTTGGCGTCGTCCTCCAGAAGAAGTATGGTGTTCATCGGTTTGGTCTCCTTTGATGATCAGATTAAGAAATGTTTGACACATTGCGAAAGAATGTGCGTTCGGTGAGATTAATATATCATTTCATCAACAGAGAATCAAGACAGGACCGCTGCGTTTCCGTGTTCTGGATAGGGCTTGAAATACAGGAGAGAACGCATACGATGGAAGAAGATCTGCGAAATATGATGTCAAAGACGGTAAAATCCAGTATAATACAATTAGTGCGCCGGTCAGTGAAGGAAAACGGCAGGCAGATCAGAAAAGAAACAGAGGATAAGATAAATATGCAGAAGAAAAGCAAAGAGAGGACAAGCTGCGATACATGCGCGTTCTATGTATATGACGACGAGTATGGAGAATATTACTGCGATATGAATATGGATGAGGACGACTACATGCGGATCATATCTGATCGGTATTACCAGTGTCCCTATTACCGGAACGGAGATGAGTACGCAGTGGTAAGGAAGCAGATCTAGAATATCTGAGATAAGGAGTTTGAGATGCCGGAGAAGACCAGAAAAACAGCGGTTTTATTTGACGTAGACGATACATTGTATGACCAGACGGTTCCGTTTAAAGAGGCGTATGCGAAATATTTCGGGGCAGAGCCTGCAGTGCCGGCGGATGTGATCTACCCTGTCACGAGAAAATACAGCGACCGGGTATACTCCCGGGCGATGGCGGGAGAGATCACAATGGAAGAAATGTATATTTACCGGGTGCAGAAAGCCTTTGAGGAATTTGACATTTCCATTACGGATAAAGAAGCGCTCGATTTCCAGAAAATCTATGCAGACCGACAGAGACATATCCATATGTCTCCTTTGATGGAGGAGATACTGAGTTTTTGTTCGGAAAAGGCGGAACTGGGGATCATCACCAACGGGTCGTCCGCTCATCAGTGGAACAAAGTGAAAAGCCTTCAGGCGGAGAGGTGGATCCCTCACGGGAATATCTTCGTATCCGCGGATGTGGGGGCGGAGAAACCGGAGAGGAAGATCTTTGATTGCGCGAAGCAGGCGATGGGACTGGAGGATACTGAAATCTGGTTTGTCGGAGATGCATATGCACTGGATGTGGTGGGAGCGTTGAACGCCGGATGGAACGCGGTGTGGATGAACCGGAGACGGAGACAAAGGCCGGAAGATGCGGGGAGAACGGGACCGGGAAGAGTGGTCTGTGTGGAGACGGAAGAGGAATTGGATGGATTTATCAGGGAACTTCTGGGGGGATGCCCTGAACGGAGAAAGAAATGAATGAATTCTGGAATGGACTAAAACACAGCAGTGCTTTCTGCTTTACATTTGATGAGCAAGGAAAACCTGTAGATGTAGAAAAAACGGACTATATTTTATATCAGGGAACTATATTTCCCTTTGATATATTCGGGGATGAACTTTGGTCACTGAATGACTATTGCTACGGCATCGTGAAGCTGCTTGAACAGGAAGAAGAAAAATGTCTGGAGAGAAGAAAAAGGATAGAATCGGGTGCTTATGCGAATACGTATGGATTTACAGATTATGAGTGGTTTTCCAGTATAGCGTCTGAAGAATATAAGAGGGAATGGATCGCTGATGTGATGATTCCGCATTTAATCATTTTACTGTATTCATTTTTAGAAAAAACTATGAATCACATATATAAACTTTTTGAAGAAGAAGGAAGGATTAGCTTTAAACCAAAGGGAAAAATTCCGTATTTATACAGGTATTTATGCAGTATATCAGGAAAGTCGGTGGAAGAGTTCCATGAAGAGTATTCGGATTTGTATGATATTTTAGATCAGTTCAGGATTATAAGAAATAATTTTGCCCATGATAACCTGGAGGGAGTAGCGATGGAGGGGAAGCGAGACTATGCATATGAAACAAGAAAGCTCTCACTAACGTTCAGGCTGATCGACTTTATCAGCGTGATCACGCTCCTTATCTACGAGACTGAAAAGATTTATAAAAGAGGAAACTAAAATGCAGAACTGGAAAGAACTGTTCCGTCCCCACATTCTGGAGCGGGGACGGAACTATTATGAAGAAGGAGCTGTCGTCTCCCTGGACAGGACAGATACAGGGTACCACGCAGAGGTGGAGGGGACCGAGGATTATGAGGTGTCCATTGAGATACAGGACGATGAGATCACGGATATGTACTGCAGTTGTCCCTATGCGGATTCAGGAAACTACTGCAAGCATATGGCGGCGGTGCTTTACGAGATCGAAGGCGGTCCCGGAGATCCTTTTGAGGAACTTGCAAAGCGGAAAAACGAGCGGCTTCAGGCGGTTCAGGATCTTATAGAACGGATACCGGAAGAAGAGCTTAAGAAACTGATGGCCTCACTTATATGTCAGGACGAGGATCTTTATAATCGGCTCATGACCCAATATGCCCCGGTCGGTCCGGCAACACTGACCCGCCTGAAACATCAGATCGATGAGATTGGCCGGAAATATTCTGACAGAAGCGGATTTATAGATTACAGAAATGCATATGAGTATGTCGGGGACCTTGGGACTGTGTTGTATGAGAACGTTCCTCAGTTGCTGAAAAGAAACTGTCCGGAGGAGGCATTTGAACTTACTAATTATGTCTTCCATGAGATCGGGAACCGGGAGATGGACGATTCGGACGGCGGTTATACTTATATAGGAGGCGTATGCTATGATAACTGGAAGAAGATCCTTATGGCAGCGGACGAGGAGCAGGAAAAGCAGATGATCCGGTGGTTCAGGGAACATCGAAGGAACTATGTGTCAGAGTATATGGAAGATTATCTTGAAGATTTTCTTATCACGGAATTTCATGATGAAGGACTGCTGAGGGAACAGATCCGGGAAGTGGATGAAAAGATAGAGAAACTGGAACAGAGCGAAGCGAAAGACAGTTGGAACTATCAATACCTGTATCCCTCTTGCGTTCTCCAGCGGATCAGTCTGATGGAACGCCTGGAGTGTCCGAAGGAAGAAATACGGCGATATAGAAACAGATACCGACAGTTCCACGAAATTCGAGAGGCGGAGGTAAAAGACTATCTGCTCTCAAAAGAGTATGACCGGGCGGAAGCCGTATTAAAGGAGAGTAAGGAACTGGATAAAGGTTCTCCGGGACTCGTATCAAAATACAGTTCCAAACTCATCGAGATTTATGATATGACCGGACAGAAGGAGAAATATAAAAGTGAACTGATCTGGCATATCTTTGAGTGCGGGGAGTACGGGCTTGACAATCTTCTGAAGCTGAAAGCAGTGTGCAGTCCGGAGGAATGGCAGGAACTGAGAGGGAAGATGCTGGTTTCGGAGAAACTTCGCACGATAAGGTGCGAACTGCTTGACCATGAAGAGATGTATGACCGTTTGATGCAGGAAATCCGGATGTCCGGAAGCATCACTGCTCTGGATCGGTATGAAAAGGTTTTAAAGAAACGCTTCCCGGAAGAAGTGCGTGATATGTATGTCAGATATGTGCAGCGGGCAGCAGAGGGAGCGGCACAACGGAAAGCATACCGGGATCTGATAAGCTATCTGAAAAAGCTTCGAAGATATCCGGATGGAAGGGAAATCGCCGAGAAGACGGCAGCGGTCTGGATGGATACATATAAAAGGCGTTCAGCCATGATGGACGAACTACGGAAAGCAGGATTCTGAGAAAACATTTAAATAAACAAAGAGGTTTACAATGCAGGATTATAATGAAAATACTATTGAGAAACTGACTATATACACGAAAACCATACCGGCGCATGCGGCTTCTTTTGCAGAGTTTCCCTCCTCGCTTCACCCGGATATCCTCTCTTATCTGACCTCCCACGGCATACCACGTCCCTATACCCATCAGGCGGAGATGTTTGGGAAGGCGCATCAGGGGGAGAACGTGGTGATCACCACGTCTACCGCCAGCGGAAAGACTCTGAGTTTCCTGCTTCCGGTACTGCAGGCGATCCTGGAGGATCCGCTCACACGGGCAATCTTTGTCTATCCGACGAAGGCACTGGCAGCGGACCAGTACCGGGCGCTTCAGCCTATCCTTGAGTATTTCGGCGAGGGGCGCATCGCCGCGGGAGTTTACGACGGGGATACCATGCAGGCGGAGCGCAGCCGGATCCGCAAGAGCGCGAATATCATCCTGACCAACCCGGAAATGCTGAACGCGGCGTTCCTGCCGAACCACAGCAAACACGGGTTTGATTTTATTTTTACCAATCTGAAATATGTCGTCATCGATGAACTGCATACATACAGAGGGGCGTTCGGCGCGCATCTGGCGAATATTTTCCGGAGGATGAAAAGAGTCTGCGGCTATTACAGATCAAAGCCGCGGTTCCTCTGCAGTTCTGCCACGATTGCAAATCCGGTGGAACTCGCGGAGCGGATCTGCGAGGGAAAATTTACCCTGATCGACAGAGACGGATCTCCGGCGCCGGAGAAAGAATACCGGATTCTGCAGCCACCGGAGATCCGGGGAAATAATGACAAGATCTATGGCAGACGTTCAGCCTCCTCAGTTGCCGCAGATCTGATCCCGGAACTGGTGGAAGAGGACAGGCATTTCATCGCATTTGGCAGGAGCCGCAGGAATGTGGAAGTGATCCTCAAGGAGTCCAGGGACAAGCTGGATGCTGCCGGGGTCCTGGGACATGGAGACAGCGGGAAGATCGCCGGGTACCGGGGCGGCTATACGCCCCTGGAACGGCGGGAAATCGAGCGAAAAATGACCGAGGGAGAACTGTCAGGGCTGGTGTCCACCAATGCGCTGGAGCTTGGCATTGACATCGGCAGTCTGGATTCTACGGTGATCGTGGGATATCCCGGCACAAGGGCCTCCTTCTGGCAGCAGACCGGACGTGCGGGAAGGAGCGCGGGGAGTAAGGAACAGGGGGGAGAAAGGTGCGTCAACTATCTGATCCTTGAGAACCATCCCTTTGACCAGTATATTGCCATTGATCCGGAGTGGCTGTTCTCCAGTTCCAGCGAGAACGCCATCGTGGATCCGGACAACCTGCTGATCGAACTGGCGCATATCCGGGCGGCGGCAGCGGAGATGCCCCTCTCTCTGGATGATGCCGCTCTGTTCCCGGATCTGGGCGAGGTCATCCCTGTGCTTATGAATGCCGAAGAAGTAAAAAGCCTTTCCGGGCGCTTCGCATGGGCAGGACCGGCGTTCCCGGCGGGAGACTACAGTCTGAGGAATATGGACAGGACACGGTTTAAGCTGATCGTGAAGGATGAAGTGGAGTTTGTGGACGGAAGAAGGCAGGCGAAAGGCATGGGCCGGGAGGTCACCGAGATGGATGAATCCCAGGCGTACCATGAACTGCATCCGGGCGCGGTATATATGCATGAAGGCGTACTCTATGAGGTGCTGAAGCTGGACCTGGTCAGCCGGACCGCGGAGGCGGTGCCCTTTGAAGGGAATTACTATACGGTCCCGGCGGGAACCGAGGAGACGAGAATCCTGCAGACCTTCCGTCAGGAGCAGGCCGGAAGGACGACGATCCACTTCGGGGATATCAATGTGAATGAAGTGATCTCCATGTATAAGAAACTCCAGTTCCACAACCACCAGAACCTGGGATATGTGGAACTGACGCAGCCTTTGCAGAAGGATTATGATACGGAGAGCACCTGGATCGAGATTCCGGAAAATGTGGTGGAAGTCTACCGCAGTCTCCTTGTGCCCAACCGAAACGGGGAACTGGTGCTCAATAACCATTTTGAGGGGCTGTGTTATGCGCTGAAAAACGCGGCGATGATGACTACGATGACGGAGCGGGACGACATCGATGCGGTGATCTCCAACAATGCAGTCATTCCCGATGAGCGGAAGGATCAGGTGGTCTCGCTTTATATCTATGACAAATACGAGGGCGGTCTGGGATACTCTGAGAAGATTTTTGAGGTGATCCCGCAGATCATTGAGAATGCCATACGCATGGTAGAGGGCTGCTCCTGTGAGAGCGGATGTCCGGCATGCGTGGGGGATTATAACCTGGACCGGAACATGGTGCTCTGGGGGCTGAGGAACCTTCTGGAAGAGAGTGAGCCGCCGGAGTTTGAAAGAAAAGAAATTGAGGAAGCACGTCCGTTTATTCAGAAATGTTTTTCTTTCTATAAATTACCGGAAGAGTGGCAGGAGTTCTGCGACAGCGTGATACAGAACGGGGAGAGCGGAGGCGCTTTTCTCCGAACGGCAGAGCAGGTCGAGGTGAAAGGACACAGGCTGATCCTGACCGTGGGAAATTCATTTTACGAGGAATGGCTGAAGGACCCGGATAACCTCCGTGCACTGGAGAATACACTCCGCTACCACGCAATATGCCCTGCGGATATGCAGATCGAGGTACGGGTTGTGGAAAACCGTGAGAAAACAGAGAAGATCCGTGGAAAACTCCGGCGCAGATATGATGATCTGCTGTCCTAGACGGCAACACGGTGCCCGCAACTTTCCCGGAGCAGAAAACAGAGTAAGATCGATCGTGGGATCATCAGAAGATCATTGGAGGATCGGAGGAAAATATGACGGAAGAAACAAAACAGATCCATTTAAATGAATATCAGAGAGCGGCGGTGCTCGATGAGAGCCCGGCCTGCGTGGTGAACGCGAATGTGGGCAGCGGAAAGACCACTGTGCTGATCGAGAAGATCCTGTACCTTCATCAGGAAAAGCAGGTGCCGCTGGAGCAGATGGTCGTGCTGACGTTTACGAATAAAGCTGCAGATGAGATCACGGAACGGCTTATTCAGAGGGAACCGCAGATCACTTCAGAACAGGTACAGGGCTTTGGGACATTTCACAGTGTGGCCCTGCGGCTTCTGAAGGGTCGTCTTCCCGTGGAGCAGTCAGGCTGGACGAAAGAATTCACGGTCATGGATCCGGATGAGGAGACGGACCTGGCGCTGGATATCATTGCGGAACAGGGGCTGAAAGTGAAATACAGGAACCGGCTGAAGAAAAGGCTGGAGCAGGAGTATCAGGCATATCTCGCAGGAAAGGCTGAGAGCCGCTACAAAGATGATCTGTTCCGGCTCTATCCTCTCCTGTTGGAGGAGAAGAAGAAACAGAACAAAATATCCTTTGCGGATCTGCTCCGGGTGAGTATGAGCCTGCTTTCGGAAGGAGAGTGGCATCCGGAGTGGGTCATCGTAGACGAAGTGCAGGACAGCGACAGGCTCCAGCTTGAGTTTCTGGAAGCGCTGTGCGGGCCTCAGAAGTCTGCGAAACTGTTTGCGGTGGGCGATCCGAACCAGGTGATCTACAGTTGGCGGGGGACCGGGGAGAATATGTTCTTCCTTCTGAAGCACCGGTTCGGGGCAAAGGAGCTGACTCTTCCGGTAAACTATCGCTCCAATGCGTCTATCCTTGAAGCGGCGAACCGCTTTCTGCAGTTTGGCGAGCAGATCCGCGGAAGCAGGGAAGAGACCGGGAAGATCGTGGTAAAAAATCATTACGATCCATTCCAGGAGGCGGAGTATCTGGCGGAGCGGATCCGTGAACTTCATGAGAAAGGTGAGCTATACAGCGGGATTGCTGTGTTCTACCGGCTTCAGAAGCAGTCGGAGATACTGGTGAAGGTATTGGGGAGACATGGAATCCCCTGTGAGTTGTCTGTAAAGAAGACTCTGAAGGATATTCCGGTATTGGACTGGCTGGTGAAAGTATTTCGTTTCTCTGTAAATTCTGCAGATGCACAGACAGCTATGCAGGTGCTGACAGATACGCGATATGGGGAGAAATGTACAAAGAAACAGGCTCAGGACATTGTGAGAAGAGCCATTGGAGAGAAGGGAGAAACGCCTGAACGGATCGCTGCAGTTACCGCAGTGTCAGGGAAGGCGGGCGGCTCAGATCAGTTCTTCCGGAAGATGCAGGGATTCCAGAACTCTTTTTCCGGCAGAGGAACCGAGAAAGGGGAGATCCCTTCTGCGGAGGAACTGTTTGCGTATTTCGGCCTGAAGGAAATGCTCCATCCCACATCAGCGGAATACGCATCCGATGAGGAGAAAGTGATGGGATTCCTGGAAAGGATGTGCGCAGTCTGCTCCGCCGGGACAGGGGAACGTGATTTTACAGACTGTGTGCGGGAGTTTATCAACAGCTCTGCCCTCTATGGCATGAAGATGGATGCAGGGGAGAAAGCAGCAGATGAGGAAAAGGGCGCGGAGGAAGCGGGCACGGATACAGTGAAGCTGATGACCCTGCACGCATCCAAAGGACTGGAGTTTGATACGGTGTTCCTGACCGGGATGAATCAGGGACTGATCCCGCTGCGGTGCAGGAACTTTGAGCAGGAGGAAGAGGAGCGGAGACTGTTTTTCGTGGGGATCACCCGTGCCAGGAACGAACTGGAACTGTCCTGGTATACCAATCCCGGAGAGCCGGGGGTACTGGGAGAGCCCAGCCGGTATCTGCAGATGATACCGCAGCATCTTCTGAAGAGGGACGATGTGCGGACTGAGGAGGAGAAGCGGAACAATCTGCAGCAGATGCGCCGGGAAGTGCAGGAGCAGATCCGTAAAAAGAGGACAGAGGCCGAAGCGAAGCCGCCGGAACAGCGGGTGCGGCACAGAAAATACGGCGAAGGGATCCTGGTTTCAGAGGGCGAGATGATGGTGGAAGTGGAATTCCCAGGATATGGGAGGAAACAGTTCCTGAAAGCCTTCGGGGAGGTAGAGATGCTCTGATCTGACCTTCCGGCAGCGGGAGAAGTCCGGTGCAGGAAGATCATCGCAGGAAATCCGATGCAGGAAGATTATCGCAGGATGATCAGCGCATGAACAGATCGATCACATGGAGCACTCCGTCCTCGTCATTTGAATATGTGATAAAGTCGGCAGCCTCTTTCACAACATCCTGGGCGTTCGCCATGGCGACGCCGAGACCGGCGTATTCGATCATAGAGACATCGTTGTAACCGTCTCCGCAGCAGATCATCTGATCTGCATTCAGCCGGAGGCTGTCCAGCAGTTTCCGGAGAGAGTATGCCTTGTCGATATTCTGCGGCATGATCTCAAGAAAATAGGGCTCCGATTTATAAATGTTAAGGAGACCGTGATACCGTTTTTTTAACTGATCCATCAGAATGTCCAGCGTATCCGGCTCTCCGGGGATCAGCATTTTATTGACCGGAAAAGTGAGCGCGGACGGAAAATCTTCGACAAGCCGGACTTCCATGCGGTTGATGGCGGATTCCTTTGCCGTGTACTGATTCGGACAGATGCCGGAAAGGATCTCGGTATCTGTGTACGTGATGATGTCTGTGCCGGGGTAAGTCCGGACCGCGTCAAACACCGGACGGATCACTGCGGTCGGAAGAGAGCGGTCGTAGACGACCTCGCCGGTGGAACAGCAGGTGATGCGCGCTCCGTTGAAAGAAAGCATATATCCGCCGTATTCATCCATATGAAGATGCTTTGCCAGCGGAGCGACCCCGTTGATGGGGCGCCCGCTGGCAAGGACGACGATGCGGCCGGCTTCCTGGATTTCGATCAGAGCCTTCCGCGTCGGTTCTGTGATCTCTTTTCTGGAATTCGTCAGTGTACCGTCCAGATCAAGTACGAGTATCTGGTATGTCATATCAATACATTCTCCTGAAGTTTATCGACGATCTTTGCAAAGTCCATGCCGTGCGAGGCCTTTACGAGGATCGTATCTTTTTCCTTCAATATCTTTGAAGCGTCTCTGAAGAATTCGTCCTTTGTAAGATATTCATGGATCTCTATCTGTGAAGGGGCAGAATTTTCTCTGGCTCCCCGCGCGATATCCCGTGAAAGCTCTCCGATGCAGACGAGCACATCAATGCCGCAGTCCGCCGCGTATTTTCCGGTCTCATAATGCATCTGGGGACCGTTTTCTCCGAGCTCGAACATATCGCCGAGGACGGCGACGGTCCGGCTGTCTGCCTCTGACAGAACGGCGATGGACGCCTGCATGGAAGCAGGGTTGGCATTATAGCAGTCATCGATGATGGTATAATGTTCTGTTTCGATCAGATTGTTGCGACCTGCCAATGGAACAAGTTTTTCAATCCCGCGGCGGATCTCGTCAGAAGTCATGCCGAGAGCAGTTCCTACGGCGATGCCGGCCAGGGCGTTGTATATCATGTGATCTCCGGGGATGGAGATATGCGCCTCAAACTGTTCTGACGGAGTGATGAATTCGGCAGTGGTACCGCACAGCCCCATATTCCGGATCGAGCCGGCGTGGTAGGGGCAGGACGGATCCAGACCGAAATAGACAGGAGTGATCCCGTTTTTGGGAACATATCCGCGCAGTTTGTCGTCATCCCCGTTGAGGATGATCGTTCCCTTTGGATTCATATAGTCGAACATTTCAGTTTTCGCTTTAAGGATGCCGTCCCGGGAACCAAGGTTCTCGATGTGCGCCACGCCGATGTTGGTGATGACGCAGATATCCGGACGGGCAATCCTGGCGAGGCGTGTCATCTCACCGAAGTTGCTGATCCCCATCTCGAGGACAGCGATCTCATGTTCCTCACGGAGATTGAAGACGGTGAGAGGGAGACCGATCTCGTTGTTGAAGTTGCCCTCTGTCTTCAGCACATTATATTTCTCGCTCAGGACAGAAGCGATCATTTCCTTGGTGCTGGTCTTTCCCACGCTGCCGGAGATTCCCACGACTTTGATGTCCAGAGACCTGCGGTAATGTTCCGCGATATCTTTTAATGCCTGCTCACAGGAGTCTACCTTTATGTAAGGATAGGGGACGTCGCCGAGATCCTGCTCGGATACAGCGCAGAGGGCACCGTTTTCCATCACCTGTGGGATGAAGGAATGGCCGTCCACACGGGCTCCTTTGATGGCGATGAACAGGCTGTCTTTCTGAACCTTTCGGCTGTCGATCGTGACGCTGGAGACTTCGCGGGAGGCCTTTTCTGTGTCGCCGTGGTAGACCCCGTTGCATGCTTCTGCTATTTTCTGTAATGACATATTTTTCATAAGTCATAAAATCCTTTCTTGTAATAATTGAAAGATTTTTTTAAAGCGTTTGACTCTGCCCGAAGGGATCAGTGATATCTTGCTTCCAGAGATTTCCGGATGATCAGTTCGCACAGGTCTCCGTACTCGATCCCGACAACTTTTGCCTCTTTCGGGAGGAGGCTTGCCGCTGTCATGCCGGGAAGCGTGTTCAACTCAAGGCAGTAGAGATTTCCGTCTTCGTCAAGAAGAAAATCCGCACGGCTGTACACGTTGAGCTTCAGGGCATGATACGCCTTGACAGTGAGCTCCTTCATGCGGTCAGAAATCTCTTCGCTGATGTCTGCAGGACACACTTCGTCAGTGGCGCCGTCCTGATATTTGTTCGCGTAGTCAAAGAAACCTGTCTTCGGAATGATCTCGATGGGGGGAAGCGCCTCTCCGTCGATGATGCCGCAGGCGAACTCGCGCCCTTTGATATAAGTTTCGATGACGACCTCGTCTTCGTAGCGGAAGGAGTTTTCCAGTGCGCTTTCATATTCTTCTTCTGTATTGACGATATACACGCCGATGCTGGAGCCGCCGGAGCAGGGTTTTACAACTACCGGAAGAGAAAGGCCGAGAGCGCTCAGTGAATGATCCGCCGCGTTCTTGTGCAGGCATACGCCGTCGGGAGTGGAGACTCCGGACTGCAGGAATACCTGTTTTGTGAAGCCTTTGTCCATAGCCACGGCGCAGCCGAGAGAATCGGGACCGGTGTAGCGGATACCCAGCAGGTCAAAAGTAGCCTGGAGTTTTCCGTTCTCTCCCTCGCCGCCGTGAAGACCCAGGAAGGTGATATCTGCCAGCCGGCACAGTTCAATGACATTCGGCCCGAGGAAACAGTCAGACTGATCCGGGCGGGAAGCCTTGACCGTCTCAAGATCCGGCTCATCCGTGCCGATATTTTTTGCAATCTCAAGCCCGTGTCCCGGAAGGGTGAATACATCCTCAAGATTTTCCGGCGGATTTTCCAGTCCCATGAACACATCAAGCAGATAAGCATCGTGTCCTTTCTCGAGAAGTGTCCGGCAGATTCCGGCTGCGGAGGAAAGGGAGACGTCGCGCTCCGTGCTGAGTCCTCCTGCTAAAACTATGATCTTCATGATATTTATACCCCTTTATTATTAAATATTTACGTTGTTCAGAAGCGCTGTCTTTGTGTCGTAAAGCCTCTGGGAGAGATCCACATATACTTTGTGCGGATTAAAGAGACGTTTCGTCTCATCCCAAAGAGTATCCTTTTCCTGTCTGCAGAATTCCGCAATCTCCTTTACTGAAGGAGACTGATATTTGCACTCGCCGCGGATAAAGACCGGTTTCAGGATCTCTTTCATAGTGTAGGTGCCGCCTTCGAGACGGGTCTTCTTCCATGTCGCGTTTGGGTCAAAGAGGAGCAGATCCTGGGAGGTATCGTACTTCTCATCGACAAAGCAGATCAGATCCGCGCGCATCTTTCCGGTCTCTTTGTCATAGATCCGGTAGATGGTCTTGTTGCCCGGATTGGTGATCTTCTCCACATTCTCGGAAATCTTGATCTTCGGAACGAATTCACCCTGTTCATTCTGGATCGCGGCAAGTTTGTATACTCCTCCGAAGGACGGGCAGTCCTTGGAAGTGATCAGGTTGGTTCCCACACCCCAGGAGGTGATGGCCGCGCCCTGGATCTTCAGGTCGTTGATCAGGAATTCGTCCAGATCGTTTGACGCAGCGATGACCGCATCGGTAAATCCTGCGTCATCCAGCATCTTGCGCGCTTTTTTGGAGAGGTACGCAAGGTCTCCGGAATCCAGGCGGATGCCGTAGCTCTTCGGGTGGATCCCCGCGTCTCTCATTTCCTTAAATACGCGGATCGCGTTGGGAACGCCGGATTTCAGGGTGTCATATGTGTCTACAAGGAGGGTGCACGCGTTCGGATAGAGACGGGCGTATTCCTTGAAAGCAGTATATTCATCTTTAAAACTCATGATCCAACTGTGAGCGTGGGTTCCCAGGACCGGAACGTCAAACATCTCGCCTGCCAGTACGTTGGAGGTACCGATGCAGCCTCCGATGACCGCCGCTCTTGCTCCGTACAGTCCGGCGTCGGGGCCCTGTGCCCGGCGAAGCCCGAATTCCATAACTCCGTCCCCCTTTGCTGCATGGACGACGCGGGAAGCTTTTGTCGCGATCAGGCACTGGTGATTGATGATGGTGAGGATGGCTGTCTCAACAAGCTGCGCCTCCATGATCGGCGCTACGACCTTGATCAGAGGCTCCCGCGGAAAGATCACGGTCCCTTCCGGGATTGCATAGATGTCGCCGCTGAAATGGAACCCGCTTAAATAATGAAGAAAGTCTTCACTGAAGATCCCGAGTCCCCTCAGGTAATCCACATCTTCATAGGAAAAGTTCAGATTCTTGATATAATCGATGACCTGGTCGAGCCCTGCCATGATGGAGTAGCCGCCCTTGTTCGGGTTCTCCCGGAAGAACATGTCAAAGATAACGGTCTCATTTTCCTGAGTTTCAAAGTAGCCCTGCATCATGGTCAGCTCATACAGATCTGTCAGCAGGGTGAGATTCTGTGCACTCATATTTTTTCCCTCTTTTCATTTGTCCGCTCCAGCACAGGCGACCTGAAATATTCGAGAATCTTTTGTCGCCGGTAAACGGCTGTGATTTGCGATTTTCCTTTGAATTATAGCATATGTCGGAGAAAAGTAAAAGGATATGTATATGGAAAAACAGGCGGCAGGGATGTTTGTATTTATGAGGAAATTATGGCATAATATGATACAAACGTCAAAAGGTCATGCGGGCTGCGCTTGAGCACGGAGCGATCCGTGTATCAAAGTGGATCAGTGGTATGTTATATCTGCATATGGCATACGGCATGGCGGAAGACAGAAAGGAAGATCAAAATGGCAAAACGTGTATTTCTTATTGTACTTGACAGTGCCGGCGTCGGCTATGAGCCGGATGCGGACCGGTTCGGCGACGTGGGCAGTGATACATTCGGAACATGCATCCGGAGCGGAAGGCTCTCGGTGCCAAATATGGAGAAAATGGGACTGTACCAGATCGAAGGGACTTCCTTTGAAAAGAAGGGCATTCCGGCAGCCGGATGCTGCGGAAAACTGAGGGAGCAGTCTGCGGGCAAGGATACGACCATGGGACACTGGGAGATCGGCGGAGTGATCTCGCCGAAACCGATGCCCACATATCCCAATGGATTCCCCCAGGAACTGCTTGACGAGTTCGCGGAGAAGACCGGACGCGGCGTGATCTGCAATGAAGTTGGTTCCGGGACGGAGATGATACGTAAGTATGGAGAGGAGCAGATGCGGACCGGGAAGTGGATCGTTTACACTTCCGCGGACAGTGTGTTCCAGATCGCGGCTCATGAGGAAGTGATCCCGCTTGAGGAACTGTATGAAGGATGCCGTATCGCCCGGACGATGCTCACCGGTGACGATGCGGTGGGACGTGTGATCGCCAGACCTTATGTGGGGGAGGCACCGAACTTTACAAGGACGGTGAATCGGCACGACTTTTCGCTGGAGCCTCCGAAGGATACGATCCTGGATATGATGAAGGCAGCGGGAAAAGACGTTATCGGAGTGGGAAAGATCTATGATATCTTCGCGGGAAGAGGATTGACCAAGACATTTCCGAATGAAGGAAATGAGAAAAATATGGATGTGACGATCTCTCTTCTGGATGAGGATTTTGACGGTCTGTGTTTTGTAAATCTGGTAGATTTTGATATGCTCTACGGACACAGAAATGATATCAAAGGCTATGCGGATGCGCTGAATGCGTTTGACAAGAGACTGGATGAGTTCCTGCCGAAGATGCGGGAGGATGACGTTCTCATGATCACGGCGGATCATGGATGTGATCCGGGATTTCCGGGAACAGACCACACCAGAGAATATGTTCCCATCCTATGTTGCGGAAAGAATGTAAAGCGTGGAGTGAACCTTGGGACAAGAGAGAGTTACGCGGATATCTCCGCAACGATTGCAGAGCTGTTCGGGATCCGATATACCGGAGACGGGGAGAGCTTCCTCGGAAAGATCATGTGAGATCCAGGCTGTGATCCCTTTGTTCCGAACGGAGAAGGGGAACAGGAAAAGAAGAAATCTAGGATAACTGACGAAAAGAAAATGCGGAACCGGTTTATACCAGCGCCGCATTTTTTTTGATCGTTTCTCTTATGATGTTTTCTACATGATCGCCGATATGGCGCTTTGTGTCTTTGTCCAGCTGATCTGGATAGATCGGCTTTCCGTATTCAATGACCACATGAGTCTTTTTTATTTTCGGAAAATGATTTTCGAAAATCTCAGCAGTATTGTTCAGCGAGATCGGTACGATGGCACATCCGGTCTTGGTGGCGATCTTGAAGGCTCCGTCACGGAACGGAAGCATGGTCAGTTCTTCGCCGGTATTTCTTGTACCTTCCGGGAAAATGCAGATCGAGATCCCGTTTTTGATATCATCGATCGCCTGAAGAATAGTCTTCAGCCCTTCTTTCGGATTCTTCCGGTCAAGAAACAGACAGTGGAGACGTTTCATCCAGCTTGTAAGGGTGAGATAACGATCCATTTCTTTCTTGGCGATATACCCTGTCAGTCGTCGGCATCTGCTGTAGGTCAGCAGGATGTCAAAATAACTCCTGTGGTTTGCGATGAACAGAACCGGTTCGTCAGGGACATTTTCCTCTCCGATCACAGTCGTTCTTACGCCGGTGATCTTCAGTATGAATCGGAATGCCCACTGTACAATACGCAGAGAACTGATATCCCGTGCATAGGGGTCAAATTTTCCGATGATCCACTCAACGATCAGCACCGGAATAGTAAGAATCAGATATAAAATAAGAAAAATTACGATACATATAAAACGAAACATCGGGTTTATCCTCTTTTACGTTAATTCTGCGGGCGCCAGCGCGCCTTTTTTATTATATACCAGTGCTATGGAAAAAACAAGATAATAGACACAAGTTTTAATAACTGTATTGATGTCCAGATACTGCGGCAGGCAACAAAGAAAAAGCAGGAGGAAAAGAGCCGGACTGGAACGTGTTTTCATCAGGCGCGGGAATAATCGGAGCCGAATCTACATATCTTTATAGGGAAAATGCTGCGGGGAAATTGCAGGTGAAACAGTTCGGCAGAATATGCACAGGTTTCTGTGCGCTATGTGTCTTTGCGTGTCTGCTCGCCGGATGCGTCACGAGACCGCAGAAGACGCAGAAGATAAGAGATCTGGAGTTTACCGTGCTTGATAAGGACGCAGCGCCCGAGGAGCTTAAGCTGCTGATCGAGGAAAATAAGGCGGCGCCGTTCCGGCTGACCTACGCCGACCAGGGGGCACTCTATATTGCGGAGGGATACGGGGCCCAGCTTACGACGGGATACAGCGTGGAAGTGAACGGACTGTATGAGACGGAAGATGCGGTCTATATACATACAAACCTTCTGGGACCGGAAAAGGGGGAGGAGACAAAAGAGATCACCACATTTCCTTATGTGGTAGTTCAGCTCGAGGATGTCGGGAAAAATGTCATTTTTGATTGAGGAGGACAGCGATGGAGTTAGTCAGGAAACCGATTCATTATGTCAGGGAAGGAAAGCGGACGTTCGACCAGTTCTATCTGGATGAGGATTATAATGTTCCGGACGCAAAGGATGATGTGCAGCGCATCATACAGGGGACGGCGGAGGTAAAGACGGAGGATATCCGTCTTGTGGAAAATTATGTGAGGATAGTAGGAAAGGTCTATTTCCGGATACTGTATGTGACGTCCTCTGTTGACCCCAAACCTGCCGTGCTGGAGGGAAAGCTGCCTTTTGAGGAGATGGTGTACATGGAGAACGGGGAGGAGGACACATTTTTTATCCAGAATGTACGCACGGAATTCAGCTCTTCAGTAGTGAATTCCAGAAAGCTGAGCCTGCGCGTGATGGTGGAGCTTGAGATCGGACGGGAACGGCTGGAGGACGAGGAGACTACGGTTGATGTGGAGAGTGATATTCCGATCTATAAGAAAATGAAGAAGATCGATCTGCTCAAGGTTGCGGTCACCCGGAAGGATACCTACCGGATCAAGGAGGAGATCACGCTGCCGGGGACCAAGGAGAGTATCGGACAGATCCTGCTCTCGGAAGTAGAGATAAGGAAACTGGATATCCGTGCCGGACAGGATGAACTGCTCCTGCGGGGGGAGCTGCTTGTGTTCTGCATGTATCTTTCCGGAGAGGAGAAACCGGACTGGATCACCCAGACTGTGCCTTATGAGGGGCGCATTTCCTGTGACGGCGTGACCGAGGATATGTATTACTATGTGCAGCCTGTGCTGGAGGATACGCTGGTTGATATTCGCATGGATGAGGACGGGGAAATGCGGACTCTGGGGATCGAGGGAACGCTGGGGCTTCGGATGAATATTTACGAGGAGGAAGAGATGGAGATCCTGGAAGACATGTATTCTCTGGAGAAGCAGTGCGTGTTCCAGACGCGGGAAGCGGTCTATGAGGAACTGCTCATGCAGAACCAGTCGAAATGCCGTGTGACGGAACGGCTGGAACTCCCGGAACTTAAGGACGACGTGCTCCAGATCCTGCACAGCCGGGGAAGTATCCAGATGGAACATATGCAGAACACTTCGGAAGGCATCCAGGTCGAGGGAATCCTTCATGTCTCGTTTCTGTATATGCGGGCGGATGATATGGAGCCTTACGGGAGCTGGCAGGGAATGGTGCCCTTTTCCTATCTCATTGAATGCGGCGGGATGACGGACAATGTATGCAGCAACATGGCATATCATGTGGAGCAGCTCCTTGTCACGCTTGCGGGAAGCGAAGCCGTAGAGATCAAGGCCGTGCTGGCGTTTGATACGTTTGTGAGAAAGACCATCCCTGTGGAAGTGATCACGGAGGTGGAAATGCAGCCTATTAATATAGAAGAGCTGGATCAGCGTCCCGGGATCGTCGGACATATCGTGCAGCAGGGCGAGGACCTCTGGAGCCTGGCAAAAAAATATATGACGACGGTTGAGGGAATAATGGAAGTGAATGGTTTGCAGGATGAATCGACAAAATCAGGGGATAAGCTGTTGATTTTTAAAGAGAATATGAGTATACTGTAGTAATGTATACAAGATACAATGTGTAAAGGCATACAGAGCCCGAAAAAGGGGCTCTGTATGCAGATGTACGGATTGGAGGACACAGGATGAATCAGGTCGAATTAAAGGCGCTAGCCAAGATCAATCTGGGACTGGATGTACTTGGGAGAAGGGAAAACGGATATCACGACGTGCGCATGATCATGCAGTCCATCTATCTGTATGATACGGTAAAGCTGACAAAACAGAAAGAACCGGGGATCCGGGTTGAGACAAATCTGGGATTTCTCCCGACGGGAGAAAATAATATTGCATATAAAGCGGCGAAGCTTCTGATCGATGAGTTTGGCATTGATGAAGGGATAAGGATCCGGCTGGACAAGCATATCCCCGTGGCAGCGGGGCTGGCGGGAGGCAGTTCCAATGCGGCGGCGGTGCTGTTCGGGATGAACCGCATGTTCGGACTGCATCTTTCCATGGAAGAGCTGAAAGAGCGGGGCGTAAAGCTTGGCGCGGACGTGCCCTACTGTATCATGAGAGGGACCGTGCTGGCGGAAGGGATCGGAGAGGAACTGAGTGTACTTCCGCCCATGCCGAAATGCGCGGTGCTCATAGCAAAGCCGCCTGTCAGCGTCTCCACGAAAGCGGTGTATGAGGCGCTGGACTCAAAAAAGATCACAGAGCATCCCGATATCGACGGGATCATTGACGGGTTGAAAGCAGGGGATCTCAGGAAGATCGCGTCTTCCATGGGAAATGTGCTGGAGGACGTCACGATCCCCATGCATCCGGTCATCGATGAGATCAAGACGGCGATGCTTGACGCCGGAGCGCTGGGCGCCATGATGAGCGGCAGCGGGCCGACGGTGTTCGGGCTGTTTGAGAGCCGGGCGGCGGCTAAGACAGCGCAGAAAAACATAAGAGACAGGTCACTTGCGAAACAGGTGTATGTCACCAATATACACAGTGTCAGGAGGAATTAATATGAGTACAGACTTTGAAGTTACGATGAATGAATATCTCCCGCTGAGAGACGTTGTGTTCAATACGCTGAGACAGGCGATACTCCGGGGGGAACTGAAGCCGGGTGAAAGACTGATGGAAATTCAGCTGGCAAACAAGCTGGGGGTGAGCAGGACTCCGATCCGGGAGGCGATCCGCAAGCTGGAGCTGGAAGGACTTGTTCTGATGATCCCGAGAAAAGGCGCCGAGGTGGCGGAGATCACTGAGAAGAATCTGAGGGATGTGCTGGAAGTGCGCTGCGCCCTGGAGGAACTGGCGGTGCAGCTTGCCTGTGACCGTATCGATGAGGAAGGGCTTGAGCAGCTGCGGTCTGCGGCACTTCAATTCCGGGATGTGCTGGACAGTGACGACATCACGAAGATCGCCGAGGCAGACGTGGCGTTCCACGACGTGATCTTTGAAGCTACCGACAACCGGCGTCTGATCCAGCTCCTCAATAACCTCCGGGAGCAGATGTACCGCTACCGTATCGAGTACCTGAAGAAGAAAGAGTGTTATCCCCAGCTCATCGCCGAGCATAAGGCAATCATCGACGCTATTGCGGCGGGAGATAAAGAGAAAGCGACAAGCATTACGGGGCAGCATATCAATAACCAGGTGGATACTGTGGTGGGGACGCTGCGGCAGAAGGAGTAGTTGATCTTTTTTCATGGG
>DWUT01000061.1 GCA_019120615.1 Candidatus Mediterraneibacter norfolkensis
TTAACTGAAAAACGTTAAATCCGTAACCCGGGATGAATGTCCTGAAAGGCAGCACAATAAAGGAGGAAATCATCATGCCAAAAATCAAAACAAATAGAGCGGCTGCAAAGCGCTTCAAAAAAACAGCTACAGGAAAACTGAAAAGAAATAAAGCTTACAAGAGCCATATCTTAACGAAGAAGTCTACAAAGAGGAAGAGAAACCTCAGACAGGCTACGATTACTGATGCAACGAATGTAAAGAACATGAAAAAGGTATTACCTTATCTGTAATATCTGGAAGTTGATGAAGGAGGAGTAAGAAATGGCAAGAATCAAAGGCGGAATGAACGCTAAGAAGAAACATAACAGAACACTGAAACTGGCGAAAGGATACAGAGGCGCACGTTCCAAACAGTACAGAGTTGCAAAACAGTCTGTAATGAGAGCGCTCACATCAGCTTACGCAGGAAGAAAGCAGCGCAAGCGTCAGATGAGACAGCTCTGGATCGCACGTATCAACGCAGCTGCAAGAATGAACGGACTTTCCTACAGCAAGTTCATGCACGGCCTGAAGCTGGCTAATGTTGATATGAACAGAAAAATGCTTGCTGAGATGGCAGTGAGCGATAAAGAGGGATTTGCTACACTTGCAGCTCTTGCAAAAGAGAAGATCGCGTAGTACAATAAGTCCATGAAGCCCGGTCCCTGTTGGGATTCGGGCATTTCTTTTTTCTGGGGAGTGTGATAGCATGAGAAACCATGAAGTGATCCGGCGCCAGCCACTGCTCGACGAGGATGGAAAGATCACGGAGCCTGGATGGGCGAGGGGACCGGTGTGGGAATATGATAGAGACAGGATCGCCTCGCCGGCATTCCGCATCAAGGAATGGGATTATTATCTGGTGATGAATGAGGACTACGGCGCGGCCTTTACGCTTTCTGACGACGGATATATCGGCCTGCAGTCTGTATCCATCCTGAATTTTAAGGAGAAATGGGAACACACGGAAACGATCCTGAACGTCCTGCCGATGGGAAAGATGAAGATGCCCTCTACTTCGGAGAGCGGAGTTACAGAATACCGGGATAAAAGGCTCCGGATGGAGTTTCGTGTGGAAGACGGGAGAAGGATGATCTCCTGTGATTTTAAGGACTTCTGGCAGGGAAAACCGTTCTACTGTGAGATCACGCTGGACCAGCCCGAGATGGACTCCATCTCTATGGCAACGCCGTGGCGGAAGAAGAAGGCGTTTTATTATAACAGGAAGATAAACTGTATGCCCGCAGAAGGATATATGGCCTGGGATGAGGAGACATACTGGTTCCATCCGAAAAGAGATTATGGGACGCTGGACTGGGGCAGAGGCGTGTGGACCTACGACAATATATGGTACTGGGGATCAGGAAACGGAACTGTCGGAGGAAAGCCTTTCGGGTTTAATATAGGATATGGTTTCGGAGATACGTCCGCGGCAACAGAAAACGTGATCTTTTACGACGGGAAAGCACACAAGCTGGATGACGTGACATTCCACATCCCGGAGGGAGACTACATGAGTCCGTGGAAGTTTACCTCCAGCAACGGGCGCTTTGAGATGGATTTCGAACCTGTTCTGGACCGTGCCGCCAGGCTCTCTGCCGGACTTGTCTCTTCTGACCAGCATCAGGTGTTTGGAAAAATGAGAGGCAGAGCAGTGCTGGATGACGGAAGATTTATCGAGTTGAAGGATTTTATGTGCTTTGCAGAGAAAGTGCATAACAGGTACTAAAGGAATCCGTGACAATACAGATTCTGGAAGTCGGACATGTGATATTCGTCAAAATGAATAAAATGGGTTGACTTTCAGAGGCCTGCGTGATAAAGTTTTACTAAACCGTTGAAGAAGAGCAAGTAACTTCATGGATCTGCATAACAGAGAGCTGCGGACGGTGGAAACGCGGTATGACGGATATGAGGCGAATGGGCTTTGGAGGGCGAGCTGAACGGCGGAAAGGTTTTTTGATGCATGTAGGCGAGACGGAGAATAAACTTCGTTAACAAAAGGAGCATATGTTTGTATGCAATGAGTGGATGCAGATGCATCAAGCCGGGTGGCACCGCAGGAGTCTGAATATCAGCTCTTGTCCCTGCAATAGTTCAGTTGTATGGGACAGGAGCTTTTTTTTGTGCGATAAGCTCTGCAAGCGGCTGCTGTGCTTGCACGAGCAGGCATTTGCAGGGCAATGGGCAGTGAACGGCTTTACCGTGAGCTGCCCTGTGGTATCGCGGGGGCTAGGGGAAGGGAAACTTCCCCTAGCCGATTCCTGATCATGTGTTTCTCCTGTGGAACATCTGATGAAAGAAAGCTTTGTGTCCCGGAAAAGAAAGGAGTAAGAAAATGAGCGAAAAGAAGATCCCTTACAAAATCTACCTGGAAGAGAGCGAGATGCCAAAAGAGTGGTACAATGTCCGCGCCGATATGAAGAACAAACCGGCTCCGCTTTTAAATCCGGCGACATTACAGCCTATGACAGCGGAAGAGCTGGGTGGTGTATTCTGCGAGGAACTGGTAAAGCAGGAACTGGACAATGATAACCGGTATATTGAGATCCCGGAGAAGATCAGGGATTTCTATAAAATGTACCGTCCTGCTCCGCTGGTAAGAGCATACTGCCTGGAAGAGAAGCTTCAGACACCGGCAAAGATCTACTATAAATTTGAAGGAAACAATACGAGCGGAAGCCATAAACTGAACTCTGCCATCGCACAGGCATATTATGCGAAGGAACAGGGACTCAAAGGCGTGACGACAGAAACCGGAGCAGGACAGTGGGGTACTGCGCTTTCTATGGCATGCGCTTATCTTGACCTGGACTGCAAAGTGTTTATGGTAAAATGCTCCTACGAGCAGAAGCCGTTCCGCCGCGAAGTGATGCGGACATACGGAGCAAGTGTGACTCCGTCTCCTTCTGATACAACAGAAGTAGGACGCAAGATTCTTGCAGAGCACCCGGGAACAACGGGAAGTCTCGGATGCGCGATCTCGGAAGCCGTCGAGGTGGCAACGCATACAGAAGGATACAGATATGTACTTGGAAGCGTGTTGAATCAGGTCCTCCTTCATCAGTCTGTGATCGGTGTGGAGACAAAGATCGCCATGGATAAGTATGGCATCAAACCGGATATCATTATCGGATGCGCAGGCGGCGGCTCTAACCTGGGCGGACTGATCTCTCCGTTCATGGGAGAAAAGCTGAGAGGAGAAGCGGACTATCAGTTTATCGCGGTTGAGCCGGCTTCCTGCCCGAGCCTGACACGGGGCGTGTTCGCCTATGACTTCTGCGACACCGGCATGGTATGCCCGCTGGCGAAGATGTACACACTGGGCAGCGGCTTTATCCCGTCCGCAAACCATGCAGGAGGGCTCCGCTATCACGGTATGAGTTCAGTGCTTTCACAGCTCTACCATGACGGATACATGGAGGCGCGTTCTGTAGAGCAGACTTCCGTATTTGAGGCGGCAGAGCAGTTTGCGAGAGTGGAAGGGATCCTTCCGGCGCCGGAGAGCAGCCACGCGATCAAGGCTGCCATTGACGAGGCGATGAAGTGCAAGGAAACAGGGGAGGAGAAGACGATCCTCTTCGGCCTGACCGGAACAGGATACTTTGATATGGTTGCCTATGAGAAGTTTAATAACGGAGAGATGACGGATTATATTCCGACAGATGAAGACCTGAAAGCTGGGTTTGACGGAATCCCGAGATTCCCGGGGAATATGGAATAGTCCGGCGGGAAGACAGAAGAAATAAATATCAATAAGATAATGACGCATTGGGGTGCTGTGTAAACAGTGTTCCCCGGTGCGGATAACAGGATAACAGAAAATCGGAAAAAGTTGTTGACTTTTTTATTGATTTATAGTAATATTTTTTTGGTCAGTTGTTGGAAAGACAGTTGAGACCGACAAATATAGAGATGCGGAAGTGTCGGAATTGGCAGACGAGCAAGACTAAGGATC
>DWUT01000062.1 GCA_019120615.1 Candidatus Mediterraneibacter norfolkensis
ATATTATAATATTAAGATTGAGGGAAAAGGTCAAGAAGAACTATAATATTTATAAGAAAAGTCCGGACTGAAAATTAAAAAAGGAGAAAATGATTATGAAGCAGATACCACAGATCATAGAAGTAAACGGGATCCAGACGTTATATGTAGACGACGAACCTTTTTTTATCCTTGGCGGTGAAATACACAATTCTGCGTCCAGCAGCCTTTCTTATATGGAGAGGGAAGTGTGGCCCAATTTGAGAGATCTGAACATGAATACCGTCGTCGCCCCTCTTTACTGGGAACAGATTGAGGCTGAAGAGGGAAATTATGATTTTGAGGTGATGGACGGTCTGATCAGGCAGGCGCGTGAAAACGGAATGCATCTTGTCTTCCTTTGGTTTGGCCTCTGGAAGAATGCGGAGTCCATGTATGTCCCGGAGTGGATGAAAAAGAGTACAGAGATTTATTTCAGGGCGGAAAAGCCGGACGGAAAGAAGATTAACACGATTTCGCCTCTGTGTGAGGCAGCCGTAGAAAAGGATGCTGCAGCGTTTGCCGCGATCATGAAACACATCCGAGAGACAGACGGGGAAGAGTCCACGGTGATCATGATGCAGGTGGAAAACGAGATCGGTCTGATGGGAACAGACAGGGATTACAGCGTGCAGGGGCAGAAAGCGTTCGGGGAGCAGATCCCGGCAGAACTGGCAGAATGTTTCGGAAAGAACGGCACATGGACAGAGGTGTTTGGTGAGGATGCCGGAGAAGCATTTATGGCATATTATTTTGCGTCGGCGGTGGAGAAGATCACTTCGGCGGGAAGAAAAGAGTATCCGCTGCCCTGTTATGCAAACGCGTGGCTGAAACAGTATCCCTGGTATCCGGGATCTTATCCGTCGGGAGGTCCGGTAAAAGAGATGCATAAGATCTGGAAAAAGACAGCTCCTTCCCTGTTTACCCTGGCTCCGGATATCTATGTGCCCTATGTGGCGGAGATTCTGGACAGATACGGATATGACGGGAATCCGCTCTTTGTTCCGGAAGTGAGAAAGGATGCCATGACCTCTTCTTACTGCATGTATGCATTTACAGCAAAGAACGCCATCGGCTATTCACCCTTTGGCATTGAAGAACTTGCACTTCCGCCGGAAGCAGTGGACAGGCCGCCGATGGAAGTGATGATCGCGCTGAATATCGATCCGTCTGCATTTGACATTACAGGAAGCAAAGAATATCTGAAAAAGACTTATGGATTGATCGATCAGATGAAACCTCTTCTCCTGAAATACAGGGGTACAGATCAGATGAAATCTTATGTGAAGAAATCCGAGACGGATTTTGGTACGTTCCTCCGGTTTTCCGACTATGATCTTCTGGTTGGTTATTCTCCGAAGCAGAGCGCGAAACCGTTGTCAGCAGGCACTGTGATTGAGCTGGAAAAGAACAGATTCCTCCTTGTGGGAATGAACTCTCAGTTTACCTTTATGCCGAAGACAGGAGAGCCGTTCACAGTGGATTATCTGAAGATCGAGGAAGGTACGATCGAAAACGGCGAATGGAAACCGGGCAGAGTCATGAACGGAGATGAGAAGATGTCGCTCCGTTTCGGGGACATGCCGTCCTGCATGATGGTGGAATTATATAAATATTGAGAAACCCATCGCCATATGTTATAGTGAATTCAGTGAAAACAGAGCGTCAGCGCGGCGAGTGCTTATGCAGACTCAGCCAGGAAGTGAACTGAGACGCCGATAGGGCAGGGGGAAAAGAAATATCAGCATTGGTTATTGACTTTTCCCCCTGCCCTACTTTATGCTTTATGAGTGAGTATGAATGAAACGGAAATGTAAGCCCGGCGAGCCGGGCTTACGGCAGAGAGGTATGAAGGAGGACATATTTCATGGGTGGATTTTTCGGTGTGGCATCGAAGAGGGATTGTGTTTTGGAACTTTTTTACGGGGTTGACTATCACTCTCACCTGGGGACGAGAAGGGGAGGAATGGCGGTTTACGGCGCAGGCGGATTCAACCGCGCAATACATAATATAGAGAATTCTCCGTTTCGGACGAAATTTGAGCGGGACGTGGAGGAACTGCAGGGAAACCTGGGGATCGGATGTATTTCGGACTATGAGCCCCAGCCCCTGCTTTTACAGTCTCATCTGGGAAGCTTCGCGATCACGACAGTAGGAAAGATCAACAATCAGGACGAGATACTTCAGAAAGCGTATCAGGACGGCAGGACGCATTTTCTGGAGATGAGTGGAGGACAGATCAATGCGACGGAGCTGGTAGGTTCCCTGATCTGCCGGAAGGAGTCCATCACAGAGGGGATCCGGTATGTGCAGGAACTGGTAGACGGTTCCATGACGGTTCTGATCATGACAAAGGAAGGAATTTATGCGGCGAGGGATCTCCACGGAAGAACTCCGGTGGTCATCGGGAAGAAGGAGGATGCCTACTGTGTGTCTTTTGAGAATTTTGCCTATCTGAACCTTGGATACGATCATTATAAGGAACTGGGACCGGGGGAGATTGTCTATATCACTCCGGAGAGCGTGGAGACGCTTGTGGAACCCCAGTACAATAAGATGAAGATCTGTTCCTTCCTCTGGGTGTACTACGGATATCCGACTTCAGCCTATGAGGGGGTAAATGTAGAAGAGATGCGCTACCGCTGCGGGAGTATGCTGGCGAAGCGGGACGGGGACTCGGTCCATCCGGATATCGTCGCCGGAGTGCCGGATTCCGGTGTAGCGCATGCCATCGGCTATGCAAATGAATCAGGAATCCCATATGCGAGACCGTTTATCAAATATACACCGACCTGGCCCAGGTCGTTCATGCCCACGAATCAGAGCCAGAGGGATCTGATCGCGAGAATGAAGCTGATCCCGGTCCAGGCGCTGATCGAGAATAAGAAGCTGCTCCTGATCGACGACTCCATCGTCCGCGGGACACAGCTCCGCGAGACGACAGAGTTCCTCTACCGGAGCGGAGCAAAAGAAGTTCACGTCCGCCCGGCATGTCCGCCTCTTGTATACGGCTGTAAATACCTGAACTTCTCCAGGTCCAAGTCGGAGATGGAACTGATCACGAGACGTGTGATCCGGGAGAAGGAAGGAGACAACTGTCCGGAAGAAGTACTGGAAGAATATACGAATCCGGATACCTGCCGTTACGCGCAGATGATCGAGGAGATCCGCAGGCTGCAGAATTTTACCACGCTGCGTTACCACAGACTGGATGACCTTATCGCATCCATCGGTCTGGAGCCATGCCGGGTATGTACCTATTGCTTTGACGGGAAAGAGTAATATAGCTTGACCAAAACGGTTGAAATACGGTATAATTTGAAAAAGAAACCGTATTCCAACCGTTTTTGCGCGATAAGCCCTGCAAGCGGCTTTGCCGTGAGCTGCCCGTGGTATCGCGGGGGATAGGGGAAGGGAATCTTCCCCTATCCGATTAAAAGGATCCTGTGCGCAGAATCTTTTGGGGCAGAGGAGGAATGGAGATGAATCTTTCACGGCTCAGGTATTATAAGCAGGAAAAGGGATATTCCATGACAAAGCTCTCGGAACTGTCCGGAGTCCCGTTGGGAACACTTCAGAAGATTTTCAGCGGGGAGACAAAGTCGCCCAGGTCGTCTACTCTGGAAGCACTGGAAGCGGTGCTTCTTCCGGATGCAAAAGAGAAACCGGAAACGGGAAAGGATTGGCCGGAGTCTGTCAGGGAGACTGAGCCAGCATATGGAACCGCGGGCAGGAAGAGGCAGGGAGAATACACACTGGAAGATTATTATGCTCTTCCGGATGAAAGAAGAGTGGAACTGCTTGATGGAGCTATTTATGACATGGCAGCACCGAGCACGATCCATCAGTTTATCATCCCCCTTCTGACGACTGCGTTTCAGACCTATATCAGGAAGAAAAAGGTCGGATGCCTTGTCTTTTCATCGCCGGTGGACGTTCAGATCGACTGTGATGACCGTACCATGCTCCAGCCGGATGTGCTGGTCCTCTGTGACAGGTCAAAGTTGATCCGACGCTGTATCATGGGAGCTCCGGATCTGGTGATCGAGATCGCTTCGCCGTCCTCGCTGAAGATGGACGGGAAACTGAAACTGGGGAAATATGCTCAGGCGGGCGTGCGGGAGTACTGGATGATCGATCCGGACACAGAGAAGGCTGTCGTATATTGGACAGATGAGACGGAGGTTCCGTCCATATACGGACCGGGGGATGAGGTGCCGGTGGGAATCTTCGGAGGGGAACTGAAGATTTCCATGAGAGAGATCTTTGAAGAAATCAGAAATCTCGGGATAGAATAAAAATGTAGTTGAGGGATAAGAGATGTTTGCAAAACAGAAGAACGATCTTGGGATCGACTGGGGAAAATTTTACCGGAATGTCATTGCTCTGGTGGTGCCGATGGCACTCCAGAATCTGATCAATGTGGGTGTGTCTGCCGCGGACGTTATCATGCTGGGCGGCGTCGGGGAGACGGCGCTCTCGGGGGCGTCCCTGGCGGGGCAGGTGCAGTATATCATGACCCTGTTCCTGTTCGGTCTGACGTCGGGAGCGACTGTTCTGACCGCTCAGTACTGGGGAAAGGGGGACCGGACTTCGATCGAAAAGATCCTGGGAATGGCGGTGAAGGCGGGGGTCTGTGTGACCGCGCTCTTTACTGTGGCGGCGCTTGCCATACCGGGAACGCTGATGCAGATCTTTACCAGTGATCCGGCAGTGATCTCGGAAGGGATCAAATACTTGCGGATCGTGGCGTTTTCTTATGTGCTGATGGGGATCACCCAGGCATACCTGTACATTATGAGGAGTGTAGAGCGGGTCATCGTGGCGACGGTGGTCTATCTGATGTCACTCCTGTGCAATATCGTGCTGAACTCCATCTTCATCTTTGGGCTGCTGGGATGCCCGGCGATGGGAGTCAGCGGAGCTGCCCTCGGAACGCTCTGTTCACGTATACTGGAAGTGATCCTGGTGGCGGGGTATGCACATTTCTTTAACCGGGATGTGAAGCTGAGATTAAAATATGTGCTCCACACTGACAGCGTGCTGTTCCGTGATTTTATGAGATACGCCCTCCCGGTCATTGTTAATGAGGTGATGTGGGGGCTGGGGACAGCGGCGAATACTGCGATCCTGGGCCATATGGGCAGTTCGGCAGTGGCGGCAAACTCGGTGGCTCAGGTGGCGAGACAGCTTGCCACGGTAGTGGCCTTTGGGTTATCCAGCGCGGCAGCGATCTATCTGGGAAAGACCATCGGGGAGAAGAAGCCGGAACATGCAAGAGCATATTCCAAACGCTTTATCCTGCTCAGTGTCATAATGGGCGTCCTGGGAGGCGCGGTGATACTGGCGGTGTCTCCTTTTGCCGCAGCGGCACTCTCCCTGTCGGAGACGGCGAGAGGATATCTGCGATTCATGTTTTTGGTGATGTCCTACTTTGTGGTGGGGCAGGCGTATAATACAACAATGGTTGTCGGTATTTTCCGTTCGGGAGGGGATACCAGGTTCGGCCTGATCCTGGACGTGAGTACCATGTGGTGCTGTTCTATCTTTCTCGGTTTTATTGCTGCCTTTGTGTTCAAACTGAGCGTTCCGGTGGTGTACGTGATCCTGATGAGCGATGAGATCATTAAAATTCCGATCACTACCTGGCGATACCGGAAGTACAGATGGCTCAGGGATGTGACCCGGGAGGAAAAGGCGCCGTCTATCATGCGGCCGGAATAATACTTTCCCCGGTTTTGTGAAACATTTCTAAAGCCTTATAAAAGAAGTGTGAACTCTATTGACTCGGGATAAATATATAGTATTATTCTATATTAGGGTCGAATTTCAGGAATGTCAGAGGAATTCCTGAATAGGATAAGGCAGAAGAGGAAGGAGCAGTACAGAACATGGGAAAAGTAATCGGGATCGATCTCGGAACGACGAACAGCTGCGTATCGGTGGTGGAAAATAATGTTCCCGTTATCATACCCGGGGCATCCGGGAGCATGACTACTCCGAGCGTAGTGGCGTTTACGAAAAAAGGGGAACGGCTGGTGGGAGAGAGCGCCCGCAGGCAGGCAGTCACGAATCCGGATCGGACGATCAGTTCAGTGAAAAGACATATGGGGACTGGCTGGAGCGTGAAGATCGACGGCACCGAGTACAAACCGCAGACCATCAGTGCGATGATCTTAAGACAGCTGAAGAAGGACGCCGAGGACTTCATAGGAGAAGAGGTGACGGATGCAGTCATTACTGTTCCAGCTTATTTTAATGATATCCAGAGACAGGCGACAAAAGACGCCGGGCGGATCGCCGGGCTGAACGTGAAGCGTATCATCAATGAGCCGACCAGTGCAGCACTGTCCTACGGACTGAATCACGGTGAAGCGCAGAAGGTCATGGTATATGATCTTGGTGGAGGAACCTTTGACGTTTCCATTATCGAGATCGGTGACGGAGTGGTGGAAGTGCTTGCGACGGCAGGCGACAACCATCTCGGCGGAGATGATTTCGATGAGAGGATCGTAGAATGGATCGTACAGAATTTCCGCAATGAGCACCATGTGGATCTGAATAAGGATTTCGCTGCAATGCAGCGTGTCCGGGATGCGGCGGAGAGGACGAAGAAGGAACTCTCTTCCTCCGGAACGTCACACATCGTGCTCCCGTATCTGACCCAGGTGAAGGGAGAACCGGTCCACATGGATATGACCCTCACAAGGGCAAAATTCGAGGAACTGATCAGCGACCTGATCGCAAGGACGGAAGAACCGGTGCGGAATGCGTTAAATGACGCCCGGATCAATCCCTCCCAACTCGGAAGAGTACTCCTTGTCGGCGGTTCCACACGTATCCCCGCGATCCAGGATAAGGTACGGCAGATGACAGGGAAAGAACCTTCCAAGAATATCAATCCGGATGAGTGCGTGGCGAAAGGGGCGGCAATCCTGGGCAGCACACTTCAGGGAAACGGACTGGTGGCGGCAGGCACGGGCAAGGATCTGCTTCTTCTTGATGTGACGCCGATGAGTCTTTCCATCGAGACGGTGGGCGGAGTGGCGACCAGGCTGGTCGAGAGAAATACGACTCTCCCGACCCGGTATTCCAGGATCTTTTCCACTGCGGCTCCATACCAGAGAACGGTGGAGATCCATGTCCTTCAGGGCGAGCGCCCCATGGCACGGGACAATAAGACGATCGGCAAATTCAAGCTGAAAGGGATCAAGTCAGCTCCCGCGGGAGTGCCCCAGATCGAGGTGACTTTTGATATCGATGCAAACGGTATCCTGAAAGTATCGGCGAGGGACCTGGACACAGGAAAAGAGCAGTCCATCACGATCACGGCGAACGACAGGATGTCCGAGGATGAGATCAGTCAGGCCATGGCAGATGCGCAGCAGTATGCCGGACTGGATCAGGTGCGCAGGGAAGCGATGGAAGTGCTGAATGATTCTCAGAGCCTTCTGGCAAAAGCGGAACAGGCGATGAAGAATGCCGGTAAACAGCTTGATAAATCGGTAAAGAAACAGATGAAAACAGATATCGCCCGTCTCAGAAAACTGGTCGTGAAATGCAGACTGGATAAGGTGACGGAAGCGGAAGTCGAGGAGATGCGTTCAGCCAAGGCACAGCTTGAGAACAGTGCTGCCGGTCTGATCTGATTTAACGAGGTGTGAACTGCAGCTCTGACCAAAGGAATTTGACGGAAAATTAACAATTTTGTACAAGATTGCGGCATAATATGTTATACTATCGGGGGAGACCATCTGCAGTGCGGGATAAAAATCGTTCTTCCGGACTGCGGGGGCGAAAATTATCAGAGAGAAGGTAAAGCAATTATGGCAGAAACACAGAACAACGGTGAATGTACGGAAGAATCCTGTGCAGGCTGCGCGCATGCAGATTCCTGCAGCAGTAAAAAGACAGATTTCCGTGAACCGGCGAACAAGTATTCACAGATAAAGAAGGTCATTGGAGTCGTCAGTGGAAAGGGCGGAGTCGGTAAGTCTCTTGTGACGGCTTCCCTGGCAAGGCTGATGAGAGAGAATGGTTACAAAGTCGGCATTCTGGACGCTGATATCACAGGACCATCAATCCCGAAGATGTATGGTATCCACACAAAGGCGTCCGGTACAGAAGAAAACATGATTTTCCCGTGTACAGCGAAAGATGCGACACAGGTAATGTCAGTCAATCTTCTCCTGCCGAATGAATCGGATCCTGTGATCTGGAGAGGACCGGTCATCGCAGGCGTCGTAAAACAGTTCTGGACAGATGTAATGTGGGGAGATCTGGATTATCTCTTTGTGGATATGCCGCCCGGAACAGGTGATGTGCCGCTGACGGTATTCCAGTCACTTCCGGTGGACGGCGTTGTCATCGTGACATCTCCGCAGGAGCTGGTTCAGATGATCGTGAAGAAAGCTTACAATATGGCCCAGGCCATGAACATCCCAGTGCTCGGAGTAGTTGAAAACTACAGTTATGTGAAATGTCCGGACTGCGGGAAAGAGATCAAGATCTTCGGAGAGAGCCACATCGAGGAGAACGCATCAGAACTGGGGATCCCTGTTCTCGGAAAGATGCCGGTTGACGCAGAACTGGCGAAAGCAGTAGAAGATGAGAAGTTCTATGAAGTCCAGAATCAGTATCTGGATGGAGAGAAGATTGTTTCCTGTTTTGAAGGGACAGATAAATAGAATGAATGGACGGTAAGACCGGTATGGAAGGCGGCCGCCGGATGGAGAATCACATCTGGCAGCAGCCGGTCATGCCGGCTTTTTTTGTCAGTGGGGACGTCTTTTCGGCAGTCGCTTTACTTTCCGGGGACCGTGCTGTATGATAAAAACGAATGAAACGAAAATGCGATCAGTCTGATGGAGGTACAGTGAATGATAGGACAGAGAGTAGAGATATGGAAAAAAGAAGAATATTCCTATGCGGATGCATATGATTTTATTCCACTGGTGGTGAGTTATATCCATGAGGATAAAAAGATCCGCCCGGCAATGCTTGTCGTTCCCGGGGGTGCGTACCGATATGCTTCACCATCCGAGGGAGATGTGGTGGCAAGATGGTTTTACAAGGCGGGATACAACGTATTCGTGCTGGCCTATACAGTCAACTATCTGGAGGAACCTCTGGACAGACTGCCTCTCAACGATATTTCAAGAGCGGTGCGGATCATACGGAAACATGCAGAGGCGTGCAGGATCGATCCGAACAAGATCGTTGTGTGCGGATTCTCCGCAGGGGGACATCTCTGCGCGAGCCTGTGTGTACATTACAAAGACGTGAAAGACTGCCGCACGGAGTACGATGAAGTCTCCAACCGTCCGGATGCAGCCATCCTTGCATATCCTGTGATCACTTCAAAGGGATATACGGACAGTGAATCTTTCCGGGCGCTTCTCGGGGAAGAGCCGGATGAAGAGGAACTGAGATATATGACGCTGGAAGACTATGTGACGGAAGATACTCCTCCCTGTTTCATCTGGCAGACTGCTCCGGACGCCACTGTTCCCGTGGAACACAGCTATTTCTTTGCGGAGGCCTGCAGAAAAGTGGGAGTCAGATATGCCCATCATGTATTTTCGGACGGCGTACATGGAATGTCTATCGCAAATGAGGATTGGCTGGAAGGGAAAAACCGGGATCCATACACTCTGGAACAGCTTGTGAAACTGGCGGCTGCGATCAAAGAAGGAAAGACAAAATATCCTGCTGAAAAAGGGGAAGAGATACTGGAAGAGCGGGGGATTTCGAAACCGAAGTCGGAGAAATGGACGCCGGAAGTAAAGGAGCATCTCCGACGTGTTCTTGATGAAGTGGGCATGTGGCCGGAGATGGGGGTGAGATGGCTGGACCGGATACTGGAGGAAGAGAAATGAGATTATTGTTTATACGACACGGAGATCCGGACTATGAAAATGATACTGTGACAGAGAAAGGCAAAAGAGAGGTGGAACTCCTTGCAAAGAGGGCGGAAAGCCTTGAACTGGGCAACTGCTTTGTCTCACCCCTTGGAAGAGCACGCGATACGGCATCACCTTCCCTGAAAAGAACGGGGAAGACCGCGGAGACGCTTGATTGGCTGGAAGAGTTCCCGGCAAAGATCGATTTAAATAAAGTCCCTCATTTCATAAAAGCATATCCGGACACGAAAACGAAAGACGGGAGATATCTCCCCCGGATCATATGGGATGTCGTGCCCTCATACTGGACAGAGCACAGCGAATATTCAGATGCAGAAAAATGGAGGACATCAGAGATTAGCCGCAACTCAGATCTTGTAGAAATATATGACAGGGTGACGGAAGCATTTGACCGACTTCTGGAAGAACATGGATATGTCAGGGAAGGCGCGCATTACCGTGTCGAGCGGGAGAGTGAAGAGACGCTCACTTTTTTCTGTCATTTCGGTGTGAGCTGTGTGCTTCTGTCCCATCTGTGGAGCGTGTCCCCGTTCGTGCTCTGGCACAGCCTGGCGCTGGCGCCTTCTTCCGTGACAGAAGTTGTCACAGAGGAGCGGGAGAAAGGTATTGCATATTTCAGGGGGCTGAAGATCGGCGATATATCCCACCTGTATGCAGGACACGAGCCGGTTTCTTTTGCCGCCAGGTTTGCGGAAATCTACGGGAATAAAGATCAGAGACACTGACATTCAAAAGGATGTATGCATAATATAAAGAAAAAGGAGTTTTTTTGTTATGGCATACGAGACATATGAAAAGATTGAGGGAGTGATCCAGAGTGTAAACAGAGGTGATTCCTGCTGTTCATTGATGATCTCTCTGATCAGTAATTCCAATATTGTAAACGTAGTCGTATCCGGAGACACGACGATCATCGATAATATACGGCTTCGCGCAGGTCTGCGTGTCGCCGTATTTTATGATGCGAATCTCCCTACACCGGTAGTCTATCCGCCGCAGTATCGGGCGGAGATCATCACCTCTCTCCGGAGGGGACAGCAGGCGATGTTGGCTTATTTTGATGAGAATCTGGTGTCGGACGACAATTCTCTTCAGCTCAATGTTGGTCCAATGACAAATGTTGTCACTCTTAACGGGCAGCCATACACATGTACTCCGGAAAATTCGGAACTTCTTGTCTATTATACAAACACAACATTTAGTATTCCGGCTATGACGACTCCTCAGAAGATCATAGTGATGTGTCAGTACCAGTAAAGGATTCCAGAATTCGAAAACAGAGAAACAGATGCCGTGAAAACGGCATCTGTTTTGTCTGTTTTAAGGTAGAAAATAGTCGAATAAAAGCTATTGTTTACCAGATATTTCCAATTTACCATATTAAAGGAATGGGTCTCAAAGGTGGGAGGATATTGTTATGAATTACAAAAGAATAATCATCAGTATTCTTGATTCTCTGGGTGCGAGTAAGTCATATACGGGGTATGATTACGTCGTTTATGGCATGCAGTTAATGCTGGAAGACAAGGAATGTGTGTCATGCATTACAAAATCCTTGTATCTCGATATCGCCAGGCATTATAATACCACCTGGAACTGTGTTGAGAAGAACATAAGAACAGTCGTAAATTCTGTATGGGATTCCGGCAGCAGTGAACTGCTGGAGAGCGTGTTCAGAAAGTCGAAAAAGATGAAAAGACCGACAAACAAAGAATTCTTTAAGCATCTGTATGACTATATCATGCAGATTGAAAATCACTCAGTGGAGTCTGGTCTGGATATTTCGATGGTCTGCCCGATCTCAAACAGATATTGCGAATCACTGTCTGTGTTCTATACAAAGATATTAGAGACAGCGGGGCGGGCCGGATGAAAAGATAAACAGTCTGTTGTCAAAAGGATAAATAAAAGGGAGTCCTTTGATCAGAGAGCATCCCATGAAGTAAAAAGTATTTTAGTCGGAACCGACGTGCCCTAACATACCGGTTCCGATTTGCTTAAGGACTCCCTTCCAATAATTTTTCAAAGAGGATGTTGCAGCTGTACGGCACGTCTCCTTCTATTCAAAACAAGAAGATAATAGCTGTGACAGCTGGCGGATCACAAGAATTTATTGAAGAAAAAACTCTATGCAAATGGCTGCTCATTTACATAGAGTTTCCTTTTTTGATAAACGGAGACGGAGGGATTCGAATGCCCCGACTGGCTTAAATATCCTTGTAAATACGGCATTCCTAATTTTGAAATAGTCCCACGTGACCATCACGTGACCAGTAGTAATTTTAATCAGATAAGTAAAGGAGGAGCATCTTGCACATATGATATCTAAAATATTCAGATAAGATTGGACTGTTGTTTTATCTGAGTATTTTATAAATCGTAAAAAATAGGGTAGAAGAGTAAAACTCAACTACCCTATTTTATTATAGTTTAGAAAATCTGGAATCTATCAATTGCTTTACCAAATGTGCCAGCATATCCATCCTGTCCGCCACCTGTTTCATTATCATACTGCCAGGAATAATAATTTCCATTTACAGGACTTACTCTATATTGAGCTTTCTGATAACCATATTTATTAGCGTAATCAGACGGAGTATTGTAATATACTCTCACAGCATCGATTACCTTACCATTTCCAGCATACCCATTTTTGGCATCATTGATATTGTATCCAGTTACTTTCGGAAGCCATCCGCCTCCTTTAATATGTACCTGATACCAAACAGATCCACGATCAACACCAATAGCAATATCAGTGATTGACTTACCTCTAACGCCTGCATAATCGTTCAGGTTTTTCACTTCCGGGTACCATTTACCTCCGGCTTTTACACGATATTTAAATGTGATTGTGGGTTTGGACGAAGAGCTAGAAGATGGCTTAGAAGTAGAGGAAGACGAAGAGGATGTTGACGTAGACGTAGACGCTGTTCCGCCAATATCTTTTTTAAACTGATTCCAGATGGATGCATCTTTTCCATTTGCTCCCCAACCTGTCCATCCAGGACATGCTTTGGAACACACATCCCAATGACGCACTACATTTGAAGCTGGAATATTATACTTTTTCATCAAACTCTTTGTCAGTTCTACAGTGTTCTTGTATGTAGCATCTGCAATTTTACCACCATCGGAACACATCTCAATACTAATGCTATTAGCATTTGTGCATTTCCCAAAAAGATTATTAGAACCATAATTGACACCAACAGCCCATGATGTATTTGCATCATCCACTACTTGCACGACTTGAGTCTTGTCTACAAAGTAATGAGCGGATGCGCCCCTGTTTGTACTCTTAAAATAGTTTGCATTGTTTGCAGCAGTATCGGTTTTATTTCCAGTATAATGAATAACAATATATTTTCTTCCACTGTTGCCTTTAGTATAGTTTACAGTTGTTAGATTTTTTACAAGTGTATAACTCATATTATTACCTCCATTTTTTGCAATAAAAAAAGAAACACCAAAACTGGTGTTTCTTTTCAAAAACATGTTTGATTCTTAAGTTTTAAAATTATTTTTCAAGTTGTTCTTTTACTTTTTTCTGCCATAAGCTTGGCACATCCTCAATTTTCCAAGCTTCATCAGTGGATGTATTGATGTCCCCATTTAAAATTTTGCTAACATAAAAATTTACCATTATCACTCACCTCCTGCAATATCAGAAACAACAGTTCCAAGATCTGCAATTGCTCCATCCTGTACTGATTGTCCTTTCTGTAATTCTAAAACACTAATCTCAAGATCAGACATATTTGTAAGACGAATGGTCGCCTTTACCTTATCTCCATCAGTTTTCACTGAATCAAATACATCTGAAGTCAACTTTAAATACTGATACTCTCCGGTAACACCAATAGTATCTGAAAACTGCACAGATTCTAAATTCCCTGAAGTTTTCAATGCGGATTCCACCTCTTTTAAATCTGAATATGAATCTACTATAAGCTCAACGGCTTGAAGGCTTGCCCCCTCGCTTATTTCATAAGAAGTTGTGTCTGCTAAAATGATTTTTGACATAATATCATCCTCCATTGTTAATTAATAAAAATAAAATAATTTTTCTGACTTGAAAGTCACTGCATTAAACCACGCTTTTACTTTCTTTTGGTCTGAATTTGATTCATTTATAGAACCAATTTGCCACTTTTAGATTCTAAAAACTTAGCAAATATCGAATTTTTCGAAACAATATGTTGCATTTTGCTCAGATGCAACGGATGAAATGGCGTTAAACAATAACATTTGGATATAAAAGCGTGGTTTAGCAAAGTACATAAAGAAAATATTTGCTATACTAAAATAAAAAAGGAGTGGCAAAGATGGATGTAAGAGCGAAAATAATTGATAGGGTACTTGAATCCCTGCCTGACATTGACAAAGAAATAAAAGATAAAATTGAACATGTAATGTTAATACAATTACAAGACTATGAAGTGCAGGAACGCTGTACGGATATAATAATTCATGATGAAACAAATCTAGGCCTTGTTAGAAAATTTATTGCAACAAAAAAACTTGAAGGAAAATCAATTCGTACACTAAAGCGTTACCAGCCAGAATTAGAGAAATTAGTCGCATTTCTTAATAAAAGGATGCCAGAAGTGTCTCCATATGATCTAAGATTATATTTGCCTCTTTATAAAGATAACCATAAAATAAGCAACAGAACTCTTGAAAACATGCGAAAAACGATATCATCGTATTTTACATGGCTACAAGATGAAGGAGTTATAGCACAAAATCCTGCCAGGGCTGTGAAGCAAATTAAATATGATAAAATTGTACGTAAGCCATTTACTGCAGTTGAACGCGAGAAATTAAAAAATGCGTGCGAAAACTTAAGAGATCTTGCACTTTCTGAGTTTCTTTATGCCTCTGGACTAAGAGTGTCAGAAGTGATATCTTTAGATAGAAGCAGCATTGACTTTACAACACGTGAGGCTACTGTTATTGGGAAAGGCGGGAAAGAAAGAAGATTTTATCTCTCAGAAGTTTCAACAGAGTATTTAAGGCAGTATCTCAATAATCGAGACGATAACAACTGCGCTTTATTTGTGTCAAACAAAGCACCGCATCGTCGTCTTACAAAAGAAGGTATTGAGTTTATTGTAAAACGTCTAGGGAAAAGAGCAAATGTAAATAATGTTCATCCACATCGCTTTCGAAGAACTTTGGCGACTGATTTAGTAAGGAAAGGCGTTCCTATTCAAGATGTTGCACAAATTTTAGGACATAGTGACTTGAGAACTACTCAAGTATATGTTGCTTTGGATCAAGCTACAGTAAAATATAGATATAATCAAGCAGTGGCATAATTATATTCAATAAATTAAAAAATTAAAAAAGACTCGATTTTCTCGGGTCTGTTTGCTATGCTTAAAATATAAAAACGTTCCTGCTGCTGGCTGGAAAATATGGTTACTTCAAAAAACTCCGCTTTGGCGAATACGATGCAGCTCAGAGGTGACCTGAATTCTGCATCTGCCATAAAAGATTTAAAAATTGGCATATATAATGTCAAAAGCAGTGTGCCCGAATGGCTTTCATTCGGATGGGCTATGGTGTACATTCCGTCAGAAGGTATTTTAAACGGGGCATATGCGGTATCTTATGCAAGCGGAACTGACGCAGGTATGTACTATTACAGTGTGCGAACATCTTCATGGGAAAAAGTCTAACTCCGCTTTAGAGGATATAGTGTATGAATCCGATATCCTTGACAATGCGCTGCTTATAAATGTTAACGATCCGTTAGGTTCGTATAACACAAAGACATGGAGATGCTATACATCTGCAGGCACAACGGGAATGCCCAGCGGTGTAACTGTGGCGATTCGAAAACCAGTTATGCGATACGATTCGAATAATATATTATTAGAGTTATATGAATCCTCTCCAACATATGGTCGAATCTGGATTAATAGATACTCGCTTAAGGATGGTAAATGGTACGGGTGGAAATGCATCACTCCGCAGTAGTATCATTTCGAAATGTACATGAATGCCAACTGAATATTAATTGATCCCGGATTGGATTGCGGGAACGTTGAACCGATACACCGTATATATTGCCGACCGTCTTTTTGACAAGCCCCATCCGAGTAAAAACCACGTGCGCCAACTCCGAAATTAATGGCGTTTGAATCTAAAAACGCCTCTGATACCAACATTCTTTGGGGGTGGCCATCATCAAACAGTGGGAGATTTCCGATGCAAATATATCCTGATCCACTTGTAAATGCTGTTACATTGTTATATATAATTACGTATCCGAAGATGATATTTGCAAATTTATAGTAGTATCCAACGGATTTATCAAACAGCATGTTTCCGGATGTCTCTCCAAATATAGTTGGTGTAAAATTCCCGATATATTCAAATGCCAAAGCGGAGTTGTGGAAGTTTCATAACTCCGCAACTCCGCTTTAGCACCTAAACCGTACTCGGCAAATAAAGTGTCGTCCGCTTATACTGGAGACGTTGTAGCACAAAAAAGCGGGAATATGGTTGCTGTGTTCGGCAGCGGTCAGATGAACTTCAATGCTTTTGGTGGTGAAACAACTATATTATCAGGCTTACCCACCCCGTTTCAAGGATCCTGTTACGGCCCAGTTCTTGTGGCAGGTCAATACGTTGTATTAGGACGAATATCAAGCGATGGTAAGATGTTCTTGTCAAAAAGTGATATTATATCAAATACGCAATATATATGGTTTTACTTTATGTACATGTGCAATTAAGCGTTCGTCCCCCATTCCGTCCATGCTCCCGGATTGCCAATGTAGGATCTCGAAAATATAGTTATTGTTGTAATAATCATTTGATGTCTTAACGAGCCGAACTGAATAAATAGACACCAACTTGGCATCCCAACAGGTCCCCCGGAATAATTTGACGCGTTTCCGATATGATAAATTCCAATGGGTATGCTTGTACTGTTTAGATTTCCTGCCGGAAGCATCCCTCTTTCGATCAAAGCCGACCCTAAAGCGGAGTTATGAAACTTCCACAACTCCGCTTTGGCAGCTATGATGGGAAATCTTGCATCGACTGGAGGAAATGTTGTATTCCAGTCGCACACATACAATGCTGGCGAAGTCAGGATTGATGGGGAGCTCAGCACGGCGAAGTGCATAATTTTATATGTACGTATATATTACAGTGCCACAAGATCCATTATGATTGGAACTATGGTACAGTCAGAGGATGGGACTTTCTTTAACCGGTATGTCCAATCACCTACGCTACTGATAAATAAAAACATCGAATCATATTGGTCAAACTGGATTTCGCTTACCTAACGCACTACCCCACAGTAAATTACCTATACCATGCCAACAGTCTGGCTGATGATGTTTTACTTACCCCGTTTTCAAAAAGCTCTGCAATACGTACGCCAGTTGATCCAATGGACAACTCTAACCCTGCGTACTTATTATCGGAGAAATAATAACCGGTTCGGAACCTGCGTCCAGTACTAATCATCATACTTTTTATGATGTGGAGTGAATAATAATTACTATCGGATCCGATTATAAGTACAGACAGTTCATTCCAGTTATTTAACGTAATGACACTGGTGCCAGTAACATCCCCTGCTGCTTTCCACTCTAAAGCGGAGTTTAGTGTTGTATATTTATCATTCAAAGCTTTTCCCTGCCGGGCGTCCAATGCATACCCAGCCTTAGTGGTTGTAAGATTATTTACCACATTTTCGGAATTTAATTTTTGAGAAATTAGACTGTTTAAAGAAGTTACTTTTGCCTCAAGGGTGGTTCCGTCATCCATCTCAACTGCTTGAGAAGAAAGGCGATAAAGAACATAATCTTTGGCTGTTTTCAAATATGGCATAAATTTCTTTACAGTACTTGAAATTGACATTTCATCACCTCACTAAAAAAGCTATCAACCTAAAATGGATTGATAGCCTTTGTTTTTTATTAAAGTTCTTTAAACCAAAAATCATTTACATTTTGCGATTTGGGTTCGCTTGCATCGTAAGCGCTAAATAATCGACCGGATAGCAATGAATCGGAT
>DWUT01000063.1 GCA_019120615.1 Candidatus Mediterraneibacter norfolkensis
AAGATTATAAATCCGGATTTGCCACGCTGATCGGCAGACCAAACGTTGGAAAATCCACGCTGATGAACCGGCTGATCGGGCAGAAGATCGCGATCACATCCAACAAACCCCAGACTACGAGAAACAGGATCCAGACTGTTCTTACCACGGAAGAGGGACAGATTGTTTTTGTGGACACCCCGGGCATCCATAAGGCAAAGAACAAGCTGGGCGAGTATATGGTGAACATTGCGGAACGCTCACTAAATGAAGTGGATGTAGTGCTCTGGCTGGTGGAACCCACCACGTTTATCGGCGCCGGAGAACGCCATATCATCGATCAGCTCAAGAGAGTGAAGACACCTGTGATCCTTGTGATCAACAAGATCGACATGGTGAAGAAGGAAGAAATCCTTCCTGCTATTGATGTCTACCGGAAAGAGTATGATTTTGCGGAGATCGTCCCGGTGTCCGCACGCAGCGGGGACAACACGGATGAGCTGGTAAAGGTGATCCTGAAATATCTTCCATACGGACCGCAGTTCTATGATGAGGATACGATCACGGATCAGCCGGAGAGGCAGATCGTGGCGGAACTGATCCGGGAGAAAGCACTCCACTGTCTGAACGAAGAAATCCCTCACGGCATTGCGGTAGCGATCGACCGGATGAAGATGGAGAGAAAAGTCATGCATATCGACGCCACGATCATCTGCGAGAGGGATTCCCACAAGGGCATCATTATCGGAAAGCAGGGCAGTATGCTCAAAAAGATCGGCAGCACGGCACGTTATGAGATTGAGCGTCTGCTGGACTGCAAAGTGAATCTGAAATTGTGGGTAAAGGTGCAGAAAAACTGGAGAGACAGCGATTATCTGATGAAGAATTTCGGGTATCGGGAAGATGAATAATTGACATGACTGGAAAAAAGAATTAAAGAAAGAAACTCCGTCCGGAGCTGGTCGATAAATGAAGCTACATCTGACAGACTGGTTCCGGGCGGAGTTTTGTAATACAATACGGCTGATTTAAAAGGAGATAAAACTCTTTGATGAAATGCTGTTGACATACTATCTACCTTGTTTTACAATATAGTAAAAGCTACATTGTATTACAAGGTAGGTGGTGTAATGATACCGTCACAGATGTTGAAAGGGACACTGGAGGGGTGTGTCCTCGCGATCATCAGTAAAAAGGAGACATATGGGTATGAGATCTCCAGGCAGCTGGAAGAATACGGTTTCGGGAATATCGCGGAAGGGACGATCTATCCTCTTCTGCTCCGGATGGAGAAGAATAAGTTTGTTTCAGCGGTCTACCGGCAATCAGAGGTGGGACCGAAGCGGAAATATTATTCGCTGACAGATGCGGGGAGAAGCGAACTGAAAGATTTTTTTGAGAATTACAGAAAACTGACAGCGGCTGTAGAACAGCTTTCGGAGGATGTGGAGGTGAACGGGGATGAAGGAGCAGAGCAGAAGATTAAGTGAAGAGAATGATGTATTATGTGAGCAGATCTCGAAAGAAGGAAACAAGGTGCTGGCAGATATGGTAAGCTATATCCGGAGGCTTGAGATCAGCAGATGCGAACAGGAAAAAGTGCGTAAAGATATCGCGGAAATGATCCTGGAAGGAGAGCGGCGTGGAATCCCTGCCAGAAAAACGATAGGGGAAGATTATCAAGAGTTCTGCGACAGGGTGCTTGCGGAATTGCCGAAACTGAGCCGACGGGAAAAAACACTGTCCGTCCTGCGGGATGCCAGTCTCTTCCTTGCCATATGGATTCTGTTCTGGGTTTTTGAGAATTTTGGAAGTGCGGATGGAATGGCTCAGGTTGATATATGGGACGGGGTATGGGTAATATTGGTATTTGCGACCGGATATGTATATAATTTTCTTATGTCGCGGCAGGCATTTAAAAAGTATCTTGCATATTTTCTGACTGGAGTGATGTTTGTTGTTGTCCTGCTGATCGGATCGGTAATATTTACGTTCCACGGATTTGAATTGTTTTCGGTGCATATATATGCAGTTTTGGCAGTAGAGGTCATGCTGATCATTTTATACGTAATTCTGAGACGAACTGTGGAATAGGAAAATCGATTATGATATTATATTTTTACTGGGACGGCATTCTTGCTGTCCCGGGTATCTATCGATTCTGACACAGACATCTGTGGCGCTGTTCTAATTTTCAGAGTCAGTAAGATGGGAATGGTCTTCTTAACTGGATGCGTTTCCTTGGAGGAAAGAACCGAAGGGAGTTTGAAGAGATGGCAAAGACAGACGAATATATTGGAGAAGTCTACAGAGAACTTGAGAAACTCAGCGCTGATGAGAAGGCAAAGCTGGAATATGAAGCCCGTGAGAAAGCAATTCGGGATTACAATTCTCAGATGAGCAGCGCGCTCCGGCGCGGAATGCAGCGGGGGATGGAAAAAGGAATGAAACAGGGAATGGAACAGGGAATGGAACAGGGAATAGAGCAGGGGAGACAAGATCTGATCATCCATATGCTTCAAAGCGGTGCGGCACCGGAGGAGATCATCCGCCTGACCGGGGCGGAACCGGAAGAAGTGAAAAAAGCTGCGGAAACAGCGGGTGTCAAGGCTTCCCTCTGAAAAAGAACTGGTATTTTTTACGAAGTATAGTGTTTTTCGAAATCGGAGAACCTAAGTGTATAGCTTTTAACACTTAAGAAGAGGTGAGACGATGCGAGGAACATACTGGGACCGGTTCATGCTGACAGGAAGCGTAGAAGATTATCTCAATTATAAAATGGAGGAGGAACAGGAAAGCCCTTCTCCGGATAGAAGGAAGGAACAATGTGAATCAGATCGTACTTACAGGGATGGTGCTCTCCACAGCTCCGGTTGGAGAATATGACAGGAGGGTCGTGATACTGACGAAAGAACAGGGGAAAATCTCCGCCTTTGCGAAAGGATCCAGAAGACCGAACAGCCCTTTTGTGGGCGCGGTAAACCCGTTTTCTTTCGGGGAGTTTACCATGTATGAGGGCAGGACTTCCTACACGATCCAGTCTGCAAATATCTCCAATTATTTTGCGGAACTGCGGGAAGATGTGGTGGGCGCCTACTATGGTTTTTATTTTCTCGAATTTGCCAGTTATTATACAAAAGAATACAATGATGAGAGAGAAATGCTGAAACTTCTCTACCAGACTCTGAGGGCCCTGATCAATCCCCGTATCCCGGATCTGCTGATCCGGTACATATTTGAGCTGAAGGCCCTGTGCATCAACGGACAGGGACCGCAGGTGTTTCAGTGCGTGCAGTGCGGAGCCACGGACAGACCGGCTGTGTTCAGTGCTGTGAAAGGCGGGCTGGTCTGCGAGGAATGCAGTGGGGATGTGATCGACGGCATTCTTCTGGATAATTCGACATTATATAGCATGCAATATATTGAAGGCACGAAAATAGAGAAGTTATACACATTCACAGTGTCAGACAAAGTTATGGATGAGCTGGGGAAAGTAATGAAACGTCTGACAGAGATTTATGTGGACAGGCACTTTAAATCCCTGGAGATCCTGGAGACTCTGGTATGAAAATATCCGTTCCTTTTCAGGAGGGATGGAAATACCTTGAAAAAACAGCATACAGCCGTTATAATAAGTACCGATTGAGATGAAAAAAGAATGTGAGGAACATAAAATGGTTGAAAAGACAATGGATAAGATCGTAGCACTTGCGAAATCAAGAGGATTTGTATATCCCGGTTCCGAGATCTACGGAGGTCTCGCAAACACATGGGATTACGGAAATCTCGGTGTAGAACTGAAAAATAATGTAAAAAAGGCATGGTGGAAAAAGTTTGTACAGGAGAATCCTTACAACGTAGGTGTTGACTGCGCGATCCTGATGAACCCTCAGACATGGGTGGCTTCCGGTCATCTGGGAGGATTCAGTGACCCGTTGATGGACTGTAAGGAGTGTCATGAGCGTTTCCGTGCAGACAAACTGATCGAAGACTACTGTGAGGAGAAAGGCATCGAACTGGAAGGCTCTGTGGACGGATGGTCCCAGGAGCAGATGACAGCGTTCATCGAGGAGCATCAGATCCCGTGTCCGACCTGCGGAAAACATAATTTCACTGATATCCGTCAGTTCAACCTGATGTTCAAGACATTCCAGGGTGTGACAGAGGACGCGAAGAACACTGTTTACCTCCGCCCGGAGACAGCTCAGGGAATCTTTGTGAACTTTAAGAATGTTCAGCGTACTTCCAGAAAGAAACTTCCTTTCGGTATCGCTCAGATCGGAAAATCCTTCCGAAATGAGATCACACCAGGAAACTTTACATTCCGTACAAGAGAGTTCGAGCAGATGGAACTGGAGTTCTTCTGCAAACCGGATACGGATCTTGAGTGGTTTGATTACTGGAAGAGTTTCTGCCTGAACTGGCTGTCCTCTCTTGGACTGAAAGACGATGAAGTGCGTTACCGCGATCACGACAAGGAAGAACTTTCCTTCTACAGCAAGGCCACCACGGACGTAGAGTTCCTGTTCCCGTTCGGATGGGGCGAGCTGTGGGGAATCGCTGACCGTACAGATTACGACCTGACGCAGCATCAGAATGTATCCGGACAGGATCTGACCTATTTTGATGACGAGACAAAGGAGAAATACATCCCGTATGTCATCGAGCCGTCTCTGGGTGCGGACCGTATGGTACTGGCGTTCCTTTGCAGTGCTTATGACGAGGAAAATATCGGAACAGAAGAGAAACCGGATATGAGAACAGTGCTCCACTTCCATCCGGCGCTGGCTCCGGTGAAGATCGGCGTGCTTCCGCTGTCCAAGAAACTGGCTGAGGGCGCAGAGAAGATCTACACGGAACTGAGTAAATATTACAACTGTGAGTACGATGACCGTGGAAATATCGGAAAACGTTACCGCCGTCAGGATGAGATCGGAACTCCGTTCTGCGTGACCTACGATTTCGATTCCGAGGAAGACGGAGCAGTGACAGTCCGCGACCGCGATACCATGGAGCAGGAGAGAGTCAAGATCGAGGATCTGAAAGCATACTTTGAGAAAAAGTTTGAGTGGTAAAAAGACGAGGGATGAGGGGGAATATTTCCATGAGAGATATTCCCCCTCATGTGCGATAAGCCCGGTGGATTCAGTATCTTCAAACAAAATAATACACAGACCTTGGAGAGGGTCTATAAACACTACTACTTTATAACACGAGGTGGAATAAAAATGGCAGGGAAAAATATATGGACAACCTACAATGAATCCCAGCTCGCGGAGCTGGACGCGATCAATGAGAAATACAAAGAGTGTCTTGACGCCGGAAAGACGGAGCGAGAGTGCGTGGAACTGTGCGTCCGCATGGCGGAGGAATCCGGATACAGAAGCCTGGAAGAAGTGATGTCGTCTGGGAAAAAGCTGAAAGCCGGCGATAAGATCTACGCGGTGAACATGAAAAAGATGCTGGCCCTTTTCCGGCTCGGCGAGGAACCGATCTCATCCGGTATGAATATCCTGGGAGCTCATATCGACTCGCCACGTATCGACGTGAAGCAGAACCCGCTCTACGAAAACGAGGGACTGGCCTATCTGGATACGCACTACTACGGCGGCATCAAGAAATATCAGTGGGTGGCACAGCCTCTGGCGCTGCACGGCGTGATCGTGAAGAAGAACGGAAGAGTAAAGAAGGTGAGCATCGGCGAGGAAGAAAATGATCCGGTATTCGTGATCACAGACCTCCTTGTACATCTTGCACAGGAGCAGATGGAAAAGAAAGCTTCAAAAGTCATCGAGGGTGAGAAACTGGATCTGCTCATCGGAAACTGTCCGGTGGATGAAGTGCTGGACGGAGAAAACAGAAAAGAGCAGAAAGAGGCGGTCAAAGCGAATGTCCTCCGCCTGCTGAAGGAGAAATACAGCATGGAGGAAGATGATTTTGCCTCCGCGGAACTGGAGATCGTACCGGCAGGGAAAGCGCGCGACTGCGGTCTGGACCGGAGCATGATCCTTTCCTACGGGCAGGACGACAGAGTGTGTGCGTTTACCTCGCTGTTCGCCATGCTGGATGTGACGGACGCGAAGAAGACCGGATGCTGCCTGCTGGTGGACAAAGAGGAGATCGGCAGCGTTGGCGCCACCGGGATGCACTCACGCTTCTTTGAAAATACAGTTGCTGAACTGATCGCCCTGACAGAGGGAGAATCGGATCTGAAGGTACGCCGTGCCCTTGCAAACTCCAGGATGCTGTCTTCGGATGTCAGTGCGGCTTATGATCCCATGTATGCCGAGGCTTTTGAGAAGAGAAGCTCCGCGTTCTTTGCCAACGGGCTGACCTTCAACAAATTCACGGGGAGCCGCGGAAAATCCGGATCAAACGACGCCAACGCAGAGTATATCGCTTCCCTTCGAAAAGCTCTGGATGACGAAGAGGTGGCGTACCAGTTCGCAGAGCTTGGCCGCGTGGATCTGGGCGGCGGCGGAACCATCGCCTATATCATGGCAAACTACGGGATGGAAGTGATCGATAGCGGCGTCGCTGTCCTGAACATGCATGCCCCCTATGAGGTGTCCAGCAAGGCGGATGTCTACGAGGCGGTGAGAGGATACCGCGCGTTCCTGAAGATGCAGTGACAGGAAGAACTGCGGTGATAATCGGATAGGAAGGTTTTGGGAATCATAGGTGGATAGTGTCGCAGATACACAAAAAAACAGGGGAAAGATTGTGTACATTTACAGACAAAACGCTTGACGCATGCCTGTGAAACCATTAAAATATTATATGCGAAATATTACGGAAATATTTGCAAATTTTTTGAGGAGGTCATTGGAACATGGCAACAAAATGGGTTTATATGTTCACAGAAGGTAACGCGACAATGAGAAACCTTCTTGGTGGAAAAGGTGCGAACCTCGCTGAGATGACAGGTCTGGGACTCCCGGTACCCCAGGGATTTACTGTTACGACTGAGGCTTGTACACAGTACTATGAGGACGGCAGACAGATCAACGACGAGATCATGGGACAGATCATGGACGCCATGACAAAGCTTGAGGAGATCACAGGAAAGAAATTCGGAGACAAAGAGAATCCGCTTCTCGTTTCCGTACGTTCCGGTGCAAGAGCTTCCATGCCTGGTATGATGGACACGATCCTGAACCTTGGTCTGAACGAGGAAGTTGTTGAGGCTCTGGCAGAGGCGTCAGGCAATCCTCGCTGGGCTTGGGACTGCTACAGAAGATTCATCCAGATGTATTCTGATGTGGTTATGGAAGTCGGTAAGAAATACTTTGAAGAGCTCATCGATAAGATGAAAGAAGAAAAAGGCGTTACACAGGACGTTGAGCTGACGGCAGAGGATCTGAAGACTCTGGCAGGACAGTTCAAGGCTGAGTACAAAGAGAAGATCGGCTCAGACTTCCCGTCAGACGCAAAAGAGCAGCTGGTAGGCGCTGTTAAGGCTGTATTCCGTTCATGGGACAATCCGAGAGCTAACGTATACCGCCGTGACAACGATATCCCGTATTCATGGGGAACAGCTGTCAATGTACAGATGATGGCATTCGGTAACATGGGAGATGACTGTGGAACAGGTGTTGCCTTCACACGTGACCCGGCTACAGGAGCAAAAGGACTCTTCGGCGAGTTCCTTACAAACGCACAGGGTGAGGACGTTGTTGCCGGCGTTCGTACTCCGATGCACATTTCCGAGATGGAAGAGAAATTCCCGGAAGCTTTCAAACAGTTCAATGAAGTGTGCCATACACTGGAGACACACTACAGAGATATGCAGGATATGGAGTTTACTGTAGAGCACGGTAAACTGTACATGCTCCAGACACGTAACGGTAAGAGAACAGCTCAGGCTGCTCTGAAGATCGCATGTGACCTTGTTGACGAGGGCATGAGAACAGAGGAAGAAGCTGTAGCTATGATCGATCCGCGTAACCTTGATACACTGCTTCATCCGCAGTTCGATGCTGCTGCACTGAAAGCTGCTACACCGATGGGCAAAGGTCTCGGCGCTTCACCGGGAGCTGCCTGCGGTAAAGTTGTCTTCACAGCAGACGATGCGGTAGAGTGGGCAGAGAGAGGCGAGAAAGTTATCCTTGTTCGTCTTGAGACATCACCGGAAGATATCACAGGTATGAAATCTGCTCAGGGTATCCTGACAGTTCGTGGTGGTATGACATCTCACGCAGCCGTTGTTGCACGTGGTATGGGTGAGTGCTGCGTATCCGGATGCGGCGACATCGTTATGGACGAGGCTAACAAGAAATTCACACTTGGCGGAAAAGAGTTCCACGAGGGAGACGCGATCTCCATTGATGGTACAACAGGTAACATCTACGACGGAATCATCCCGACAGTAGACGCTACGATCGCAGGTGAGTTCGGACGTATCATGGACTGGGCTGACAAGTACAGAACAATGAAGGTTCGCACAAACGCTGATACACCGGCTGAC
>DWUT01000064.1 GCA_019120615.1 Candidatus Mediterraneibacter norfolkensis
CAAAGGTCTTTGAGCTGAGCAGGCGTGTTTCGAATGAAGCCCACGTCTACAAGGAGTTTATTCGATTTCGTGAGCTGGAGAGCGGGGCGCTTTTTTCGGAGATCTCTCCGAAAAGCCAGGTGCTGACATGCATCGCAGACCATTTTAGCGACCGCTTTCCTCTCGAAAACTGGATGATCTATGATAAGACTCACAGAGCGTTCCTTGTACACAGGGCAAAGGAGAGGTGGAGACTGGTGTGGGGAGAAGATTTGGAAGAAGAGGCCGCGTCAAGAGTTTCAGAAGGAGAGAAAAAATATGAGAGCCTCTGGAAAGGTTTTTTTGAATCTATCTCTATCAGAGAAAGAGAAAATCCGAAACTGCAGCAGACACATCTTCCGAAGCGTTACCGGAGGGAAATGACGGAATTTTTATAAAAACAGTTGTATAAAACGGCAAATCAGATTATGATAGAGACATCATCATTAACCCGAAATAATAAAATGTTACAGAGGAGAAAGGTGGCTTATGGATAAAGCAATGTTAGTATGGCTCGGACTGATGATACTGTTTATAGTCATTGAGATCGCGACAGTAGGGCTGACTGCGATATGGCTTGCAGGAGGTGCACTGGCAGCGGTGATTGTTTCTGCGGCGGGAGCGGGACTGGAATGGCAGATCCTTGCTTTTATCGTGGTGTCGCTTCTGCTTCTGGTGTTTACCAGACCGTTTGCGAAAAAGTACATAAACGCGCATCATGAAAAGACCAATTATGAAGAACTGATCGGAGAAGTGGTGAAAGTTACGGAGACAGTAGACAATCTGGATCAGACAGGGACTGCGGTTGCCCGCGGCCTGGAATGGACGGCTCGCTCCGAGGATAACGGAGAAAAGATTCAGAAAGGGAGTCTGGCGCAGGTAGTGGCTGTGTCCGGTGTCAAACTGATCCTGAAACGTTATGAGGAGGTAGAAAAATGAGTGGTTTAATAGGGTTGTCGGTTGTGGGGATTATTGTGCTGATCATTGTGCTTTTCCTTTTGGTGACCAACATAAGGATCGTACCTCAGGCGCATGCGTATGTGCTTGAGCGCCTTGGAGGATATAAGGAAACATGGAGTGTCGGACTTCACTTCAAGGTTCCGATTCTTGACCGGGTCGCGAAGAAGGTTTCCTTAAAAGAGCAGGTCGTGGATTTTGATCCGCAGGCGGTGATCACAAAGGATAATGTAACAATGCAGATTGATACAGTCATATTTTTCCAGATCACGGATCCTAAAAAATATGCATATGGGGTGGAAAGTCCGATCACGGCTATTGAAAATCTTACAGCGACAACGCTCCGTAATATCATCGGAGATCTGGAACTGGACGAGACGCTTACTTCCCGTGAGACGATCAATTCCAAGATGCGGACGATCCTGGATATCGCAACAGATGAATGGGGAATCAAGGTAAACCGTGTGGAACTTAAGAACATCATGCCTCCGAAGGCGATCCAGGACGCCATGGAGAAACAGATGAAGGCAGAGCGTGAAAGAAGAGAGGCTATCCTCCGTGCAGAAGGTGAGAAGAAATCTACGATCCTTGTTGCGGAAGGTGAAAAGGAGTCGGTCATTCTGGAGGCGGAGGCTTCCAAACAGGCAGCGATCCTGAACGCGGAGGCGGAGAAACAGAAGAGGATCAAAGAAGCGGAAGGTCAGGCGGAAGCGATCCGCACTGTTCAGAAGGCTACGGCTGACGGTATCGAGTTTATTAAAAATGCGGGTGCGGATGATGCAGTGCTCACGCTCAAGAGTCTGGAAGCATTTGCGAAGGCTGCTGACGGGAAGGCAACCAAGATCATTATCCCGTCAGAACTTCAGGGTATCGCCGGACTGACCAAGACGATCGCCGAGGTCGCTCATATGGATAAGGCAGAGTGAGTCCGGTGGAAGAAAAAACAGTTCGCATTTCCGTGAGAGAGCTTGTGGAGTTCATCCTCAAAGAAGGCGATATCGATAACCGCATTTCCGGAGGGATGGACAGAGAAGCGATGCTCCAGGGAGGAAGGATACATCGAAAGATCCAGAGGAGGATGGGATCAGATTATCATGCGGAGGTGCCGCTGAAGATTTCAATCCCCTGTGAGGATTTCGTGATCCGTCTTGAAGGGCGGGCTGACGGCATCATTATCCGTGAAGAGAACGGAAAAGAAACCGTCACGATAGATGAGATCAAAGGAGTGCTCCGTGATCTGGAATATATCGAGCATCCTGTGGGAGTTCATCTTGCTCAGGCGAAATGCTATGCATATATTTATGCTTCGCAGAATCATATTGATGAGATCAGTGTCCAGATGACATATTGTCATCTGGACACTGAAGAAATAAAGAGATTTACACAGAGCTGCAGTCTGAATGAGCTGCAGCTCTGGTTCGAAGATCTGATCGGAAAATATAAGAAGTGGGCGGAGTTTCAGATCCGTTGGAGGGAAACGAGAAACCAGTCGGTCGAGGGGGTCGAATTTCCGTTTCCGTACCGTGAGGGTCAGAAAGATCTTGCCGTTTCCGTATACCGCACAATATTGCGGAAAAAGAAATTGTTTATCCAGGCTCCGACCGGTGTTGGAAAGACGATGGCTGCGGTGTTTCCGGCAGTGAAAGCCGTAGGAGAGGAACTGGGAGAGAAAATATTTTATCTCACAGCAAAGACGATTACCAGGACGGTGGCTGAAAATGCGTTCCGGACTCTGAAAGAACAGGGACTCAGGTTCAAAGTCATTACACTGACGGCAAAAGAAAAGATCTGCTTCTGTGAGGAGACAGAGTGTAATCCGGATGCCTGCCCATATGCAAAGGGACATTTCGACAGAGTTAATGACGCGGTTTATGATCTGATCAGCAGAACGGATGACCTGAGCCGGGAGACGATTGAGGAACAGGCGAGAAGATATAAAGTCTGCCCCTTTGAACTGTCCCTGGACGTCTCCGTGTGGACGGACGGGGTTATCTGTGACTACAATTATGTATTTGATCCTAACGCGCATCTGAAGCGCTTTTTTTCTGAGAGCGGCAGTGGAGATTATATCTTCCTCATTGATGAGGCCCATAACCTTGTGGAACGGGGAAGAGAGATGTACAGCGCGGCGCTTTATAAAGAAGAGTTCCTTTCTCTCAAACGGGATGTGAAGAATCTGAACAGAAAGCTGGCGGGAAAACTTGACGCGGCAAACAGGGTTTTCCTTGAATTGAAGAAAGAATGCGAATCCTGCGAGATCCTCGAGAGCGTTTCAACTCTGGTGATAAAGCTGATGAATCTTCTGACAGAGATGGAAAATTTTCTGGAAGAATTTCGTGAGGGGAACATAAGGGAAGGTGTTCTTGATCTGTATTTTCGTGTCAGGGATTTCCTGAACATTTATGATATTCTTGATGAGAACTATGTGATCTACAGTGAACTGGAGCCGGACGGAAGATTTAAGGTAAAACTGTACTGTATCAATCCGGCGGCAAACCTGCAGGAGTACCTGGAGCATGGGAACAGTACGGTCTTTTTTTCTGCAACACTTCTCCCGATACACTATTATAAAAAACTCATCTCTGTTGAAAAGGAAGATTACGCTGTCTACGCTGAATCGTCTTTTCCGAGAGAGAACAGGCTTCTTCTGATCGGGAGAGATGTGAGTACGAGATATACACAGAGAAGCCGGGAAATGTACCGGAGAATAGCTTCCTATATCAGAGCTGCCGCTGTGTCGAAGAAAGGAAACTACCTTGCCTTTTTTCCGTCATACCGATTTATGGAAGATGTCTATGACGCATTTTCAGAGACGGGATGTGATATGGATGTGATCCTTCAGTCGCAGTCTATGGGAGAAGAGGAAAGAGAAACATTTCTCGAAGAATTCCGGAGCGGGAGAGAAAAGAGCCTGATCGGCTTCTGTGTGATGGGCGGAATCTTTGCAGAAGGGATCGACCTTGCGGAGGACCGGCTCATCGGCGCGATCATCGTAGGACCCGGGATTCCCCAGGTATGTAACGATCGTGAGATCGTAAAAGGGTACTTTGATAAAAGAGGAATGGATGGATTTGATTATGCCTATCTTTATCCGGGGATGAACAAAGTGCTGCAGTCTGCGGGAAGAGTGATCCGCACGGAAAATGACCGTGGAACAATTCTCCTGCTCGACGATCGTTTCCTGCAGAGAAAATATCGCGAGATGTTTCCGCGGGAATGGAACAACTGGAAAGCCTGCGATGCGGGAAACGCAGAAGAATATATGAGAAGATTCTGGGAGGAATGACGGGCGGATGTTCAGTCCGCCTTCTGTTCCTCCTGTTCCTCTGGCTTGAAGTAACTGAGGAATTCCTGAGCTGCTCGTGAGAGGGGAAGGTGCTCATTGTATGCGAGGACAAGCTCTCTCTGAGGCAGTTCTTCTTTTGTGTCAAGGATATAGATACTCTCCGTCTTATCGGAGATGCAGTAATCAGGTACGAATGCGATCCCCAGTCCGATGCGCGCAAGATCGATCAGCAGATCGTTGCTGGTCAGTTCAATTTCAGGAACCAGATCCAGCTGATGCTGCTGAAAAAGCTGGTGCAGAAATTCGTTTGTAGTACTGTTTTTATCAAGCATAAGGATGGGGTATCTTATGAGCTGGCGGAAGGTGAGTTTCCTGCCTCTCAGCTCATCAAAAGCGTCGCCGGCAATAAATCTGTCCTGGAATCGTTTGATCTTGACGACGGATGCGGTGTTTCCGAGATAATTATTCGGATAGTTTACTACGATAAGATCCACAAGACCGTTTTTCAGGAGTTCTGCACATTTCACAGAGGTCTGATTGATCACTTTGATATGAGCATTGGGAAAAGTTTTGTGGAAGCGCTTCAGGTATGGGATGAGAAAATACCGGCAGATCGTATCGCTTGCGCCGATCCGGATCTGACCTCCCGTGGTGGCGGCTTCAAGAAGCTGGGCCTCCCCCTTCTGTATGAGGTTCATGGCAGGCTCGATGTGCCTCATGAGGATCTCGCCTTCCGGGGTGAGCTGTACTTTTTTTGTGCTTCGGATAAAAAGTACCTGATCCAGTTTTCTCTCCAGTGTCTTGATTGACTGGCTGACCGCTGACTGTGAAATAAAAAGCTGTTTGGATGCCTCGGAGAAGTTCAGAGTTGACGCCACATGGTAAAATACTTTATATAATTCATAATTTATATCCATCATTATAAGACCTCCTAATAAATCCTAACTATATTATAAGATATGAGGCGGGAGAATACAACGAAAGGATTGACTTGCTATGAAAAAAATTCAATGGGCGGCAGGAATTATTTTTGCCTTTGCAATAATGGCTGTGCTTCTGATCTCGAGTTTCGAGATCGCAATGTATGCAGATTTCGGTGTGTATGAGCGTGAATATGAAAAATATGATGTGCTCTCAGACCTTGATATGACAATGGAAGATACGATGTATGTTACCCATGAGATGATGGCGTATCTGCGGGGAGACAGGGAAGAGTTGTCTGTTATCACCACCGTTGAGGGGAAGGAGCAGGATTTTTTCAATGAACAGGACCGGTTCCATATGGGGGAGGTCAGAGACCTTTTTATCGTAGGTCTGAATATCAGGCTGGGAGCGGCGGCTATAGCTGTATTGTGCCTGATCTTCCTTGTGGCGTCCAAAGCGGATCTGAAACGGATCCTTTCGCGCGGCTACCAGATCGCGCTCATAGTCGTCGGTTTGGCGGTCGCGGCTCTGGGAATCGCTGTCGCCGTTGACTTTAATGCGGTTTTTGTGGAGTTCCATCATATCTTTTTTGACAATGACCTGTGGCTCTTTGATCCGGCGGAGGACTATATGATCCGGATGCTGCCGGAGGGGCTTTTCGCGGACATGGTAATCCGGATCGGAGGGCTTTTCGTGGTCGGTCTTGTGATCCTTCTCATATTGAGCATTGTTCTGGGAAGATTTCATAAGAAGACAGTGGAAAGTAATTAGAAGCGCTTATGAAAAAGATTAATCATATTAATTGTACTAATGGAGAAAAATGTGATACCATAAGGACAGATATCTGTAGGTAATATGTGCAGGTGACTGTACAGAAAAATATGCAAAGGAGATTGCTTATGAGTAATGTAAAGCGCGTGTATGTGGAGAAAAAAGCAGAGTTCGGAGTTACGGCGAAAGAGCTGAGACACGAAGTGCGCCACTATCTTGGAATCAGCGGAGTGACCGGGATCCGTGTCCTGATCCGCTATGATGCGGAGAATATATCCGACGAGACTTTTGAGCAGGCGTGCAGAGGCGTGTTTGCAGAGCCGCCGGTTGACATCCTCTACAAAGAGGAATTTCCGATGGATCCGGGAAACAGGGCGTTTTCCGTTGAATTTCTGCCGGGACAGTTTGACCAGCGCGCAGATTCCGCAGAGCAGTGCATCCGTTTTATCAAAGAGGATGAAAAACCTGTGATCCGGACAGCGGTGACCTATGTGGTGGAAGGCGAGATTTCTGACGAGGAATATCAGATGATAAAGAATCACTGTATTAATCCGGTGGATTCCAGAGAAGCCTCCGAGGACAAGCCGGAGACTCTTGTGACTGTATTCGAGGAGCCGGAAGACGTCAGGATCCTTGACGGGTTCAGAGAGAGGGACGACGATTCGTTCCGGGCGCTCTATGATTCCTTCGGACTTGCAATGACATTCAAGGATTTTCTCCATATCAGGAAATATTTCCGTGAGGAAGAACACAGAGATCCGTCCATGACAGAGATCCGTGTACTTGACACATACTGGTCAGATCACTGCCGTCATACGACATTCTCCACGGAGTTAAAGGATATCAGCTTTGACGAGGGAGACTACAGAGAGCCTATCGTAAAGACATATGAGCAGTACAGAAAAGATCACGACGAGATCTTTGCAGGCAGAGACGACAAGTTTGTCTGCCTTATGGATCTTGCTCTTATGGCTATGCGGCGGCTGAAGAGAGAGGGCAAGCTGGCCGATCAGGAAGAGTCGGACGAGATCAATGCGTGCAGCATTGTTGTTCCGATCAAGGTTGATGGCGTGGAAGAGGAATGGCTGATCAATTTTAAAAATGAGACCCACAATCATCCTACCGAGATCGAGCCGTTCGGAGGCGCGGCAACCTGCCTCGGAGGAGCGATCAGGGATCCTCTTTCAGGAAGGACATATGTCTATCAGGCAATGCGCGTGACTGGTGCGGCTGATCCTACAGTTTCTGCTAAAGATACTCTGAAAGGAAAACTTCCGCAGAAAAAGCTTGTCCGTGAAGCTGCGCACGGTTACAGCTCATACGGAAATCAGATCGGACTTGCAACAGGTGCGGTAAAGGAAATCTATCATCCCGATTATGTTGCTAAGCGTATGGAAATCGGAGCGGTTCTCGGAGCGGCGCCGCGCCGTGCCGTTATCCGTGAGAATTCCGATCCGGGCGATATCATCATCCTTCTTGGAGGGCGCACAGGCCGCGACGGATGCGGAGGGGCTACTGGATCATCTAAAGTCCATACCGAGCAGTCTATCGAAACCTGCGGAGCTGAAGTACAGAAGGGAAATCCGCCCACAGAGCGAAAGATCCAGCGTCTGTTCCGGCGCGAGGAAGTAAGCCGTCTCATCAAAAAGTGTAACGATTTCGGCGCGGGAGGAGTTTCTGTAGCCATCGGGGAACTGGCAGACGGACTGCGGGTGGAACTGGATAAGGTCCCGAAAAAATATGCCGGACTGGACGGCACGGAAATCTCTATTTCCGAGTCGCAGGAGAGAATGGCAGTTGTCGTAGACCCGAAGGATGTGGCGGAGTTTATGAAATATGCCAAGGAAGAGAATCTGGAAGCTACGGAGGTGGCTGTTGTAACGGAATCCCCGAGGCTTGTGCTCGTGTGGAGAGGAAAAGAGATCGTAAATATTTCACGTGCCTTCCTGAACACCAACGGCGCTCATCAGGAGACGGCAGTCGAAGTAGAAATGCCGGAGAAAGACGGCAGTCTCTTCCGCAGAGAAGAGGTTGGAGACGTCAGAGAAAAATGGCTTTCCACGCTGGCTGACCTGAATGTGTGCTCCCAGAAGGGCCTGGTAGAGATGTTCGACGGTTCTATCGGTGCAGGATCCGTATTTATGCCTCACGGAGGAAAGTACCAGATGACAGAGACTCAGGCTATGGTGGCGAAGGTGCCCGTGCAGAAAGGCGAGACAGACAGTGTGTCCATGATGAGTTATGGGTTCGATCCGTACCTGTCAAGCTGGAGCCCGTATCACGGAGCGGTATATGCTGTGACAGAGTCTGTGGCAAAGATCGTTGCTGCAGGAGGAGACCACAGCAAGATCCGCTTTACTTTCCAGGAATATTTCAGGAGAATGACTGAGGATCCGAAGAGATGGAGCCAGCCTTTCGCAGCGCTTCTCGGCGCTTACGCGGCTCAGATCGGATTCGGTCTGCCGTCTATCGGCGGCAAGGACAGTATGTCCGGAACCTTCCAGGATATTGATGTGCCGCCTACACTGGTTTCGTTTGCGGTAGATATGGCTCAGAAGGGTGATATTATCACTCCGGAACTTAAAAAAGCAGGAAACCGTCTCGTGTGGCTGCGGATCGACAGGGATGACTATGATCTGCCGGTTTATGATAAAGTTCTTGAGCAGTACGGGAAATTTACCGAGGATATCCGGAACGGAAGGATCGTTTCAGCTTACGCACTTGACCGTCACGGCGTGATCGCGGCTGTCAGCAAGATGGCATTTGGAAACAGGATGGGCGTGAAGCTGGAGCATAACATGGATCCGCGTGATCTGTTTGCACCGGCATTCGGTGATATTATTGCCGAGGTTCCGGATGGACAGGTTGGAAATCTGAGCATCACATACACTGTCATCGGTGAGGTGACTGACAAGGAATGCTTTGAGTATGGAAATACTGTGATCGGTCTTGATGAGGCGGAAAAAGCGTGGACAGGAACTCTGGAAAAAGTGTTCGCCACAAAATCTCCGGCGGATTCACAGGAGCCTGTTGAGGAGAAGCTGTACGACACGAAGGATATTCATATCTGCAGCCACAAGCTGGCTCAGCCCACAGTGTTTATTCCGGTATTCCCGGGCACGAACTGCGAGTACGACAGTGCGAGGGCGTTTGAGCGTGCCGGGGCGAAGGTGATCACACGGGTATTCCGAAACCTGGATGCAGAGGATATCAGATCTTCTGTTGAGGAGTTCGAGAAAGCGATCGGTCAGGCTCAGATGATCATGTTCCCGGGCGGTTTCAGTGCAGGAGATGAGCCGGATGGTTCCGCGAAGTTTTTTGCTACAGCGTTCCAGAATGCAAAGATCAAAGAAGCAGTGGAAAAACTCCTCTCTGAGAGAGACGGACTTGCACTGGGAATCTGCAACGGATTCCAGGCCCTGATCAAACTCGGTCTGGTTCCTTATGGAAAGATCGTCGGACAGACGGAAAATTCTCCTACGCTGACATATAATACGATCGGACGTCATATTTCAAAGATGGTGTACACGAAAGTTGTGACAAACAAATCACCATGGCTGCAGGGAGCAGAGCTGGGAGGCGTTTATACAAACCCGGCTTCTCACGGAGAAGGAAGATTTGTGGCGGACGATGTGTGGCTTGAGAAACTTTTCGTGAATGGACAGGTTGCGACACAGTACTGCGATCCGGAGGGGAATATCAGCATGTCAGAGGAATGGAATGTCAATGGATCCTATCGCGCAATCGAAGGCATCACAAGTCCGGACGGAAGAGTTCTGGGCAAGATGGCTCATTCCGAGCGCCGGGGCGATTCCGTAGCTGTCAATATTTACGGAGAACAGGATA
>DWUT01000065.1 GCA_019120615.1 Candidatus Mediterraneibacter norfolkensis
TTCCGATGGAAATGTTGGTTTCAATATCTACGGAAAGGAGACGAGACCGGAGAACCGTTCCATTGAATTTAAAAGTGAGACCATTGAGACCACAGAATCCGATGAGATCCGTTACGTGGCGACAGATGATTATATCGGAGCGATGTATACAAGCAGTTCCGCCCAGGAAGGGCTGACAGCCCAGCTCTGGAAGATCGTATACGAGGACGGGGAAGAAGTAAGCCGGGATACAGTCAACTACAGTCAGTATAACGGATCCGCGGAGACGATCTCTGTAGGGACAGCTTCTGATAATGAGGAAGATACAGAAAAGATGAACGCGGCGATCGAGACACAGGATGAGGATCAGATCCTTGCCGCGATCGAAGAAATCACAGAAGGAAGTTCGGAAGAATGACAATGAAGACCGGAAAGATATCCCAGACTGCGTGGCGCAGATCTGTCGGGAAACAGTTTCATATGAGAAGACCTGGAGAAGTCTCTCAGCTCACAAAAGAGAGCGCAGGCGGAGCCCTCGTGTCTCCGGATAAAGAAGGCATGGTCTGGGCGGAAGCGTCGGCATACGGAAGAGCCGGCAGGACCGGTTTCTATGCGGTGCTGGAAGCGGCGGGAAATGTGGCGGCAAAAGGCGCTGACCCGGCCGGGATCTCCGCAAGGATCCTTCTTCCGCTGGGAGCGGAGGAGGAGACGCTTCGGGAGCTGGCGGCAGGCCTGGAGGAGGCGTGCTGCGAAATGGATCTTCAGGCGGCCTGTATCCAGGGAGAAGTCTCACCGACTGTCCGGTGCCCTGTCATCACGGTGACGGCGGCGGGCAGAATGCCGTCCGATGTGCGTGACGGCGGCGGAAACTTTGGAAAAAGCAGGATGTATCCCGGTCAGGAGATCCTGCTCTGCGGATATGCGGGACTGGAGGGGACGATCCGGATCCTGGATGAAGCGGAGGAGGAACTGAAGAACCGGTTTGTCCCCTCTTTTCTTGCAAAGGCGAAAGAGTTAAAGAAGGATCTTGTCCTTCCTTCTGCCATAGAAACAGTCTGCAGGATGAAAGGAGAGGGGGAGGAAGGAGAGAAAAAACCCCTTGTCTCTGCTGTGCGGCAGGTCGGGAGCGGAGGGATACTGGCTGCTCTGTGGGATCTGGCTGAAATGTCCGGAACCGGCCTGGAAGCGGACATGCGAAGCATTCGTCTCAGACAGGAGACGGTGGAGATCTGTGAGTATTTCCAGCTGAACCCCTATCAGATGACATCGGCGGGATGTTTCCTGCTGGCGGCGGATCACGCGGAAAAAGTGATCGAAGTTCTGGAGGGGGCCGGCGCGCGAGCCGGAAGGCTTGGGGTTGCCAGAGCGCAGAATGCGCGGGTGATCACAAGCGGAGAAGAGGTAAGATATCTTGACCGCCCTGCACCGGATGAACTTGCCGTCTGGTGGGAAGGGCGTCTGTCAGGTGAAAGGATATAAAAAGAAGGAACGGAACGCAGATTCCGGGATCCTATGATCAGGAGGTAGATAATATGAATGAGAAAAAAGAAGCGCTGCGTCTGGAAATCTTAAAAGATATCGAGAAGAACAGCCGGGTGGATCTGGGAGAACTTGCAGTGCGTCTCGGAGTAGAGGAAACGGACGTTGCAAATGAGATGGCCGAGATGGAGAAAGAGAAGATCATCTGCGGATACCACACACTGATCGACTGGGACAGAGCCGGCGTGGAAATGGTGACCGCGCTTATCGAGGTTCGCGTCACTCCCCAGAGAGACCGCGGGTTTGACCGTATTGCAGAGAGGATCTATAACTATCCGGAGGTGTACGCTGTATACCTGATCTCCGGAAGCTATGACCTTCTCGTGACGCTGGAGGGGAAGACGCTTAAGGAAGTGTCCAGGTTCGTATCTGAGAAGCTTTCTCCCATTGACGAGGTCCTCAGTACTGCCACCCATTTCATCCTTAAGAAATACAAAGACCACGGCACGATCATGGTGCCTAAAAAAGGGTCGGAAAGGATGCTGGTGACGCCGTAATGAGAAATCCATTATCAAAGAAGATCGTAGATATTCAGCCTTCCGGCATCCGGAAGTTCTTTGACGTGGCAAACGAGATGGAAGACGCGATCTCGCTGGGAGTCGGAGAGCCGGATTTTGATACTCCGTGGAGGATCCGCGAGGAAGGGATCTTTTCTCTGGAGAGAGGAAGGACATTTTATACATCCAATGCAGGACTGCAGGAACTGAGAAATGAGATCTGCAGGTATCTGCAAAGAAAGATAGGAGTCTCTTATGATCCGAAAAAGGAGACTCTGGTGACAGTAGGAGGAAGCGAGGCAATCGATATCGGACTGCGCTGTATGCTGGATCCGGGAGATGAAGTGCTGATCCCCCAGCCCAGCTACGTGTCCTATCTTCCCTGTACCCTTATGGCAGACGGAGTTCCGGTGGTGATCCCTCTGCAGTACAAAAACGAGTTTAAACTGACCGTGGAGGATCTGGAAAAATATACAACGCCGAAGACAAAGGTTCTTGTAATGCCGTTCCCCAATAATCCCACCGGTTCGATCATGACCGGGGAGGATCTGGCTCCGGTGGCGGAGTTTGTGAAGGAACACGATCTGTATGTGATCTCGGATGAAATCTATTCTGAGCTGACCTATAGCGGAGAACATGTCTCCATCGCTTCCCTGCCGGGAATGCGTGAGCGGACGATCGTTATCAACGGCTTTTCCAAGGGGTTTGCCATGACGGGATGGCGTCTCGGTTACTGCTGCGGACCGGCGAATATCATAGAACAGATGACAAAGCTCCATCAGTATGCCATCATGTGCGCGCCCACGACCAGCCAGTATGCGGCTGTGGAAGGTTTAAGAAACTGTGAGGACGAGGTGGAGGAGATGAGGCGTTCCTACAACGAGAGAAGACGGTTCCTCATGAACGAGTTCAAGCGGATGGGGCTGGAGTGCTTCGAACCCTACGGAGCTTTTTATGTGTTCCCGAGCATTAAAGAATTCGGCATGACATCGGAAGAGTTTGCCACTAAACTGTTGCAGGAAGAAAAAGTGGCCGTCGTGCCAGGAACTGCGTTCGGAGAGTGCGGAGAGGGATTCCTCAGGATTTCCTATGCCTATTCCATAGAGGATCTGAAGGAGGCTCTGGGACGTGTGGAACGCTTTATCCAGCGCCTGCGTTCAAAAGAGCAGTGAAAAAAGACAAGGAGACAGAGAGAAATGCTCAATATCGTGCTGCTTGAGCCGGAGATCCCGGCGAACACGGGAAATATAGGACGGACATGCGTTGCGACAGGAACCCGGCTTCATCTGATCGAACCTCTCGGCTTCAGCCTCAGCGAGAAAGCGCTTAAGCGGGCGGGAATGGATTACTGGAAAGACCTTGATGTGACCACGTATATAGACTATGGGGAGTTCCTGGAGAAGAATCCCGGGGCGAAGATCTACATGGCGACCACAAAGGCGCGGAAGGTCTACACGGAAGTCTCCTACGAGGATGACTGCTATATCATGTTCGGAAAGGAGAGCGCGGGGATTCCGGAGGAGATTCTTGTGGAGAATCAGGAAAACTGTGTGAGGATTCCCATGATCGGGGATATCCGTTCCCTGAATCTGGGAAATTCCGTTGCGATCGTACTCTATGAAGCGTTGCGGCAGAACGGGTTTGCAGGGATGAATCTGGAAGGGAATCTTCACAGACTGAGCTGGGATCAGTCCTGAGAAGAAAAGATGCGACGTGTCTGAAAACAGAAAAAAGCCGGCAGAGTCCGCGCGGAGAACAGACATCTTGTTCTGTTCACGCGCGGACTCTGC
>DWUT01000066.1 GCA_019120615.1 Candidatus Mediterraneibacter norfolkensis
ATGGTGCGTATCGATATGAGTGAATACATGGAGAAATACTCCGTGTCCAGACTGATCGGAGCACCTCCGGGATATGTAGGATATGATGAAGGCGGACAGCTCACCGAAGCAGTGCGGAGAAAACCGTACTCCGTAGTGCTTTTTGATGAGATCGAGAAAGCACATCCTGATGTGTTCAATGTACTCCTTCAGGTACTTGACGACGGGCGGATCACGGATTCTCAGGGGCGGACCGTGGATTTCAAAAACACGATCCTGATCATGACATCCAATATCGGCGCGAACTATCTTCTTGAAGGCATTCAGGAGGACGGCACACTGGACGAGAGCAGCCAGGAAATGACCATGAATGAGTTAAAGGCACACTTCAGACCGGAGTTCCTGAACCGTCTTGATGAGATAATTATGTTCAAACCATTGACGAAAACAAATATTCATGCCATCATTGACTTACTGATAGCTGACGTCAATAAACGTCTTGTAGAGAAGGAACTGCGCGTTGAGCTCACCGATGCGGCGAAAGATTTCGTCGTGGAGGGCGGATACGACCCGATGTACGGAGCAAGACCGCTGAAGAGATATCTGCAGAAAAATGTGGAGACCCTTGCCGCAAGGCTGATCCTCGCCGGAAATGTGGGACGGGGAGATACGATCCTGATCGATGTGGCGGACGGAAAGCTTCAGGCGACGGTCAAAGGACAGATCACCGCTACAGAGTAAAGAAGGGACTGCCGTATGGCATCGATCATCTTTCACATAGACGTGAATTCCGCTTACCTTAGCTGGACGGCGGTAGAACAACTGAAAAACGGCGCGACAGTAGACCTGCGCGAGATACCGGCCATTATTGGCGGAGACCAGAAGTCCCGCCATGGCGTGGTGCTCGCCAAGTCTCCTGCTGCGAAACGATATGGCATCCGCACGGGGGAACCTGTTGCGAATGCCTTTCGTAAGTGCCCGAATCTTGTGACTGCTCCGCCGGATCACAGGATGTACCGGGAGAAGAGCCGGCTCCTCATGGACTATCTTCGGACATTTACGAAAGAGATTGAACAGGTCAGTGTGGATGAGTGCTATATGGATTTCACATCCATCGCGCACCGCTGGAATTCTCCGGTGGACGGAGCGCTGGAGATCAAAGACGGGATAAAAGAGAGGTTTGGATTCACGGTAAATATCGGTATTTCTACAAACAAGCTGCTGGCGAAAATGGCATCGGATTTCGAGAAACCGGACCGGATCCACACCCTTTTCCCGGAGGAGATCAAGGAGAAGATGTGGCCGCTTCCCATCAGTGACCTGTACATGGCGGGGCGCTCCAGCGTGGAAGTGCTGAAAAAGCTGGAGATCAATACGATCGGCGATCTGGCTCAGGCAGATCTGAAGCTGATCATGCTCCACCTGAAAAGCCACGGGAAAATGCTCTGGGAATTTGCGAACGGGATCGGGACGGACCTGGTACAGGCAGAACCGGAGCAGGCAAAAGGAATCGGAAACTCCACGACCCTTTCGGAGGATGCAGAAACCTATGAAGACACTCTGGCGGTATTCCGGGAACTTGCGGAAAGTGTGGGGAGGCGCCTGAAAAAAGCAGGACAGAAGGCGGGAATGGTAAGCATGGAGGTCAAATATTACGATTTCCGTTCCAGTTCCCATCAGACACAGCTGGAGAAACCGTCCAATGATCCGGACGTCCTGTATGAGACTGCCTGTTCCCTGTTCCGGGAGTCATGGAGCGGAGAGCCGGTACGTCTTCTTGGGATCCGTACCTCCAAGCTTGTAGACGAAGGAGAGCCGGAACAGCTTTCGATCTTTGATATCGAGATTCCCAAAGAACCGGATGAAAAGCATAAAAAGCTGAAGAAGGCGCTGGATGAACTGAACAGCCGTTATGGCAGCGGAGCCGTGGTGAAAGCCAGCCTGATGAAGCGGCCCGGAACGAAAAATACGGAGAAATAAGTACGAGGGGAAAGAACAGATGAGAGGAAAGAACTACAATCTGGAACTGGTGAGGATGATATCGTTTCTTTTTGTCATCGTCATCCATATCACGAATTTTTACTGCCGGTCTTTCCGGCAGATCACACTGCCGGACTATACGTTTTCTCTGCTGCTGGATGCGGCGGCGAGAGTGAGTGTGCCCTGTTTCTTTATGATATCCGGGGCGCTGCTCCTGGGGAGGGAAGAACCCCTTGAGAAACATGCGAAACGTCTTCTTCGGTTTCTTACGGCTCTGGTCGTCTGGAGCCTGCTTTACTATATCTGGAATATTTTTTACGATGGAAGGGATTATAACCTGAGACAGATCTGGTATGTTCCTACCAAGGCACATCTGTGGTATCTCTATGCGATGATCCCGATCTATCTGGTCCTGCCTTTCTTTCAGATTCTCTGCAGAAACATGACCATGAAGCTGGAAAAGGCGTTTGTGATCCTGATCAGCGCAGCGGTCCTTATAAACTATTTTGCCGGTGTGGCAGGCGGACAGCTCTATTATGATATCCCCATCGTGGGCGACAGGGTTTATTTCTTTTATGTTCTGATCGGATACTATCTGTTTAAATACAGAAAGCATATCCGGGTGAGCCAGACAATGGCAGTACTTATCTCGATTATCAGCCTTCTGATCACCTTTGGATCATCCATGTGGTTTACGTTGTCCGGCAATGCCCACAGCGATAAGATGCTGGCATACAGCACACCGTTTATGATCCTGACCAGTGTTTTCTTTTTCCTGTTCATGATCAGGCTGAGCGGGTCGAAATATACTCCCTCCGAGAAAGCGCGGCGGGTGATCGACGCCTTTGGAAAGGCTTCCTTCGGTATCTACCTGATCCATATCTTCTTCCTGGACATTTACAGGAAATTTGTGCCGGTAACAGCCCTTCCGGCATGGGTTGCAGTCCCGGTGCTGACTGTGGTGATCGCCGGGCTGTCCTTTGGATGCATCTGGCTGCTGCACAGGTTTAAATGGGGGAGAGTGATTTCGTGATTGGATAAAGTTGTTTGTGGATAATAGTTCATCCCGCCGTGGGTGTCATATCGCAAAACCGTTCCGCTTTACCTCAAAGATTGGAATGTTTGTAACGCCAAAGTATATGTTCGTGCAGCGGCACTCCATATCCTTTGCCTAACAAACAGAACCAATGCTTTTCGGAACGCTCTCACTTGATGTTTTGCTCACATGACACCCACGGCGGGATTACTTTATCCAAAACGGAAGAAAATATAGAAAGACGGAAGGTGAAGCAATCATTTGAATTATTTGCCTTTAACTTCTCTGTTACGTTCTAAACTTTGTGTCCTGCCGTATACGCTAACGATCAGTATGGAAAAATATAAATGGAAAGACGTGCCCTTTTTCAGATGTTTTGTAAACTGCTCATCTGAAAAAACTTAATGATATGACCTGAACGGTGAATATTCAAAAGTGGTATAAAGTTTTCTATTGCCTTGTGTGGATACTTAGCTGCTTTTCAATATTACGTCCGCTGTACATGACTCGGAGAACCGTTACAATGCCGTTGTCTATATCAGTAAGGTAGAATACGACATAATTATCGACTGCAACAAAGCGCAATCCCCGACTGTGCCACGGGTCTTTACCGTATTTTGAAAATCGTTCCGGCATTTCATCTAAGCTCAATATCTGCTTTTCCAGCCGTTCCAGTTGTTTTGTGGCATTTTCCGGCGATAAAAGTTCAAAGGCAATGTATTCAAATATTCCCCGCAAATCTTCCTCCGCCTGTGATGAGATTTTTACCCTAAAAATCATAATCCATAATCTTTACGGATATCAGCAAATACAGTTTTTGCGTCTTTGGTCCGTCCCGCTTTCATATCCGCATATCCTTTCTCCAATTCTTCGTGAAGTTCCTCTGTTGAAAACATACTGATGTCTACAGGATGTCTTTCTGGTATTTTCACTTCAAAGGGAAGCCCTCTTTGTAAAATAATCTGTTTATAAAACATGTTGATAGCGTTGGAGGCAGGAATACCAAGTGCGGACAGGATTTTTTCTGCCTGTTCTTTTACTTCCGGCTCTATCCTTACATATAAATTTGCCGATTTTGCCATAACAGCAACTCTCCTTCCGTGTATCTTTTTCTTTTTATTATACACAATCGCATATACAATAGCAATACATGTTTTCTGAGATGCAAAACTCAAACAGAAGGACAGAAATAACCAGAAGATATGTCTCGAAATTGACGATATTTTACAAGAATATTGAAAAATACATCTGTAAAATATGATCCGTAATCGGAGGGAATAGTAATGGACTTACAAAATGAAAAATGTGTTATGATAATTGACGAACAACTTCCGCCCGGGCTTATAGCAAATACCGCCGCCATTATGGGCATTACTCTGGGGAAAACCATGCCGGAGATAGTTGGCATGGATGTTTGTGATAAAAATGGAAATGCCCATCTAGGGATTATCGAATTTCCTGTACCCGTTTTGAAAGGGAATGTCGATACGATAAAAGCAGTCCGCAAAAAGCTGTTTGAACCGGAATATGCAGATTTGACAGTAGTTGATTTTTCTGATCTGGCACAGCGCTGCAAAACTTACGATGAGTTTGCAGGACGAATGAGAGCGGCATCCGAGCAGGAATTGTCTTATTTAGGCATTGCAATCTGCGGTACGAAGAAAAAAGTCAATAAGCTTACGGGCAGCATGCCCCTGCTGCGATAGAGAGGTAAGGCTGTTTCATTTCTATTTAGAAATAAACATACACTGTCACCCCGCCGGATGCGCCTACCCCTCTCTCAAATGCTCTTCAATTTTGAATAAAGCAATCCCGCCGTGGATGTCATGTGAGCAAAACATTAAGTGAGAGCGTTCCGAAAAGCATTGGTTCTGTTTGTTAGACAAAGGATATGGAGTGCCTCTGCACGAACATATTCTTTGGCGTTACAAACATTCCAATCTTTGAGGTAAAGCGGAACGGTTTTGCGATATGACACCCGCGGCGGGATGGACTTTCATTCTAAATCAAAATATCAGTTCCAGAAATCCGTCTTATCCCTGAGCTGGATATCTTTCGCCCGGAATACGGGATCTTTTCCTTCTTTTTTCTGTTTCATATAATTACGCATGCACTGGATCGCCGGACCGCCAAGGATGATGATAACAGGCAGGTTGATCAGTGCCATGAAGCCCATCAGCACATCCGCAGTACTCCACACAAGACTGAATTCCATGACGGAACCCGCCAGGACGATCAGTGCGGCGATGATGCGGAAGGCATTGAGGAGTGCTTTTCCCGGTGTGCGTCCGCACAGATATTTCAGTCCCATCTCTGCATAGTAGAAGTTGCCGATCAGTGTGGTGAAGGCAAACAGGCAGAGCGCGATGGTGATAAAGACTGTTCCGAAGCCGCCCAGTGATTCGGATGCTGCCGCCTGTACCCAGGGCATACCTTTGAGTTCTTCGCTGGGGGCCACGCCCGAGCACAGGAGCATAAAGGAAGTGGCGGAGCAGATCAGGATCGTATCGATGAATACAGACAGCATCTGCACCAGCCCCTGTTTTACCGGATGGGATACCGCCGCGCTGGCGGCAGCGTTGGGGGCGGAACCTACGCCGGCCTCGTTGGAGAACAGTCCCCTCTTGATCCCGTTCATGATGCAGGAGCCGGTGAAGCCGCCGAAGATGGCGTGGAAATCAAAGGCGTTTGAAAAGATGCTTGAGAACATCTGCGGGATCAGCGAGTAATGAGTGACCACGATGAACAGCGCCACCGCCAGATAGAAAAGCCCCATAAACGGAACGAGGACCTCTGTGATCCGTGAGATCTGTTTGCTTCCGCCAAAGATGCAGACTGCAAAGATCACAGCCAGGATCAGCCCAACGATCATCGGTGTGGAGGACTCGTTGAAAAAGCTGTAAGCCCGGAAGGAGTCGGCGATGTTAAAAGAAGCTACCAGGTTGAATCCGCCCATGTAGGTCAGAATCAGGAAAACGGCGAAAGCGACGCCGATCCAGTGCTTTTTCAGAGCGGCCTGGATGTAGTACGCGGGACCGCCGTAGGAACTTCCGTCCTCTGCCCGGCGTTTGTAGATCTGTGCCAGCGTACTTTCGATGAATGCAGACGCGCTTCCGAGGATGGCGGTGAGCCACATCCAGAAGACAGCGCCCGGGCCGCCCAGGCAGATCGCGGTGGAAATCCCGGCGATGTTCCCAGTACCGACGCGGGAGGCGGTGGACACCATCAGCGCCTGGAATGAAGAAAGTCCGTTTTCATCGGATCCCGGCTGCGCCACCACGCGAAGCGATTCGATGAAAAGCCGGAACTGCACAAAACGGGTCCGGATGGAAAAATAGATCCCTGTTCCCAACAACAGGATGATCAGAATGTAACTGTAGAGCAGATCGCTCAGTGCGTTGATAAAATCTGTAAGCAAAATAAAATCCTCTCTTTCCTTTCTTACTTTTGAAATAATTTTGTCAATACCTGAGTTACAGCCTGAAAAGGGCTGCAACATATCTGATGCAGTGATTTCCCGATAAAGTTGCTTCCATATCATAGCGTAATCCCCGGTCCTTGTCCAGAAAAATTGTATTTTTTGCAACTGGGGGGAGATTGTGGTATTCTATAACACAGGTAAATGATGTTGGAGGCAAGAGGTCTTTCACCCGCTTATGAGCAGGCTCATGCGGGCCTGGACCTTTTGATCCTGGCATCGCTAAATATGAATATAATATCCAGATCAGGAGGAATGTAACCGTGAGATTAGATAAATTATTGGAACGTCTTGAATATGAAGTTGTTCAGGGCAGTGATCAGACTGAAGTGACAACCCTTGTCAATGATTCGAGAAAGGTGGAAGCGGGTTCAGTTTTTGTCTGCATCAGCGGCGCAGTGTCGGACGGACACAGGTTCGCTCCGGATGTGGCGGAGAAAGGGGCTGCGGCCCTGGTTGTGGAAAAAGAGGTGGAGGTGCCGGAGAACGTGACGGTGATCCGGGTGCCGGATACGAGATATGCGCTGGCTCTCATGTCCGCGGCATATTTCGGGTATCCTGCGGAAAAACTGAAGATCATCGGGATCACTGGTACAAAAGGAAAGACCACGACCACTTATATGATCAAATCGATTCTTGAAGGAGTGGGCCATAAGGTAGGTCTGATCGGGACCATTGAGGCGATCATCGGCAAGAAACACATCCCGGCGGCAAACACGACGCCCGAGTCCTTTACCATCCATCAGTATTTTGCGGAGATGGTAAAAGAAGGGTGCGACAGCGTGGTCATGGAGGTATCCTCCCAGGGGCTGATGCTCCACCGGACGGCCGGAATCCCCTTTGAGATCGGTATCTTCACCAATCTGGGGCATGATCATATCGGTCCAAACGAGCACAAAGATTTTGACGATTATAAGAGATGCAAGGGGCTTCTGTTCAAGCAGTGTAAACTTGGTATCGCGAATGTGGACGACAAATATTTTGAGGACGTCTTCCAGGGTTCCACCTGCCGGATCGAGACCTACGGCTTCTCAGAGAAGGCGGATCTTCGCGCGGAGAATGTGGAGCTGGTATCCAGACCGGGCTATCTGGGAGTCGCCTATCATGTGGCGGGGCTGATGGACTTTGACGTGGAGATCGATATCCCTGGCAAGTTCAGCGTGTACAATTCTCTGTCTGCTATTGCTGTCTGCCATTACTTCAATGTCCCGGCAGATAAGATCAAAGAGGCGCTGAAGAAGGCAAAGGTGAAAGGGCGCATTGAGATGATCAAGGTGTCCGATGAGTTCACACTGATGATTGATTACGCCCACAACGCCATGAGTCTGGAGAGTCTTCTTACCACTCTGAGAGAGTATCATCCGAAGCGGCTTGTCTGCCTGTTCGGATGCGGAGGAAACCGGTCAAAGGACAGAAGGTATGAGATGGGCGAGGTGTCCGGACGTCTTGCGGATCTGACTATCATCACGTCGGACAATCCGAGGTTTGAGGAACCCCAGGCTATCATTGACGATATCAAGATCGGGATTGGAAAGACCGATGGAAAATATGTGGAGATCTGTGACCGGAAAGAGGCGATCAAATATGCCATTTCCCATGGAGAACCGGGGGACGTCATCGTCCTTGCCGGAAAAGGACACGAAGATTATCAGGAGATCAAAGGGGTCAAATATCCCATGGATGAACGTGTCCTGATCGCGGAAGTGCTTGAGGAACTGAAAACGGAGTGAGCATGTGTTTGCAGATATTATCATAGATATAAAACATGAAAAACTGGACAGGATCTTCCAGTACAGGATCCCGGAACGGCTGGAGGGGGAACTGGAAGTGGGCATGGAAGTGCTGGTGCCTTTTGGAAACGGAAACCGGCGCACGAAGGGCTACGTGACCGGAATCTCCGAGACCTGCGACTATGATCTGTCAAAGGTGAAAGAGATTGAGGATATTTCCAGGGAGGGTGTGGAGATCGAGGCAAAACTCATTGCCCTTGCCGCCTGGATGAAGGAGAACTATGGCGGCACCATGATCCAGGCGCTCAAGACAGTCCTGCCCATCAAGCAGAAGGAAAATGCCAGGATGAAACGCCGGCTCCGCCTGCTTCTTGACGAGGAGACGGGACGGAAGAAACTGGAGTTCTATCTGGAGAAGAGCCAGAAGGCCCGGGCGCGGCTGATGGCGGCGCTGCTCGATGATCCTGTGCTGGATTATGAACTGGTGACAAAGAAGCTGAATAT
>DWUT01000067.1 GCA_019120615.1 Candidatus Mediterraneibacter norfolkensis
GAGCAGATTCTTGGCGGGGAGGAGATGGGACCTGCGGCGCTTTCGAAGGAGGCGTTGATGGAGATTCTGGAGGCGGGATAGAAGATACACCGGAAGATATTGCTTTGAAAAAAGAACGCCGTGGCAGGCGCGCATCCGATGTGAAAGGGCATCGGTGCGCGCCTCTTTTTGTCTTTTTTTGTGATTTAATTGCGCGATTGTGTGAAGTAGGGCGAAGTGTCTTTGAAAGAGATTTTGTCTGTTGTAGAATACAGATACAGAAAGATTTTCACCATAGAGGAGGTATGGATTATGGGTAAAGTGAAGATCGGGGTGATCGGATGCGGGAATATTGCGAACAATGCGCATATCCCTTCGTATCTGAACAACAGCGAAGCGGAAATCAGATATTTTTGCGATTGCGTGCCGGAGAGGGCGCAGAATGCGGTAAAGAAATACCAGTGCGGAACGGCGGTGTCTGATTATAAAGAGGTTTTGTGTGATCCGGAGATAGACGCCGTTTCCGTATGTACGCCGAACAATATGCACAGCATTATCACGATTGACGCGCTTATGGCAGGAAAGCATGTCCTGTGTGAGAAACCGGCGGCAAGAACCTATGCGGAAGCGGTCAAAATGCAGAAGGCACAGCAGGAAAGCGGAAAAATCCTGAATATCGGCGTGGTAAACCGTTTTAACGATGCGGTGAATAAGATCAGACAGATGATAGAGGATGGAGAACTGGGGGAAATCTATCATGTTTACGTCAGCTTCCGTTCTCATCGTTCAATTCCCGGCCTGGGAGGAGCTTTTACTACAAATGCTATATCCGGAGGAGGTGTGCTGATCGACTGGGGGGTCCATTTTCTTGACATCGTTATGTACTGTACGGGTGATCCGTCGGTAAAAACGGTTTCCAGCGAGGCGTTCTGCAGACTTGGGAAAAAGATTGAGGAATATACCTATGTAGACATGTGGGCCGGTCCTCCCCAAATGGACGGAACCTATGATGTGGATGATTCCATCACTGGAATTATCCGGACGGACGGGCCGGTCATCAGTTTTAACGGAGCCTGGGCGCAGAATATCGGAGAGAACGAAATGTTTATTGATTTCATGGGCGATAAGGCCGGCATCCGGCTTCAGTACGGTGGCGGCTTTGTGAAGTATGGCGTACACAATAAGATGCTCAGCAAAACGGAATACCAGTTCCGTTCTTCCGACATGTTCCAGAATGAAATCGACGGTTTTGTCAGATGTGTGCAGTCGGGAGAAAAACTTCCCTCCAACATTGATATTACGATCAAAACGGCGGAAGTTATGGAGGGGATCTATCAGTCCGCAAGGCTGCATAAGGAAGTGGAATTTTAAGGGAGGGGTAAATACATGAAAAGGGTCGGGTTCATTGATTATTATCTGGATGAATGGCATGCGAATAACTATCCGGAAATGTTCCGGAAATATGCGGGAAGCTGTGAAGTGGTCTGTGCTTATGGAAAAATAGATTCGCCCCTGCCTGGTGGAATCAACACGCGGGAATGGGGAGAAAAATATGGAATTGCGATTGCAGATTCCATTGAAGAGGTAATCGAACGTTCTGACTGTCTGGTTGTCCTGTCTCCGGACAATCCTGAAATGCACGAGGAACTGTCCAGGCTGCCGCTGGCATCGGGAAAAAGGACATATATTGATAAAACCTTTGCGGAAACGTATGATTCGGCGGTCAGGCTCTTTGATATGGCGAAAGAAGGGAATACGCCCTGTTACTCTGCATCGGCCCTCTATTTCGCTCAGGAATATGCGGAAAGCTATCAGAAGGACGTAGAATATGTGGACAGCTGCGGGCCGAATGATTTTGCCGGATACAGCATTCATCAGCTGGAACCGATTACGGCCATGCTGAAGGCCGAACCGGTTAGAGTAATGTCCGTGGGAACGGCAGATTTTCCGGTGGTAATCGTGGAATATGCGGGAGGGAAAAAGGCAAAAATCGCTATGTTCCGGAATGGAGAAGCATTCAGTATGAACGTCGGATGCAGGAATGGGGAGGCTTTCTGTATAAAGGCAGAGTCATATTACTGGGAACCCTTTATCCGGGCGCTGGCACATTTTTTTGAGACGGGAGAGATACCGGTTCCTCATGAAAATACGCTGCGTGTGATCGCTGCAAGGGAAGCGGCGGTGAAAGCGCTGGACAGGCCTTTCGACTGGGTCCGTGTCAAAGGAGGAAAACAGGATGAACTTTAAGCTTGGTGTGATGCTGGAATCTTTTCAGGTGCCCTGGCGGGAGGCGATCATCCGTGCGGCGCAGACCGGCGTGGATGGCGTACAGATCAGGGCTGTGGATGGCGAGCTTTCCGTTGACATTGTCACGGAAGAGATAAAAAGAGAGCTTCGCAGCCGACTGGCGGAGAATGGACTGGAAATATCCGCGCTATGCGGGGATCTGGGAAAGGGCTTTGGCAACAGGGAACACAATGGCGTTCTGATCGAGAAATCGAAGCGGATTATCGATCTGGCAAAAGAACTGGGAACCGATATTGTAACAACGCATATCGGTGTCATTCCGGCAGATAAAAGCAGGGAACGTTACAGGATCATGCAGGAGGCCTGCTTTGAGCTGGCGGCATATGCAGATCGCTGTCAGGCACATTTTGCTGTGGAAACAGGACCGGAAACCGCGTTGACGCTGAAAGGCTTTCTGGATGAGCTGGGAAGCACCGGGGTGGCGGTTAATCTGGATCCGGCAAATTTTGTGATGGTTACCGGTGATGATCCTGTGAAGGCGGTGGATTATTTGAAAAAGTATATTGTCCATACGCATGCCAAGGACGGGAGAAAGCTGCTGGACCGGGATCCTGAGATTATTTACGGTCTTTCGGAGGCGGAAATGCTTCAGGACGATGCGTTCATTGAACTGCCTCTGGGAGAAGGAGACGTTCCGTTTCCAGAGTACCTTTCTGCGCTGAAGGCGATCGGATATCGGGGATACCTTACGATCGAGCGGGAAGTGGGGGATGATCCCGGGGCGGATATTGCCAGGGCCGCCGATTATCTGAGAAAGCTGATTTCTTAAGGGGTTTGTGAGATGTACCGTATAGGACTGATCGGCTGTGGTTATATGGGGCAGGCGCATCTGCGGGACTGTTGTTCCAGAGAAAACATCAGTATCTATGCTGTGTGCGATTCGGACATGCAGAAAGCGGAGGAAACTGCAGAGCGCTACCATGCCGTGAGAGCATATGCTGATGCGGGGAAACTGATCGAAGATCCTTTGGTGGATATTGTGATCATAGCCACCTATCCATCGAGCCATCTTGCCCTGTTGAAAAAATGTATTTCACAGGGCAGGCATGTTCTGTGTGAGAAGCCAATTGCCTGTAATCCGGAAGATGGAATGGAATTTGTCAGGACGGTTAAAAAAAATCCGCAGTGTAAGGTACTCGTCGGACATATTCTGAGGTATAATAATACTTATATCCGGGTAAAGGAAATGATCGGGGAGGGCGTCATCGGGAAACCGGTGGTCATGCGGATGACGCAGAACCATAATACACTGGGAAATTGGGAAAAGTACCGGAGATTGATCGAGGAAACATCACCCATTATCGACTGCGGTGTGCATTATGTGGACGTGATGAGATGGTTTACCGGTGAAGAAGTGGTAAATGTGGATGGAACCGGGGCGGTTACGGAAAAGGATCTTTCAGAGGGCAGATATAACTACGGGATTATTAACGTGACGCTTTCCGGAGGCTCTGTCGGCTTTTATGAAGCGGGCTGGGGTAACAGTCTGGAGACGAACAATGAGAAGGAGTTTATCGGACCGGCCGGAAGGATTAAAATCACATATCAGAAGGACCGGATGAGCCATCGGGAGGATGGAAACCTGGTATCCGTCTATAAATACGTGGACGGTACGACAGAGTATATCAACATTCCATTTGGGGAAAAGCCGACGGGAACGGAACTGGAATATCTGATCGAGATGATCGAAAGAAACGTCCCGGCAAAACCCGCAATAGAGGATGTATTCAGAAGCTTTGAGATTGTCTGCGAGGCGGATGAAAGAATCCGGGAAAAAATGGCTCTGACAGGGGCGGCGGACAGGTGAGAAGAGGGTATGGAGTATTATAAACAGGTAGAGGTGGTATTTTATTCGGAGGACTTCCCGTTTCATATTTCCAGGCAGGGAGAGAACGGGGAAAGGATTTTCTCCGCTTTTCACTGGCATGAATACATTGAAATTTTATTTTGTGAAGCGGGCACGGTATCTGTAACGGCAGGGAATCAGGATTATGTGATGCGTCCGGGTGATATGCTTCTGATTGGTCCGGATGTTGTACATAAAACATGGAAAAGGGAGCGCGCGGAAGGAAGCATGTACAATGTCCTGTTCAGCGCAGAACTTGTCCGGGAAACGGCATTTTGTCCTGCAGAAAGCAGGCATATCAACGCTTTTCTTCAGTATATGTCCAGCTTTACCTGCCACTATATCAAAAAGAACGGGGTCCCTGCAGAAATGGAGGTACTGCTTTCCAGAATGCATGAAGCTTTTTATGCGGAAGGGGATTTCAACTGTATTTCGCTTCGGGCATACCTGCTGGAAATAGTCGCTGCGTTCTGCAGGAGCGGATTGTGTACAGCGGAAATCTGTGACGTGAGCGGCCGGACGCTGCTGGAGGTAGGAGCCACGGCACGGTATGTTCAGGAGCACTGCGGAGAAAAGATCACGCTTTTGGATATGGCAGGCATGGCGAACCTGAGTTATCATTATTATTCCCGGCTGTTCAAGCTTGTTACCGGGAAAACTTTTTCTTCTTATCTTGCGTCCGCGCGGGTCTTTATGGCTGAAAAGCTGATGCTGGAGGGAAAGCTTTCACTGAAGGAAATTGCGGATCAGGTCGGCCTCTATCCCCAGAGCAGATTCAACCATACCTACAAAAGACTCAGAGGCTATTCCCCCAATGAATTTTTAAAAAAAGTCAGATGAATCAGGGAGGGCATAAAAAATATGATACGGAAGAAATTTATCAGGGCCGCAGTGCCCTTCTGCAGTTTTGGGCATCATGTCAATGCACCATATCTCAGGCGCAGTTTTTTTCTTGATTTTAAACCTGAGAAGGCGCAGATTGAAATCTGTGGACTTGGCTTTTA
>DWUT01000068.1 GCA_019120615.1 Candidatus Mediterraneibacter norfolkensis
AGGTGTTCGGCATGCTAAAATACAGGGAAGACAAGGAAAATCTTAAAAGCTATATGCAGAAGAACCGAGATTATTTCGGACAGGTAGACGTGGAAACGTATCAGGCGCTGGGAGTATTTCTGCGTTCCGAGAATAAACTGAAAGAGATCATGGATCCCGGAGAGGAGGAACGAATCGATATGTGTAAAGCGTTAGATGATATTTATGAAGATGGCGTAAAAGATGGCGAAAGGACAGGTAAAATAGCCGGGAGAAAAGAAGGAAGGGAGGCTGGAAGAGAAGAGGGTCGGGCTTTTATCATCAGCCGGATGCTGAAAAATGGCCTGGAGATGACAGAGATCAAGAAGTACACAGAGGCGACGGATCAGGAGATTGAGAAAGTAAAGAAGTCTCTGAATATATAGAATTGAAGACAGGAATACAAATAGACGGAAGGGAGGCGTGAAGCTTCCCTTTTTCTTTTGGACAAAATAAAGACAAAAAGGACAAAATAGGGTTATTTGACGGGAGCGATAACTGATAGAATATTTTCAGAAAGAAAGCGATAACAGTTTATACTCGGAGAAGAATGTTATTTTAAAGAATGGAAATGAGGAGGTATCAGAATGAAAAAGCAAATATATAATCCATATCTTCCGTCCTGGGAATACATTCCGGACGGGGAGCCTCGTGTCTTTGACGGCAGGGTATATGTATTTGGGTCTCATGACAGGTTTAACGGTTATGCATTCTGCCTGAACGATTATGTCTGCTGGTCAGCTCCGGAAGATGATCTTACACAGTGGAGATATGAAGGAGTGATCTACAGGCGGGGACAGGATCCGAGAAATCCGGAGGGAGAGCATATCTTTCAGGCGCCGGATGTAGTCAAAGGTCCGGACGGGAGATATTATCTGTATTATGTGATGGGAGGATTTTCGGTGGTTTCCGTGGCTGTGTGTGACGAGCCGGCGGGACAGTATGAATTTTACGGCTATGTTCATCATTCGGACGGAACCCTTTTGGGCGAGCGTGCCGGAGATTCTCCGCAGTTTGATCCCGGAGTGCTTGTGGAGGGAGAAAATATTTATCTCTATACAGGATTTTGCGCACCGAGGGATAAAAAGGCAGAAGGAGCGAGTGTGACAGTTCTGGAGCCGGATATGCTGACAGTAAAAGGGGCTTCGCGCATTGTGGCGCCGGGAGTGAATACCGCGAAGGGGACGTCTTTTGAGGGACATGAGTTCTTTGAAGCGTCGTCTATCCGCAAGGTGAATGAGAAGTATTATTTTATTTATTCGTCGGTGCTTTACCATGAGCTCTGCTATGCTGTCTCAGATTCTCCGCTGGGAGGTTTTGAGTGGAAGGGAGTTCTGGTGAGCAATAATGACATCGGGATCTCGTCCTGGAAACCTGCGGAAAAACCTATGTTCTACGGAGGAAACAATCACGGAAGTATTGCCGAGATCAACGGGAAATGGTATATCTTCTATCACCGACAGACAAACGGAACGAGCTACAGCAGACAGGGGTGTGCGGAACTGCTCCCTATGAACAGTGACGGCAGTTTTGAGCAGGCGGAGATGACTTCCTGCGGACTGAACGGCGGACCGCTTGAAGGAAAAGGAGAGTACCCGGCGTATATTGCCTGCTGTCTGTTCTGTCCGACAGAGGAAGCCTACAGCGCGCCGCCGGGAGAGTGGATGGACGCGAGATTCCCGAAGATCACTCAGGACGGGAAGGACGGAGACCAGGTTGACGGATATATCGCAAATATGAAAACAGGCGCGACAGCGGGATTCAAATATTTTGACTGCTGCGGGATAAAACGTATCACCATCCGGACGAGAGGATTTGCGGAAGGAAGATTCCTTGTAAAGACAAAATGGGATGGCAAGGTTCTGGGAGGTATCGACATCCATATTTCAGATGAGTGGAAAGCCTGGACAGGGGATGTCACGCTGCCGGACGGTGTGAACGCGCTGTTTTTCGAGTATGACGGAATGGGGAATCCGTCGCTTGCATTATTTGAACTGGAACAGGAAACGAAAATTTGAACTGGAACAGGAAACGGAATAGAGAATCAACATACACAGGAAAGAGGAGAAGAACTATGAAGCAGTATGAAATGTTTGAACTGAGTTTAAAAGGAAATCCGCCGGAAGGTTCTGAAGCGCTTGCTGAGGTGGAGGCGGTTTTTTCCTGCAACGGGACGGATCACCGGGTAAAGGGTTTTTATGACGGCGGCGGGACATATAAAGTGCGCTTTCTGCCGGAAGAATGCGGCTTGTATACATGGAAGGTGCAGGGCGCCGCAGAAGGAGAAGGCCGGGACGAGTGCGTAAAAGGAGAATCGCACGGGATGGTGCAGGCGCAAGGCTGCCACTTCCGATATAAGGACGGAACCCGCTATACTCCTTTTGGAACTACGGTATACGCGCTGGCACATCAGGAGGAAGAGATCATAGAACAGACGATGGAGTCGATGAAAAATGCGCCCTTTAACAAAGTGCGCCATTGTGTATTCCCGAAATCCTATGAATATAACCAGAATGAGCCGGAGTATTTTGCCTTTGAGAAAGATGAGGAAGGAAAATGGGACGTGAACCGTCCGGACTACAGATTCTGGGCTCATCTGGAAAAGATCATCATGGAGCTTGGGGAGATGGGAATCCAGTCTGATCTGATCCTGTTCCATCCGTATGACAGATGGGGATTCGCATCCATGACCATGCAGGAAAATGAAGTCTATCTGAGATATGCCCTGCGCAGGCTGTCGGCTTTTCCGTATATCTGGTGGAGCATGGCAAATGAATATGATCTATGCTTTGCAAAATCTTTGGATGACTGGGCGAGATTTGAGGAGATCATAAAAGAGGAAGATCCCTACGGGCATCTGCTCAGCAATCATTACTGCATGAAGTTTTACGATTATTCACGGAAGAATATCACGCACTGCAGTATGCAGAATATCCTTTTCTTTAAAGCTGAAAAATGGATGAAGAAATATCAGAAACCCGTCATATACGACGAATGTTGTTACGAAGGAAATATTCACTTTGCATGGGGGAATATCTCGGCAGAAGAGATGGTACACCGGTTCTGGTGCGCATACTGCGTCGGTGCATTTGCCACCCACGGTGAGACCTATCTGTCACCGGATGATGTGCTGTGGTGGTCAAAGGGCGGCAGATTAAAAGGGAAAAGCCCGGCGGGGATCACGTTCCTCAAAGGGATCATTGATGAACTCCCTTCTGCGATTGAACCGTGGACCGAACCGGAGTATCTGCTGTTTGGTCCGGAATTCTTTGACAAGATCAAGGACGGGGAGAACCCGTTTGACAAGCTGCACGCATCATTGACGGAAACAGAGGACGATGCGGGGGCGTTAAAGGATAAGGTATATTCCGGACACTGCGGGGAGGAAGCCTTTATCAAATATTATGGGATACAGTGCCCTGCAAGGTCTTATATCATGCTTCCGGAAGACCATACTTATAAGGTTGAGGTGATCGATACAAGAGAGCGGACCCGGAAGACAGTGCTGGAAGGAGCGACAGGCATCTGCTGGCTGGACCTTCCGGAAAAAGAGAAAATGGCAGTTCTGGCAACAACAGAATAAAATAAGGCAAAATAAAGACAAAAACAGCAAGATAAGAATATTTTCATAACTGTGATTTTGCTACAATACACTCAACGACAAAAAGCAGCCGGTAAAGCTTTTAGCTGGAGCAGATGAATGATAAGTCTGATGAATTATGAATCTAAGGAGGAGAAAAAATGCAGGGATTAGCAACAAAACACAATGACCCCAATGCAAGGCTCGGGTGGGGCGAGCGTCTCGGTTATGGCTCCGGGATGCTGGGAGTCAACGCGGTCAACGCGGTAATAGGTTCCTTTTTAACAATTTATTTTACAAACACAGCACTGCTCGACGCAGGCATCATCGCAACGATCATCGCAGTATCAAAGGTATTTGATGGTATTTCCGACCTGATCATGGGAAATATCGTAGACCGTACAAAATCAAAATTCGGTAAAGCCCGTGTATGGCTGATGAGGATGTGTATCCCGTTTGCGATCACGACGGTGCTCCTGTTTACGGTTCCGTCCAACTGGCCGGAGATGGCAAAATATGTATATGTATTTATCTTCTACAACCTGGTAAATACAGTCTGTTTTACATCTATGGCGGTTCCGTATTATTCCATGATCTCTCTTATGACAAAGAATGCGTATGAGAGAGGAATGCTCGGAAACGTACAGCAGATCTTCCAGACACTGGCAAACGTGATCATCAACTCCGTGTTTGTCGTTATGCTGACAGCGTTTACAGACAATACAGAGAACATTTATACCTAGAGAGCATTTACACTGACAATGACCGTGATTTGTGTTATTATGGTGATTCTTTCACTGATTTGTTTCTTCAGTACAAAAGAACGCGTTAGATCAGATGAATCAAAAAAAATGGAAGGAACTGAAGGAATAAAAGGGAAAGAAACCAATCCTATTGAGGCATTTAAAGCCTTGGTTACAAACAGATACTGGGTTATCATGTTCTTTACCAATTTTGTGATTTTCTTTGTTGTAATTATGATTTCAGTAGGAAATGTTTATTACTGTCAATACATATATGGAAATATGGAATGGTATTCATGGATGGCGAATGGGATGTCGGTAGCTCAGTTTGCTATAATGTTCATTACACCACTTTTGATGAAAAAAATTGGAAAAGCAAATATTTATAAACTTGGAGTTGGATTTATGGTTGTTGGCTTTCTGGGATTTAGCATATTTGCGGATAGTCTTCCGACAATTGTATTCTTTAATGCAGTTAAAGGGATTGGCTTCGGTATGAGTGGAGCAATGGCAATGGGAATGATAGCAGATACGATTACATACAGCAGGCTAAAGAGTGGCATTGATCCCGTAGGTATGGGGAATGCGGCAATTTCAGCCTCCCAGAAATTAGGTCTTGGATTGGGAACTGCAGTTCTCGGTTGGGTTATGGCAGCAGCAGGTTTTGACGCAAATTTGGATCTTCAAGGACTTGCACAGCCGGCAAGCGTAATTACAGCAATTGAATTCTTATATAACTGGCTGCCGGTTATTATGTGTGGGATTGCATTTATTGCATTGATTTTGTTATATGATATTGAAAAGAAGCTTCCTGAAATGGAAAGGGAAAAGGAGTAAGATATAATATGCTACAAGTCGACAGATTATTTTCTGATCACATGGTATTACAGAGAGAGAAGAGAATCAGAATTTGGGGGACTTGTTCCGATGATAGTCCGGTTTGTGTGGAATTGGCAGGAAATTGCATTAATGCAGAGCGGGTAGGTGAGAAATGGATGGCAGTTTTTCCTCCTATGGAAGCAAAAGAAGGATTAACTCTATCGATACGATGTGGAGTAGATAATATTCAGATAACGGATATCAGTATTGGAGAAGTCTGGATAGCAGCAGGGCAGTCGAATATGGAGTTTTATATGAGATATGACGCGGACTGTGAGAAAGAAAAAAAGGAATGCCAAAACTCAAGCATCCGGTTTTTTGATGTCCCTGAGATATGCTACCCCGGACAGGAAAAAGAATATGATTTTTCCAGGATGGGGGTTTGGAGAAAATGTACTGTAGAAGATCTTGATTATTTTTCTGCAGTAGCATACTATTTTGCAAAAAAAATATGTCGGGATTTGCATGTTCCAGTAGGGATTATAGGTTGCAATAGAGGAGCATCGACTGCTGCGGCATGGATGAGTAGGGAAGCTTTGAAAGAACATGGAAAGGTATGGCTGGATGAGTATGGGGATGTTGAAGAAGCAGGAGAAGAGTTTCAAACGTTTAGGAAAAGTCCTGCGGCAGATGCCGGGAATCCATTTGGGGATCCTATCCAAGAAGAACTTCTGTATGGAATAAGCCATGAGAAGCAAGAGGAAATTATAAAATCAATGCCTGAAGAGATGAAAAACTTAAAACCTCCATTTAACAATAGACCAGGATGTTTGTATGAGATGATGCTGAAGCAGATTATTCCCTGTTCCGTACGAGGAATTTTATGGTATCAGGGAGAAAGCGATGTAGAGCATGCTAAGGAATACAGAGAAATTTTTCGGGACTTGATTCGTTTTTGGAGAACACAGTGGAAAGAAGAATTACCGTTTTGTTGCGTACAGCTCGCTCCATTTGAAGAATGGTTGGGGTGTGAAGGCGAGAAGTTTCCAATTATAAGACAAGCTCAGAAAGATGTTGCAGATGAAGAAAAAAATGTTTATTTGATTTCTACTTCAGATGCAGGAATGAGATATGATATTCATCCGAAGAAGAAAAGGCCTATAGGAGAGCGTCTGGCGTTATGTGCTCAAAAGCATGTGTATGGTATGCAGCTTTTAGCAGATGCACCGGTCATAAGTAAAGCATTTGTAAGTGGTGGAAATATTATTGTAGAATTTGCAGGCGATGGTGAAAAGTTGGAGATACTTGGCGATGAAATACAGGATTTAAAAATGTTAAAAAAAGTTTCAGGTGAGAAATGGGAACCATTCTGCGAAGAAGGAAAAATATATACTGAAGGAAAAAAATTGATTATTCCGATTAACATAGAAGTCGCAAATGATCGCTTCCGATTGGAATTCGCGCAGAGCGGGTATTATAAAGTAAATCTATATAATGAAGCAGGAATCCCTGCTATGCCATTTTCAATCTCTATTTAGAGCCAAACGATATATGTAATTTTCGAAGATGAAGATGTAGTAAAGTAATCCGAATGAGAAATAAAGAAGGACTGTTTGATATGACAGTCCTTTTCCTGTAAAATGAGAAAGGAAAGGATGTAAGGCTATGCAGATCACAGATGTAAAGATCAATGGAATGAGAAATCCCATCGGATATGAGTATAAGAACCCGCGGATCAGCTGGAAGGTGCGGGAAACAGAAGCGAAGCATCAGACCGGCGCCAGGATCGAGGTGGCGGAAGACGCGGGATTTCAGGATATTTTCTATGTGAAAGAAGGGGAGAAACTGTCCTCCCTGGGAGAACTGCTGGAGATCGAACTGAAACCATATACAAGATACTATGCCCGGGTGCAGGTGGAGAACGAACTGGGCGAAAAGGCAGTGAGCGATCCGGTGTATTTTGAGACCGGGAAGATGGATCAGCCCTGGATTGGGAAATGGATCACCACACAGGATGGGGATGATTTCCATCCGGTGTTCAGCAGATCGTTCCGGCCGGCGGGAAAAGTGTATAGCGCCAGGCTTTACATTTCCGGGCTGGGACTTTTTAAGGCAGAGCTGAACGGAAAGCCGGTCAGCGAGGAGGTACTGACTCCCTACTACAGCAACTATCACGACGAAATTCAGTACCTGACCTTTGACATCACTGATCTGGTCAGCGAAGAGAATACACTGAAGGTTTCCCTTGGAAACGGATGGTACAAGGGAAAATTCGGGCTTGCCGGGATGAAGGAGAATTTCGGCAGCCACTTCCAGATGATCGCGGAGATCCGGATCACCTGTGAGGATGGAAGCGTCCAGGTCATCCCAACGGATGAGAACTGGACTTATACAGGTTCCGACACAGAGGCGAGCGATATCTACGACGGGGAAGTCCTGAACCGGCTGCTCTGGGAAGGGAAGGCAAATGAGGAAAAACATGCGGTCCTGACGGAAGCAGAAGGAAAGCTGGTGGAGAGATACAGTCTGCCCCTTCTGGAGATGGAGGATATGAATGTGAAAGAGATCATCTTCACTCCGGCGGGGGAGACAGTCCTAGATTTCGGACAGAACTTTGCGGGATATCCGGTGTTTTATTCCCGTCAGCCGAAGGGAACGAAGATCGTGCTGGACTTCGGAGAGATCCTGCAGGACGGGAATTTCTATAATGAGAACTACCGGTCCGCAAAATCCCGGTTCACTTATATTTCGGACGGAAGAGAAGAGTGGGTGAAACCGTCCTTTACGTATTTCGGATTCCGGTATGTGAGAGTGACCGGATGGACGGGGGATCTGTGGAAAGAGAATTTCGTCGGAAAGGCTGTCTATTCCTGCATGGACGTGACCGGCAAGATGGAGACCGGACATGCCGGAGTGAACCAGCTTTTCTCCAATGCCATGTGGGGACAGAAATCCAACTTTGTGGACTTCCCCACAGACTGTCCGCAGCGGGATGAGCGGCTGGGATGGACCGGAGACGCCCAGGTATTCTGCGGAACCGCAAGCTACAATATGGATACCGCGGCGTTCTATCACAAATTTATCCATGACCTGCGGACCGAGCAGGTGAAACTGGACGGCGTGCTTCCGGGCGTGATCCCTGTATTCGACAAAAATGCGGCGATCTTCAGCAGTGTCTGGGGTGACATCGCAACCTTTCTTCCGACCGTGCTTTATGAGCATTACGGGGACATTTATGCTCTGGAAGAATACTATCCGATGATGAAGGACTGGGTGGACAAGATCACGAAGGAGGACAAGGCGAGAGGACAGCGATATCTGTTTGACTACGGGAACCAGCTGGGCGACTGGCTTGCCCTGGACGGGCGCACCCAGCAGAGCATGAAGGGCGGGACAGACGATTATTTTATCGGTTCCTGCTACTACGCGGCATCTGTGAAGAAAACGGCGGATGCGGCGAAGGCGCTGGGACTCGCAGAAGATGAGGTGTATTACCGGGATCTCTACGAGAAAATTTACGCGGCGATCCTGAAGGAATATTTTTCTGATACCGGAAGACTGTGCATTGATACACAGACAGCTTATATCGTGGCGTTGTATTTCGGCATCTATAAAGATAAGGAAAGGGTCATCGAAGGGCTGAGGAGCCGTCTCTATAAGGATTGCTATAAACTGAAAGGCGGATTCGTGGGCGCACCTATCATGTGCCGTGTTATGGCGGAGAACGGGATGGAGGAAGAGGCGTTCTACTACCTGCTCCAGGAGGGATATCCGGGGTGGATGCACTGCATTAATCTGGGAGCGACGACGATCTGGGAGAGATGGAACTCTGTCCTGGATGACGGACACTTAAGCGGGACCATGATGAATTCCCTGAACCATTATTCCTTCGGAGCTGTCGTGGAATATCTCTACCGGGATGTGGCGGGACTGAAGGCGTTGGAGCCGGGATTCAAGAAGGCGCTGATCACACCGCTCATGAACCAGAAGCTGAAATATATGGACATGACTTATGATTCCGCTATGGGAACCTACCGGGTGGCATGGCGCATCCAGAACGACGGAAATGTAAAAGTAGAGGTGGAAGTTCCCTTCGGGTGCAGCGCGGTCATTGGACTGCCATTCTATGAAGGCGGCGTTATGGAGGTGGAAGCGGGGAAATACGAGTATGAATACCTGCCGACACAGGATCTCCGCTGCCTGTACACAAAGAAGACATTGTTCAAGGATATGATGCAGGATGAGAAGACAATGGAGATCATTGACCGGATCTCGCCGCTTCTGAGTCATTTCCTTGGCTCCGGGGATGAAGAGTTCTTAAACGAGAGTCTGGAGACGCTTCAGGGAATGTTCTTCATGGGATTTTCCCCGGAGGAGATCGAGAAGCTGACAGACGAGCTGACGCAGTTGAAAGAGACACTGTAAAACGACCAGAAAAGGAGAGAGGGCATGGAAAAATTCCGTTATCAGTTTGAAAGGTTATCGCTTCTGATCCGGACGGGGATCTTTCTCTGCGAGGGGGAGGAAGTGGAGGAGTACCGCCCGAATGCGGCTTTTAACCCCATACGGGATAATCAGACATTTCGGGAGAAGCTGACCGCGCTGACGCGGGAGCAGGAGACGCCCCTTCTCTATCAGGACGCCTGGCAGGTGGCGTATATCGGGATCCGGGAGGAAGAGAAAGTGCTCCTTGCGGGTCCTATAGGACTGGAAAACTTAAGCCAGGTAGATCTGAGGAGATATTACAGGGAATACGGCATCCGGTCGGGGGCGGGAAGACCGATACCTGCTTTCCCTCTCTCCGTTATCCTTGCCATCACACAGATGATGGCGAAAGAATTCGCGGACAGAGAGTATACGGAAGAGGAACTTCTGTCTGCAAACAATATGAAAGCGGAATCCGGTGAGCAGATCGAGAAGGAACAGATGCTCTTCGAAATACAAGAGGATGAGCAGGAACGCTATCACCACACCTATCAGGAAGAGCGAAAACTTCTGGACTGTGTGAGAGAGGGAAAGACTGAGGAGGCTGTGAGGTACTGCGGAGACATGGATATGGGAATGGGCCGCCTGGGGCACCGGGATATCATCCACTGGAGCAATACCGCTGTGGTGGCGATCACACTCTGCGTCCGTGCGGCCATCGAAGGGGGATTAAGTCCTGCAGAGGCGTACCAGACCAGTGATTTCTATATCCAGAAAACGGAGGAATGTAGAAAGGTGGCGGATCTTCTGGAGCTGCGAAACGAGGCTGTCCGGGATCTGACAAACCGTGTCCGGAAGAAGATAGAAGGAAGAAAGCACTCAAGCTATGTGGATAAATGCATGGATTATGTCAGCAAGCATTACAAGGAGAAGATCTATCTTCAGGATATGGCGGACAGCATGGGGCTGAGCAGCACCTATCTTTCAAGACTGTTCTCGCGGGAGACGGGGATGCGGCTCCAGGATTATATCAATTCCTTCCGGGTGGAGCGGGCGGCGAACCTGCTGATCTACTCTGAGGAGAGTATTTCCTACATCGCGGAGTATGTCAATTTCCCGTCACAGAGCTATTTCGGGAAAATGTTCCGGAAATACAAGCACATGACTCCAAAGGAATATCGGGACAGGTACAAGCCTTCAGAGTTTACGACAGATTAATACAGGCAGCATGTTTTCAGGGAAAATCAGGTGAAAAACTGATTCTCCCTTTTTTTCTGTCAATATTGTAATTTGAGGGGGATAAGGCGGACTGCTCAGATGCATTTCCCTATATCTCTGAAAAATTTTCTTTTAATTTTTCCAACAAAAGTGCAGCTGCAGGACTGAACACCTGATATTTTTTCCAGATAATGTACATAGGTGACGTAAGTGCCGGTTCCAATGGCCGGAAGCATAAATCGCTGTCTGGTCCGGTGTAGACCAACCCGTCAAACCCTAAAACGCAGCCAAAGCCTTCCCGTACCATGACGGAGGTGTTGAACAGCAAATCATAGGTGGCCACCACATTCAGCCTGTCCTGAACTTCGCCAAACCAGCGCGGCATTTCCTCCCGCATGGCCTGACGGGACAAGATCAGGGGAATCTCGATCAGGTCGTGCAGGTGGATACAAGAATGTTCTGCCAGAGGATGATCTTTGCGCATGATCAGACCCCAGTGATCTTGTGACGGCATTTTCAGATAATTATACTTTGTCAGGTCTGCCTCCTGGATGATGATGGCAAAATCCAGAAGTCCCCGGTCTAACCGCTCATTTACAGCATCGGTCCCGCTGCTGTAAAAGTGGTAACGGATGCAGGGGTATTGCTCTTGCAGTGACTGGATGACCTGGATAAAGGGGGCTATCCCGTTGGACTCTGCACATCCGATATGGATATCACCGCCATTGATTTCGTCCAGTGCCTGAAACTCTGCAATGGTCTTATCTGCCATATCCAGGATGTCCTCAGCACGCTTGCGAAGGAGCATCCCTTCTTCTGTTAAACTCACACTATAATTGCTGCGGGTGAACAGCTTCTTTCCAAGTTCTTCTTCCAGTTCTTTAATCTGGCGTGACAAAGTAGGCTGTGAAATATGAAGCCGCTGGGCGGCGTGGGTCATATTGCCTTCCCGTGCTGTCTCCAAAAAGTAACGTAATACACGAAGTTCCATTTCCCTGTCTCCTATTCCATTTTGTTTAAAGCCAGTATAGCACAAAAGAGATATTCGTATTAAGAATAACTGGGGATAGAAACTAAATATTTTATATTACCGTTGCATGGCATTATAATGAATCTGAACGTATAAAAGTATAACGAAAGGCGGGGAGGGCTAAATGGAATATTTTACTTTGAACAATGGTGTAACATTACCGGCCATGGGCTTTGGCACCTGGGATGTGCGGGGCGAAGCGGGGAAAAGCGCAATTCTGACCGCGCTGGAACTGGGCTATCGTCTTATTGATACCGCCCAGATGTATGACAATGAGGAGATTGTAGGTAAGGCTGTTCGGGAGAGCGGTTTGCACAGACAGGAGATTTTTATAACGACCAAGCTGTACCGGCCAAGTGCCGGCTATCAAAAGGCCAAGGCCGGCATTGAAAAATCTCTGCAGACCTTGCAGACGGATTATATTGATCTGCTGCTGATCCACGAACCCTATGAGAATGCTCTGGAAATGTATGAAGCACTTAAGGAAGCATATGAAGCAGGCGCGGTGCGAGCCATCGGTATCTCCAATTTTGGACAGAAGGAATATGACCGCTTTCTGCAGTACTGCGGTGTCGTATCTGCCGTCGATCAGGTGGAGTCCCATGTCTATTATCCTCAACTGGAGCTGAAGGAGCAGCTTACCCGCCACGGTACACAGATGCAGTCGTGGGCGTCCTTCACCGAGGGGAGAAGAAATATTTTTGCCAATCCGCTGCTGAACCAGATCGGCATAAAATACGGAAAGACTGCCGGACAGGTGGCGCTGCGTTATCTGACCCAGAACGGGATTGCAGTTATTCCCAAATCGGTTCACCGGGATCGGATGGAACAAAATCTGCATAGTATGGACTTTACTCTGTCGCAAGAAGATTTAGAACAGTTAAGCAGTTTAAATGAGGGGAACTCCCTATTTGGGTGGTACTGAACAGGAGGTATTTACATTGAGCTATAAGGAAATCGAGAAACGGGCCGCTGAGATGGGGCTTCCCGTTTACCAGTATCAGCGCGTTGCGGTCCAAAGGGCCATGCGGCTCACCACGGAATTGAATTACCAGTACCATGAACCGGAGGAAGTGGTCCGCCTGTTTTCGGAACTGATCGGTAAGCCTGTAGGCGAAGGGTTCTGTCTGTTTCCGCCTTTTTATGCCGACTATGGGCAGAACATTACCATTGGGAAAAACGTATTTCTCAATACAGGCTGTCACTTTCAAGACCAGGGAGGCATCACGATTGGTGATGGCGCTATTGTAGCAGCCGGAGCAGTTGTAACTAAGGATGTACCTGCCATGGCTGTCGTGGGTGATGTTCCGGTAAAAATTATCAAAACGATTCCACTTGGGGAGGAGGCAAACGAATGAAGCGGATTTTGGCGTTGATCCTGATGTTTATGTTTCTGCTGGGGATGCCTGCCTGCAGTCAAACTCAGCAGGAAATGCCTGCCGTCGGCGAAAGTGCCGGGGGCTCTGCTCCAGAGGAGGAAAAGAAATCTGCTGCGGAGAATCCGGGCCATTTCAATTTAGAGACAGCTTCGGTCACACTGAACAGCGGATATGAAATGCCTGTCATGGGTCTGGGCACTTACTCCCTCAGCGATGAAGAGTGCTACAATTCCGTCACCGCTCTGCTGGAAGCGGGTGGGCGGCTCATCGACACGGCCTACATGTACCACAACGAGGCCGCCGTGGGGCGGGCCATCAGGGACAGTGATGTCCCCCGTGAGGAAATCTTCGTCATCACCAAACTCTATCCCACCCAATTCAATGACCCGGAATCCGCCATCGAGCTGGCGCTGGATACCCTTGACATTGGCTATATTGACATGATGTTGCTCCATCATCCGGGCACTGGGGACGTGGAAGCCTATCTTGCCATGGAACAGGCAGTGGCGGATGGAAAAATACATTCCATCGGTCTTTCCAACTGGTACATCGAGGAACTGGAGGAATTTCTGCCACAGGTAAACATTACTCCCGCTTTGGTGCAGAATGAAATTCACCCCTACTATCAGGAACCGGACGTGGTGCCATATATCCAGAAGTTGGGCATTACGGTACAGGGCTGGTATCCCTTCGGCGGTCGGGGTCATACATCGGAGCTGCTGGGGAATGAAACAATCTCCGCCATAGCGGAGAGCCACGGCGTCACTTCCGCGCAGGTGATTTTGCGGTGGAACCTCCAGCGCGGCGTTGTGGTCATCCCTGGTTCCAGCAACCCCGATCACATCCGTGAAAACCTTGAGCTGTTCGACTTCGAGCTTACAGATGAGGAAATGGCGCAGATTGTCGCGTTGAACCGGGATGAAAAACACGACTGGTATTAAAATTAAAAAGGAGAGCAGACAATGAAAGTTTTAGCAATCAACAGCAGCGCCCGGAAGGATGGAAATACGGCCATTCTGATTAACCGGGTATTGGAGGAACTAAAAAAAGAGGGCATTGAAACCGAGTTGATCCAGCTTGCCGGACAGGTTATCGAGCCCTGCAAGGCCTGCTGGGCCTGCAGCGGGCAGGGAAACTGTATCCATGGAAAAGATAACTTCCGGGATGTGTTCGACAAGATGAAGGAAGCGGATGGTATTCTGTTAGGTTCGCCGGTCTATTCGGCCAATATCTCTGCCAATATGCAGGCACTGCTGGAGCGTGCCGCGGTGGTCAGCGATATGAATCCCGGATTGTTAGTTCATAAAGCAGGTGCCGCAGTGGTGGCTGCGCGGCGTGGTGGAGCGATGAACGCCATAGATGCTATGAATCACTTTTTCCTCAATCACGAAATGTTTGTGGTGGGTTCGACCTATTGGAATATGGCGTATGGTCAGTTGCCTCGTGATGTAGAAAAGGATGCCGAGGGACTTGCCAATATGGAAAACCTGGGGAAGAATATGGCTTATCTTTTGAAGGCGCTGAAGGCAGCCGCTTGATATTCCAGACAATTCCGACATTTGCAGAGTGGTGCCAGGATAATCAGAAAATAGATAGAATTTCTATATGAAAAGCCGGGGAGAGGACAGATTTATGTCAAACCCCGGCATTATTGTTATATAAAACAGAGCAAGATCATGACAAAAACTGCAAAATAAGAATACGATAAAATAGTATAAGCTGTTATGATAACAGAAAGAAGAAAGTACGGAGGGATGATCATGAAATTCTATGAAGCAGTCAAAGTAAACGATTCTCTCACCATGATAAAGAGTAAAACAGGAGAGCTCCTTTATCTTGCGGAAGGGACAGACCGGGCAGTTCTGATTGATACCTGTGTAGGTGTGGGACATCTGAAGGAGTTTGTCTCCGGTCTGACAGAGAAACCGCTGACAGTGCTGCTGACTCACGGGCATGTGGACCATGCCATGGGCGCGCCGGAGTTCGACGAGGTATATATGAACTTGAAGGATGTGCCGCTCTATCAGAGACAGTGTTCCCTGGAAGAGAGAAAGGGGTATCTGGCAGCAGGACTTGGCGATGCGTTCGGGCAGATCCCGGAAGACGCCTATGTGCAGCCGGAGAAGGGCTATGCATTCCGGGAGCTTGCCGACGGGATGGCGTTCGATCTCGGAGGGCTCCATATTGACGCTTTTGAATTTCCGGGACACACGAAAGGGAGCATGGTGTTCCTTTTAAGGGAGATGCGGATCCTGATCCTGGGAGACGCCTGTAACAATTCCACTTTCCTGTTTGATCAGGACGCCTGCCCGCTGGACGAGTACATGGAAGCGCTGGAGAAAGTCCGCGGCAGGCTGGCGGGAAAGTATGACAGAGTGTTCCTGAGCCACCACGATATGGAAACAGGAACGGAGATCATGGACAATGTGCTGGAAGTCTGCCGGGAGGCGGTGGAAGGGAAAGCGGATGACATCCCCTTCAACTTTATGGGGAATCACGCATACATCGCAAAGAAATGCAATGAGCGGTTCCAGAGGGAAGACGGGAAATGCGGAAATATTATTTACAGCAAAAAGAAACTGCACAGGAGGTAGAAAAAATATGAAACGAAAATTTGAAAATCTTTGCAGACCGATCCGGATCGGGAACGTGACGTTCCGCAACAGGATGTTTTCGGCGCCCATGGGCGGGACGGACATCACAAACGATGGATGCATCGGGCCGAAGTCCACGGCGTTCTATGAACTGAGAGGAAAAGGAGGCGCAGCTGCCGTTACGGTCAGTGAGTGTATGGTGCATCCGAAGACGGACGGGTCCCACGCCTATCACCTGAGCACATCTATCCTGAATTCTCTTGCCTCCGCGACCTACACGGCGGACGCGATCCGGCGTCACGGAGCGATCCCCAGCATTGAGCTGTCCCATTCAGGCATGTACGCGGGGACTTACATGACGGATAAGACAAGGCAGCGGGAGATGCACCAGTGGGGACCTTCCGATACGGTCCGGCCGGACGGTGTGCCGGTGAAGGCGCTGACAAAGGAACTGATCGATGAGATTGTTGAAGCTTATAAAGAGACGGCGGGACTGGCAAAGCGCGCCGGATTTGAGATGATCATGATCCACGGAGGGCACGGCTGGCTGATCAACCAGTTCCTCTCCCCGTATTTTAATAAAAGGACGGACGAGTACGGCGGCTCCCTTGAGAACCGGTGCCGTCTGGCGATCCGTGTGCTGAAAGTGGTCCGCGAGGCAGTGGGACCGGGCTTTCCCATTGAGTTCCGTATGAGCGGATCGGAACTGTTCGAGGGAGGATATACCCTGGAGGACGGCGTGGAGATCGCAAAGATGCTGGAACCCTATGTTGACCTGCTCCACGTCTCAGCCGGAACTTACCAGAGAGGCTTCGGCGACACTCATCCCTCTATGTTCAAGGAGCACGGCTGCAATGTATATCTTGCCGCAGAGATCAAGAAACATGTCTCCGTGCCTGTGGCGACCATCGGGGCGCTGAACAGCCCGGAGCAGATGGAGGAGATCATCGCTTCCGGAAAGGCGGATGTGGTTTACATGGCAAGAGCGCTTCTTGCAGATCCTTACCTGCCGCGGAAAGTGATGGAGAACCGGGAGGATGAGATTGTGAAATGTCTCCGGTGCTTTACCTGTATGGCGGAGCGCGCCGCCACTTCTACGAGGAGATGTACGGTCAACCCGGTCATCGGAAGGGAAATCGAGGGAGACGAGATCCAGCCCGCTCCGGTGAAGAAGAAAGTCCTTGTCGCCGGAGGAGGCCCCGGCGGACTGTATGCGGCGTATACGGCGGCGAGACGGGGACATCAGGTGATCCTCTGTGAGAAGGAAGAGAAGCTGGGCGGTATCTTAAAGAGCGAGCAGGCGCTTCCCTTTAAGCACGAGATGTATGAACTGTCCGGTACTTACGAACTGCTTGCAAGAAAAGCGGGCGTCGAGATCCGGACTTCCGTGGAAGTGACGCTGGAGTATGTGGAGAAGGAAGCTCCGGACGCGCTGATCGTTGCGGTGGGATCCAGTCCGCTGCGCCCGCCGATCCCCGGACTAGACGGAGAAAATGTGATCGTGGTGAACGATTACTATCTCAATAAAGATAAGGTGAGCGGCGATGTGGTAGTCTTCGGCGGCGGTCTTGCCGGGTGCGAGTGTGCGATCCACCTGGGAATGGAAGGAAAACATGTTGAACTTGTGGAGATGCGGGATACCCTTGCGCCGGATGCCAATGTGCGTCACCGTCCGCTGCTCTTAAAAGAAGTAGAGAAATATGTAAGTCAGGTGCATACCGGATACCGAGGCATTGAAGTGACGGATCAGGGAATCCTCTGTGAGACGCCGGATAAGGAACAGGCGCTGGTACCCGGGACGACTGTGATCTGCGCGCTGGGACAGCGCCCGAGAACGGATCTGGTGGACAGCTTAAGAGACAGCGCGCCTTATGTCGCCGTGATCGGAGACGCGGGAAGAGTTTCCACGATCACAAACGCAGTGTATCAGGGATACCACGCGGCGCTGGATATCTAATGACTTGATGAAAACAGGAGGAAAAAGAAATGTTTCCAAAAGACTTTTTATGGGGCGGCGCGGTCGCCGCAAATCAGTGTGAAGGCGCTTATCAGGAGGACGGGAAAGGTCTGTCGATCCAGGATGTGATGCCGAGAGGGATCAAGGGGCCCAGGACTGAGAGACCGACGCCGGATAACCTGAAGCTGGAAGGGATTGATTTTTATCACAGATACAAAGAGGATATCGCCATGTTCGCGGAGATGGGGTTCAAGGTATTCCGTACTTCCATTGCATGGAGCAGGATCTTCCCCAACGGGGACGAGGAGGAACCCAATGAGGCGGGGCTTCAGTTCTATGACAATCTGTTTGACGAGTGCCTGAAGTACGGGATCCAGCCCCTGGTCACGATCTCCCACTATGAGACGCCGCTCCATCTGGCGGAAGCCTATGATGGATGGCTGGACAGACGGCTAATCGGATTCTATGAGAGATATGTGAGGACAATCTTCACCCGCTATAAAGGTAAGGTAAAATACTGGCTCACATTCAACGAGATCAATTCGATCCTGAATTCTCCGTTTATGAGCGGCGGGATCAATACTCCGAAGGAGGAGCTGACGGATTCCCAGCTTTATCAGGCAATCCACCATGAACTGGTGGCGAGCGCTCTTGCTACAAAGATCGGACATGAGATTGATCCGGAGTTCCGGATCGGGTGCATGATCCTGAGTATGCCTGTCTATCCCCTGTCGCCGGATCCGAGAGACGTGATCCGTGCCATGGAGGAGGAACACAGGAACTCTGTTTTCACGGACGTGCACGTGCGTGGAGAATACCCGGGATATATCAAACGCTATTTCAGGGAGAAGGGGATCACTCTTGATATCACGGACGAGGACCGGGAGATCCTGAAAAATACAGTAGATTTCATCTCTTTCAGCTATTATGTCAGCGTGTGCGCAACGGCGGACGAGTCAAAGAATATCCGGGGCGAGGGAAATCTACTCGGCGGCGTGCCCAACCCGACGCTTAAAGCAAGTGAATGGGGATGGCAGATCGATCCCAGAGGACTGCGGTATGTCCTCAACCAGCTCTGGGATAAATACCAGAAGCCGCTCTTCATCGTGGAGAACGGACTGGGCGCGGCGGATACTCTTGTGCCGGACGGGAAAGGCGGATATACGGTGGAGGACGACTACCGGATCGAGTATATGAGAGACCATCTGCTCCAGGTGGAGGAAGCGATCGAGGACGGTGTGGACGTGATGGGATATACTTCCTGGGGCTGTATCGACCTTGTCAGCGCGTCCACGGCGGAGATGAGAAAGCGCTACGGATTTATCTATGTGGACCGGAACAATGACGGGACCGGAACACTTGCAAGATACAGAAAAAAGAGCTTTTACTGGTACAAGGATGTGATCGCGTCAAACGGAGCATCCCTTCACGAGACGGAAGGCGGGGTGTGAAATGAAATATTTATGTATTGATGTGGGAGGCACTTATACCAAATATGCGGTCATGGATGAGGAGTGCGATTTCTATCTTAAAGACAAGGTTCCCACAGTTTATGATACGCTGGAAGATTTCGTTGACATGCTTACGGGGATCTGGCGGAAGAACCAGGCACTGCTGCGGGAACGGGGAGAGGAACTCTCAGGGATCGCGCTGAGCTCTGCCGGGGTGATCGACAGCGAGACCGGTTTTATGTATAACGGAGGCTCACTTACCACGATCTCCAATATCAATATCGTGGAAATCCTGGAGAAGCGGTGCGGTGTGCCGGTGACCGTGGAGAACGATGCAAAATGTGCGGCCCTTGCGGAAGTGTGGCGGGGCGCCCTGAAAGGCTGCAGGAATGCGGCGGCGGTGATCTGCGGGACCGCAGTGGGAGGCGCGGTGATCTGCAACGGGAAAGTGGTGCGCGGGAAGCGGTTCATGGCGGGCGAATTCAGCTATGTGCTGACGGAGAGCAGCGATCCCATGAACCCGGATCATACACTGGCACAGACGGGGGGCGTTCCTGCCCTGATCCGGATGGTGGCGGAGAAAAAACAGATCCCGGAGGAAGAGCTTGACGGGGAAAAGATTTTCTCCATGGCAAACTGCGGGGATCAGGAGGCATTGGAGTGCATCCGGAATTATGCAGGACGGATCGCGGTACAGATCAATAATTATCAGTATATCTTTGACCCGGACCGGACCGCGGTAGGCGGCGGGATCAGCGCTCAGCCTCTGTTCATCCAGATGATCAAAGAAGAGCTGAAAAAACTGAACAGCATATATCCGCATGTGATGCCAATCCCGGAAGTGGTTCCGTGTCAGTTCTTTAATGACTCCAACCTGATCGGCGCGCTTTACGTGCATCTGAAGTCCAAAGAGGAGAAGATCAGCCTTGAGAAGGTGGAAGAACTGATGGGGCTGGTGGGAGACCGGAGAGAAGGACGGTATCTCAGGGAGATGCTGATGGGGAGGTAAGCAGGAGAAAAGAAGCAGAAATATCCTTCGGGGAACAGGTCAGAGAACAGAGCTGCTCCCTGGGGGATATTTTTTGTCTGGAGTAAAAAGGGGCTTCTTGAATTTGAGAATGGAAAGTGCAGAGCATAAAATCTATTGATTTTAAAGTTCACAGGTGCTATGATAACATCACATCAAAATCCCGGACGGATCAGATTTCTTACGGTTTCATAGTCCGGAGCGGAAAACTGTCTTTAGCAGACGGCACATATCTCGATTTTCATGGCGTTTCAGCCGGAGATACCAAATTTTGATGAAAACTTTTGTAAATATTGAGTACAGAGGAGGAACTGCCTATGGGAAAAGCAGACATTGCAGTTAAAAACTGGCTGAGTGACAGGGAAAGATTCGCAGACCTGTTCAACGGGACGGTGTTCGGAGGAAAGCAGGTAGTGCTGCCGGAAGAGTTGGAGGATTTGGACAGAGAGACGGATATTATTATCACAGATAAAGGAGGGAAGGAACGGGGCGTTCAGCGCTACAGAGATCTTGTGAAACGCTGGAATCATGAGATCCTGCTCGCTGTGCTTGCATGTGAAGTTCAGAATAAGACCCATTACGCCATGCCGGTGCGGAATATGCTCCAGGACAGTCTTACATATACGGATCAGATCCGAAGCCTGTGGAGAAACCGCGGATATGAGAGAAACTCTTCAGATGGGAAAGGACGGAAGGAAGAGGGAAAGGGCCAGGGGATGACAAGACATCTGAGCGCGGAAGAGTATCTGTCCCGGTTCCGAAAAGAAGACAGGATCTGTCCGGTGATCACCCTGGTGTTTTATTACGATGTGAAGAAGTGGGACGGAGCAGTGGAGCTTTATGATATGTTCCGGCTTGACGCTTCGTTGAAGAAGGAAATCCTGATAAAGGATTATCTCCCGAACTATAAGATCAATCTGCTGGATGCAGGCTGTGTGGAGGATGTGTGCCGGTTCCGGACGGATTTACAACAGGTGTTCGGCATGTTAAAATACAGAGGAGAAAAAGAAAAACTGCAGAGATATATGCAGGAGAACAGAGACTATTTCGGACAGGTCGATGTAGAGACGTATCAGGCTCTGGGCGCGTTTCTGCATTCGGGGAAGAAATTAAAAGAGGTTGTGGATTCCGGGGAGGAGGAACAGATAGATATGTGCAAGGCGTTGGATGATATTTATGCGGATGGTGAAAAGGCCGGAAGGACTCAGGAAAAACTTATTATTATCACGAGGATGATAAAAGAAGGAATTTCTGCTTCGGTGATCAGGAAGTGTACAGAAGCGACGGATCAGGAGATCGAGCAGGCGAGGAATGAAATGAGAAAATAATTGATGATTTGTAAAAAGGAGGCTGCACGCCTCCTTTTTATATGATATCTGCCAGTTACAAAAATCTTTTTAATTATCTTTTGATCCCCATGATCTCTCTTGCCTCATCCGGCGTTGCGGTCTCGAAATCCATAGCCCGGATCAGCGCGGCAAGTTTCTCCACGAGCTGATAATTATACTGCGCGTTTTCCTGCGGGCTTAAGTAGTGGCTGTCCTCAAAACCGATGCGGACGATGGAAGCGCCCATGGCGATGGCAGCCGCCAGAAAGTTCCAGTTGCTGCGTCCGAAATGGGTGACACCCCATTTTGTTCCGGCCGGGACAAAGGAGCGGAAGGCGGCAAGGCTCTCAATGGTGGGCTGCATCCCGCCTTTGTGCCCGAATACAAGGTTGAAGAGGATCGGGTCACGGTAGGGAACCTCTGTGGTAGTGGTCATGATATTGTGGATCATGCCGATATCAAAAACTTCAATCTCCGGGATGATTCCCCGGTCATACACCTGCTGCGCGCAGTAGCGGATGTCATCAAAGGAATTGATGTAGACAGCCTCTCCCAGATTGGTCGTGCCTCCGTTCAGAGAAGCGCTTTCCGTGGGCTTATAGTCCAGAGGAAAACAGCGCTCTTCGATGGTGAGGTCAGATACGCCTCCGGTAGATGCCTGCACCACAACGTCTGTTTTCGCAAGAATCTTGTCAAAGCATTCCGACATATAGGAAATATCCGGCGTGAGGGAGCCGTCGGGGCGGCGGCAGTGGAG
>DWUT01000069.1 GCA_019120615.1 Candidatus Mediterraneibacter norfolkensis
CTATTGACAAATAGAACGTATGTTCGTATAATATAATCATCGCTACAGTAGGAATCGTTGATACAAAACGAGAAGAGATTAAACAGACACTTTCCCTTGAGTTTAATCTTGCTTAGGAGGCGTAATGATTATATGGAATATGAAATAGGATCCAAAGCCTTCATTATTGAAAGTAATCGAATTCTTCGAGAAGTAACCATAGTTCGTAAGAACTCAGATTTTTATATTGTTCGGTTTGACAACAATGGCAGTATCCAGTTACGAAAAAGCCGGATCTTCCCTACCAGGGAAGCTGCAGAACAGCATCTTTCAAAGAAAGACCGCGCATCTCAGACATCTGGGAGTCAATCACCATATCAGCCTTGGCATTAAAAGGTAAAACATTTTGATATTGGTGATTGACAACTCCCGGTATTTTTTGTATACTCGTGTTAGCATAAAAGCGAACAAGCATAAATGCTAACATGAAAACGAAGAAGAGTAAAAATAAGACTACAAGAACGAAAGAGATGAAAAGGTGAAGGATTATGACGTATGCGAATTTTGGAGATTTTATAAGCAGGAAGAGGATCGAGAAAAAGATAACCATCAGAAAAATGGCGGATATGCTCGGAGTCTCTGCACCGTTTCTTACGGATGTTGAAAAAGATAGGCGAAATCCTTTCGACATTGAGAAGCTGAATCAACTCGCTCATATTCTGGAACTGACAAAAGAAGAAAAAAATGAGATGCTTAATCTAGCTGGAAAGAAGAGAAAAGCTGTTGCCCCAGATTTGCCGGAATATATTATGCAACGAGATTATGTGAGCGCGGCACTGCGTACAGCCAGGGATTTGGACGCTGGCGAAGAGGAGTGGAAGCATTTTGTTGAAGAACTGAAGAAGCGAAAGGGGTAAGTGCCTATCTATGTATGTAGCAGAAATTGTTCGAAAGAGATCAGGGGCTCCGGTATTAAGCCGGAAGGAGATCGATATCATTGGAGAAAATTTAGTATCAGATTTTAATCCGGACGCCATGCACACACCGCAAGAGATAGATATAGATCTTTTTGTCCAGGATTATCTGGGGGCAGATCAGGATTTCCAATATTTATCTCATTGCGGTGTCTATCTGGGAATGACGGTGTTTAATGATACGGACAAGGTTCCTGTATATGATCCTATTCAAAATCGGGCTGAGTATATTAGTGCCAGGGCCAATACGATTATTATTGACCGGACTCTTTTAGAAGAAAATCAGGAACATAGGTATCGTTTTACAATGGGACATGAAGCAAGCCATGTTTTTTTACATACCCCATACTTTGCTTATGACCCTAATCAGATAACTTTAATGGATCTGCTGGGTGAAAGAAAAGAAGCTGCAATGATACAGTGCAGGGTTGATACGAAAAAGATGAATTGTGAACAGCAGGCGGTCTGGACAGACAAAGAGTGGATGGAGTGGCAGGCCAATGCATTATCTTCTGCAATTTTAATGCCTAAGGCAATGGTTCATAAACTTGTGAGGGCTCTCCGGCAAAAGCCAGGATTTTCTCAGAAAAAAGAAATTCAAAGATGCTATATTGAAGCGGATACAGTTTCACAAGTTTTTAACGTGTCCTTTCAGGCAGCTACGATCCGGTTAAAAGAGTTGGGGATTATTCGGCAAGAAATTTGTATGACACAGCAAGTCCTTTGTTTTATGAGGGAGTAGTTCACCTATAAGGATATGGCGGGTTTCTTAAGAAGCCCGCAAAATTTTTAATCTTTATGTTCGCTAGTTAGCGAACAAGTAAATGAGGAAGGGGATTGATACAGTGGAAGAATTTCAAATGGATATCCATTTAAGCTGTCCGTGGTGTGGTGGTAGCGAAATATTGGTTGATCACCGTACCAAGGTTACGATTTCTGTTCAGTGTGCAAAATGCAGAAAGATTTACAAAGCCTATCTGGACTTATTAAAAACAGAAAAATCTAAAGCCCAGAAACGTATGGGATGAAGAAGATAGAAAAGCTGACTGACCGTAGGGACAATTCAATAGTCACCAATAAGGGTCGGAGCTGACTGTAAATGTTTACAGTTATGCTCTGATCCTTTTTTTATTTCTATCAGCTACTTTTTACACTTTTTTATATGTAAACGGAGAATAAACGAGTAGATAAAATTTTTGCGAAAAAGTTTTTTAAAGCGGTCAAAAGGTGTCCGGTTTAACCAATAAATTAAAGCCACGGAGCAAGGGAAAGGAGGTGTGACACGATGAGACCCAATGAACGAAGGGCGGCGATCTTTGATGCACTGTGCATCAGACGCCAGGATACAGTAGAAAATCTGGCGTCTGAGTTTGGCGTGAGTGAGAAAACCATCCGGCGTGATATTGAGGAACTATCGTGTTCATACCCAATTGAGACAGTTCGTGGCAGATATGGTGGCGGTGTGAAGGTAGCAGATTGGTACCATCAAAACCGGAAAACGCTCTCACCGGAACAGGCAGAACTTTTGAAAAGGCTGGCCCCCTCTTTGGAAGGAAATGACCTTGCTGTTATGAACAGTATCATTTCCCAATTTTCTCCGTATTGATACCAGAATACGGGAACACCCCCGAATGATTATGAAAGGTACAGGTGAATGACGATGAAAAAAGTTTTTATTTGTTCTCCCTATCGTGGTGATGTTGAGAGGAATGTAGCGCTTGCGAAAGCCCATGCACGATTTGCGGCCCGTTGCGGATATTGCCCTGTGGTTCCGCATCTGATGTATCCGCAGTTTCTGAAGGATTCTGATCCGGATGAGCGGATTCTCGGTATTACGCTCGGTGTAGAACTGATGAAGATCTGCGATGAGGTGTGGATTTTTGGAAGCACAATCAGTAATGGTATGGCGTTTGAATTGGAGCATGCCAGCAAGCTGGGAATTCCGGTACGCCTCTACTCTGATGATGGCAGCCGGATTTATCCGGAAACCATGATGATTGATGACCGCATCACGGATGCGTTCCGTCAGGCAGTATACAAACTGAGATTCGCTTAAGAGAGGATGTCACATATGAATGAAATTTATAAGACCCTCGCGGAAGGGTATGAAAAGCTGGCCGCTGGTTACCGTGCTTTGGCAAAAGATCAGAAGGATGAAAAAGTAGAGATGGCTGTTCCAGCTGAACCAGAGAAGAAAGAAATTTCCATTGAGGAAGTACGGGCAGTTCTGGCAGCCAAGACACAGGCCGGAAAGCGCCGGGAAGTGAAAGAGCTGCTTTTAAAATACGATTCCGGGAAACTCTCTGGCGTGAAGCCGGAAAACTATGCAGCCCTTATGGCTGATGCGGAGGCGCTCTGATGGGCGCTCATGCAAGGTTCTCTCCATCGGCGGCAAACCGCCTCATCCATTGCCCACCCTCTCTGGTGCTGGGCGAGGTATTTCAGGATGAGGAGAGTCCTTATGCGGCAGAAGGTTCAGCTGGCCATGCACTGGCAGAACATCTGATCAAAAAGCATCTGAAGCAGCAAACTCGCCGTCCGGTCTCTGATTACTATTCCGATGACCTGTTAGAAGCGGTAGATGATTATGTCAGTTTCGTAGTCAGTGAGATCGAAGCTGCCCGGAAGGAATGCCCTGATCTGATTTTCTCTGTAGAACAGAGGGTGGACGTTTCTGATTATGTGCCGGATTGCTTTGGCACAGCGGATATGGTGATCGTGACGGACAAGCTGGTACACATCATTGATCTGAAACTGGGAAAAGGTGTTCCGGTGTATGCGGAGAAAAATCCACAGCTGATGATCTATGGGCTTGGCATTCTTGATATGGCCGAAATGCTCTTCCCGGTAGAGACTGTCCGTCTGACCATTTTTCAGCCGAGACTTTCTAATTCCAGCACATGGGAGATTGCTCCAGAGGCTCTGAAGGCATGGGGAAATGAAGTGCTGCGACCCGCCGGAGAGTTGGCCCTGAAAGGCGAAGGAGACTTAAGCGCTGGAAGCTGGTGTCGGTTCTGCAAAGCAAGATTTACCTGCAGGCAGAGAGCCAAGGAAAATCTGAAGCTGGCGCAAACGGAGTTTAA
>DWUT01000070.1 GCA_019120615.1 Candidatus Mediterraneibacter norfolkensis
CTCTGCTATCTCCGCGTCCCTACATGGCCGCCTTTCCGGCTTCAGTTTTACATGAACGGCCATAACCTGCTGGCACATAAACTGGATAAAAAACAGATCGCTTACCGGATGCAGGATAATGCGTTCCTTGAAATCTCCGATATAGAGACGGCCCAGAAGCTTTCTGACCGTATTAACCCGGAAGGGCTCCACAAGGTTCTTGATGTTTTCGCCAGACGATACAGTCCTGTTCCGGAAGCTCTTGGGCTCGGTTATACATGGACGGTTCAGCAGATTGAATGTGCGACTGACATTATGTTCCGCAGACCGGAATATCTCGAACCGATTTATGATGAGATCATCCGGACAGCGATATTCACAGTGAAACCGGATAACATCGCCACTTTCCTTGGGCAACGTATTACTTATAACTGCACCAAAGAGATTGGTACGAATTATAACCAGCGTATCCTCGGTACGAGGATCAAACACCATATGGGTGATGTATCAATCAAAATGTATGACAAGTTTGGCCGCGTCTTTCGGATTGAAAGCACCTGTAATGATATCAGTACGTTCCGTGTGGAACGGGAAGTCCAACACAGAGATGGGACATCTGATATCCGGAAAGCTCCTTTAAAAAAGAGCATCTACAGTCTCTACCAACTGTTCACGATCCTGAAATCGGCGAACTATCGTTACCTTGAGTTCATTTCATCCTTTGATGACCACAGAAGCGGCAGAAAGAAACTGGATGATATCGGCCGTTCTCAGAAAGAAAAGGAACGTTCTTATCGCGGGTTCAACTTTTTCGATTCCCGTGACCTGTCCGTGCTGGAAGCCATCAGCAGAGGAGAATATATGACTTTCGGGATGCAGGGAAAAAATATCCGTGAGCATCTTCCGGGAATCACTCCGTCCGCAATGACAAGGATCTTTAAACGGCTGAAAGTTCATGGTCTGATTGAGAAGATTCCTGGTACCTATAGATATCTGGTTACTGCTCTTGGCAAGGAAATCATAGCTGCCGGTTTAACCATAAAAAACCTTATCCTTGTTCCTGCACTTACATCTTGATTTACTGATACCGAAATTTTGCCATTTTGCGTAGAAAATCATTTATAAGTGGCATAAGAAACAGGAAAAACCGGCGCGCCCCTGGCACGCCAGTCTCCTGAAACTTTCCTCATTCACTTTTCTTTTTTACAGCAGTTCGCTCTCCAGATCCTGAAGCATTACATCCAGCGCTGTGACGCCGCCCTCCGCAGTATACCAAACTGCCGGATGAGCAAGGTATATCACGTTGCCGTTCTGGTAAGCGTCTGTTCCCATCACCAGCTCGTTCTCCATGATATCCTGAGCGAGCCGGGCGCCGTCTGTTCCGATCGCCGCATCTCTGTCCATGACAAAGATGTAGTCCGGGTTCTTCTCAACGATGAACTCGAAGGACGCCTCATTTCCATGTGTCGCTGTATCAATATCTGCATCAACGCCGATGTTCTCAAAACCGATCTCATTTCCGATAATGGAGCAGCGTCCGTCGTTTCCGAGCACGTTAAAGCTTCCGCTGGTACACATTCCCACAATGGCTGTCTTGCCCTCGGCAAACTCGGCAAGCGCTTCGATCCGGCTGTCAAAATCTGCCATCAGAGCATCCACTTTCTCCTCAAGTCCGAAGATCGAGGCGATCGTATTTGCATTGGAGCGCACACTCTCAACCAGACCTGCTTCTGTGTCCGTCGCGATATATACTACCGGAGCGATCTCACTGAGCGCGTCATAGGAAGAAGACAGACGTCCGCCGATAAAGATGATATCCGGCTCGCACTCCATCACGGCCTCCATGTCAGCCTCTTTGATCGTTCCCAGATTTATGATCTCATCATTTGTCACATAGTCCTGCAGATAGTCCAGCGAAGTAGTCGCGGATCCCACAACTCTGTCACCCACACCCAGGTTGTCCAGGATATCCAGGCACGCCATGTCAAAGATCGCGATGCGCTCCGGATCATACGGCACTTCCATATCCGTCAGCTCACCCTCCGCATTCCTGCTCTGGATCGTAACCGTATCCGGAGTTTCCTCTGCGTCTTCCGCCGTATCTTCTGTTGTCTCCTCCGTCACCTCCTGCGCCGTGTCGTCCGAGGAACTGCCGGACGCGCTGCTGCACGCAGCAAGAGAAAATACCATAGCCGCAGATAACATCAGTGTCAAAATTCTTTTCTTCATATTATAAAATCCTCCTCTGTTTGTTTTTATTGAAATCTAGTTCTTTTTTTACTGGTCAATAATAAATCGACAGGGGTTTCCCTTCGATCTCCTGTATCTCAAAATCTACCTTGTAGATTTCCGAAAGGTTCTCCTTTGTCATGACCTCCTTCACAGTCCCGAACTTCGCGATCTTCCCGTCCATAAAAGCACAGATATAATCCGAGTAAAAGGCAGCGTAGTTGATCTCATGAAGCACCAGCACCACTGTCTTTCCCAGCTCGTCGCACAGTCTCCGCACGATCTTCATCATATTGGTGGCATGATAGATATCCAGGTTGTTGGTAGGCTCGTCGAGGAGCACATACTCTGTATCCTGTGCAATGACCATGGCAATGTACGCCCTCTGTCTCTGTCCCCCGGACAGCTCGTCGATGAACCGGTCCTCAAACTCTTCCAGTTCCATGTACTCGATCGCCTTGTCGACCAGCTCCTCGTCCTCTTCAGTCAGCCGTCCTCCCGAATACGGGAATCTCCCGAACGCCACCAGTTCCCGGACCGTCAGCTTCATCTGGATATTGTTGGTCTGAGTCAGAATCGCCTGGCGCTTTGCCAGCTCTTTGCTCTTCCACCTGGAAATATCCTTTCCCTCAAAATTCACCAGCCCCGCGTCCTGGGCGATCAGCCGGGAGATGATCCCCATGACCGTGGACTTTCCCGCGCCGTTGGGTCCGATCAGGGAGATAACTTTCCCTTTAGGTATTTCAAAGGAGACCGAATCCACCACCGCTTTTCCGTCATATTTCTTTGTCAGTTTTTCTACCAGCATCTTCTATACCCTCCTGTTTGTCAGCAGAAGGTAGAGGAAATAAATTCCGCCTCCCACTGTGATGAATACGCTGACCGGGATCGCATAGGAAAATACATGCTCCACAAGAAGCTGCCCTCCCACCAGAACGATCATTCCGAACAGCGCCGATCCCAGGATAAGCTGTCCGTGGCGGTATGTCCTCAAAAGCTGCCTTGCCAGATTCGCGATGATCAGTCCCAGAAAGGAGATCGGTCCCACCATCGCCGTCGCCACCGCGATGCACAGAGTAACTCCCAGCAGGAGCCGCCGGATGCAGTTGTCATAATCCACTCCCAGATTGATCGCCTGATCTTTTCCCAGCGTGATCACGTTCAGGAGCGCCAGATCCTTCCTCAGCACAAAGATCAGTACCGCCAGCACGATCACCGAAAACAGGATGATCTCAGAATTAACGTTGCTGAAGCTGGCAACCAGCGTGGTCAGAAGCGTATCGTACTCGTTCGGATCCATGACTCTGGTCAGCGTGGTCTGGATGCTGGAGAAAAAGGAAGTCAGCACCGTACCGATCAGCAGGACATAGAGCACATTATGCTTTGTCTTTTTAAACAGATAACTGTAGATCACCGTTGCCACGAGCCCCATCAGAACCAGGTCAACTCCGAACGCCACATTGGAATTCGTTGCAAATATGCTTGTCGCTCCCGCCACAAAATACACCGCTGTATGGATCAGCGTATAGAGCGAATTCATTCCCAGCAGACAGGGCGTTACGATCGTATTATTGATGATCGACTGGAACACCAGAGACGCTCCGCCGATGGCAAACGCTGTGATCAGCATGACGATCAGCTTCGGAGTTCGGATCTTCATGGCATATGCAAACAGCCTGTCGTTTTCAAACTTTACATCCACCAGCATGTACGCCGCCGCTACGATAACTACGATCAGCGCAAGGACGCTCAGTTTCTTTATGTTTTTTCTATGCGCCAGTGTTGTTCCCCGGACTTTCCCGCTCATTCTTCGTCACCTCCGCTCACCTGCGAAAGCGCCGCCCGGCACCCACAGCCTGCTGTTCCGGCGCCGCCG
>DWUT01000071.1 GCA_019120615.1 Candidatus Mediterraneibacter norfolkensis
GCCAGGCATATCTGATCCCGTCCATGATGGTGAGCAGGGGCATTAATTTCTATTTTCTGCTGATCGTGAGCCTGGGCGTGGTGCTGGTGAACCGGTTCGTACTGGACCGGAGGAGGACGCCGGTCAGGAACAAAGTGCTGTCTGATAATAAAAAAACGGTGCCAGAGAATAAGAAAACCGGCGTATAGTCAAAACGGAGGTGATGTGGTAAGATTGTATGGTGAACTTACGGGAAGAGGAGTTTTGTAAATGAACATCATCAATATAGAACACATCAGCAAGATATACGGGGAGAAGACGATCTTTGACGACGCTTCTTTCGGGATCCAGGAGGGGGATAAGATCGGGATCGTCGGCATCAACGGCACGGGAAAATCCACCCTCCTTAAAATGATCTCCGGGGAGGAAATACCCGATTCCGGTCAGATCATCCGCCAGAACGGGATAAAGACCGCCTATGTTCCGCAGAATCCGTTTCTGCCGGAAGAAGCGGACATCCGTTCCTGGGCACTCTCAGGAGGGGATGCAGAAGGATGGCAGGTGGAGAGCAATCTGACAGAACTGGGGATCACAGATCTTTCCATGAAGATCGGACATCTCTCCGGGGGACAGAGACGGCGCGTGGTCCTTGCAAAAGTCCTGGCGGGGGAATCTGACGTCCTGCTCCTGGATGAGCCGACCAACCATCTTGACGGGGAGATGATCAACTGGCTTGAGGAATATCTCAGGTCATACCGGGGAACCGTCGTCATGGTGACTCACGACCGGTATTTCCTCGACCGGGTGACGAACCGGATCCTGGAGATCAGCCATGGAAAGATGTATGGATACGACGCGGCATATTCAGGTTTCCTGGAACTGAAAGCGGCGAGGGAAGAGATGGAGATGGCGTCGGAGCGGAAGCGCCAGAGCATTCTCCGCATGGAACTGGAATGGGCAAAACGGGGCTGCCGCGCCAGAAGCACCAAGCAGAAGGCCCGGCTGGAACGTCTGGAAGCTCTGAAAAACGGATCCGCACCGGTGAGAGACCAGACAGTGGAGCTGGATTCCGTGGAGACCCGGATGGGGAAGAAGACCATTGAACTCCACCATGTCAGCAAAAGCTACGGAGAAAAGAAGATACTGGAGGATTTCAGCTACATTGTGCTGAGAAACCAGAGGCTTGGCATTATCGGGCCAAACGGCTGCGGAAAGTCCACGCTGATCCGGATGATCGCAGGGCTTGCGGAGCCGGATTCCGGGTATATCGAGAAGGGAGAGACGATCCGGATCGGATATTTTGCCCAGGAAGAGCAGGATATGGACGACTCGCAGCGTGTGATCGACTATGTAAAGGATATCGGCGAGTATATCGCCACAAAGGACGGAAGGATCAGTGCCTCCCAGCTTCTGGAGCGGTTCCTTTTCACACCGGACATGCAGTACGCGCCCATCGAGAAACTCTCCGGCGGGGAGAAAAGGAGGCTGTATCTTCTGGGAGTGCTGGCGGAGAACGCCAACGTCCTTCTTCTCGACGAACCGGGAAATAATCTGGATATCCCCACCATGACAATCCTGGAAGACTATCTGAATTCCTTTTCCGGGATCGTGATCGCAGTGTCACACGACCGGTATTTCCTTGACAATATGGCGGATCGGATCTTTGAGCTGGACGGAAAAGGCCACGCGGTACAGTATGAGGGAGGCTATACCGACTATCTGGAGGCAAAGAAACGGCGAGGGGAGGAAGTGACGGCGCAGAGGAGTTCTGATGCCGGAAAAGCCGGAGAGGAAGCAGCTCCGACAAAAGAGACAAAAGACTGGAAGAAAGGACAGAACCGGAAACTGAAGTTTTCCTATAAGGAACAGAAGGAATACGAATCCATAGACGGCGAGATCGCAGCGCTGGAGGAGAAGCTGGAGTCGCTGGAACGGCAGATGGAAGCCAATGCGACTAATTCCGTGAAACTGAAAGAACTGCTGGAGGAGCAGGAGAAGACCAATGCTCTTCTGGAAGAGAAGACAGAACGCTGGGTCTATCTCAATGAACTGGCGGAAAAGATCGCGGAGCAGAAGTAAAATATTCTTAAAGGAACGTCTTGACAAAACAGAGTGCAGTTGGTAATATTATAGAAAATAGATTGCACTCTGTTTTTGGTGCAAAAATTATCTCCCCGCCGGAAGGGGAAGTATTTTGAGAAAGTGGGGAAGGCAATGAGAAGTCAGGTTTTTTCGCTGCTCGTAGATAATAATCCGGGAGTCCTGAGCAGGATCGCAGGTCTGTTCAGCCGACGCGGATATAGCATTGACAGTATCACAGCAGGGATGACGGCAGATCCGAGGTATACAAGGATCACGGTTGTTTCATCCGGGGATGAAATGATACTCTCGCAGATCGAGAAGCAGCTCAGGAAACTGGAGGATGTGGTAAGCATCAAAGTATTAAAGGAAAGTGAGTCGGTATGCAGGGAGCTGATCATGGTCAAGCTTCGGGCAAATGCTGCGCAGAGAGGAGAGATCATCTCAGTGGCGGACATTTTCCGTGCGAAGATCGTTGATGTGGAAGAGGATTCCCTGATGATCGAGCTGACCGGAACCCAGAGCAAGCTGGAGGCCTTTTTAAATCTTCTGAAGGATTATGAGATACTGGAACTTGCAAGAACAGGGATCACAGGACTCTCCAGGGGAAGCAAAGATGTTACATATCTGTAGATGACATAATCGGGTTAGTAAGAGGTTTATACCTTTCACTATACATATAAGATCTGGTCTGTGACCGGAGGATTTATTTTATTTTTAGGAGGAATGCAAAATGGCAGCAAAAATTTACTATCAGGAAGATTGTAATCTTTCCCTTCTGGAAGGAAAAACGATCGCGATCATCGGCTACGGCAGCCAGGGACATGCACATGCACTGAACTTAAGAGAGTCAGGATGCAATGTTATCATCGGTCTCTATGAGGGAAGCAGGTCATGGGCAAAGGCAGAGGCACAGGGATTTGAAGTTTATACATCTGCTGAGGCTGCAAAGAAAGCCGATATCATCATGATTCTGATCAACGATGAGAAACAGGCTGCATTATATAAGAACGATATCGAGCCGAACCTTGAGGAAGGCAACATGCTGATGTTCGCACACGGCTTCAACATCCACTTCGGACAGATCGTACCGCCGGCAAACGTAGACGTTACAATGATCGCTCCGAAGGCTCCGGGACACACAGTAAGAAGCGAGTATCAGGCTGGAAAAGGAACTCCGTGTCTAGTCGCAGTAGAGCAGGATTATACAGGAAAAGCGCTTGACAAAGCTCTGGCTTACGGTCTTGCCATCGGCGGAGCAAGAGCAGGTATCCTTGAGACAACATTCCGCACAGAGACAGAGACAGACCTCTTCGGTGAGCAGGCAGTTCTCTGCGGCGGTGTATGCGCGCTGATGCAGGCTGGTTTCGAGACTCTGGTAG
>DWUT01000072.1 GCA_019120615.1 Candidatus Mediterraneibacter norfolkensis
CCTTCCTCCTGTTTCCGGCCTTGGGATGCTTTTCCAACCATCGGAATACTGCTTCGATCCCCCAGATGTAAAATCCCATCGCTGCAAAAGTCAGCACATAAAACTTATTCGGCGCTGTAATCCCCCCCAGAAAAACCGCCGCGATATAGAACGCAGCACCCGCTCTCAGTCCAAACTCACGGATCACGATCCCGACAAAAAAAGAGGCCGCTGCGAGCAGGAATAATGTACTTGTCTCAATGATGCTGCCGAGAGTCATGCACACGACAGCCAGAGCAAGAAGCAGACCGCTGAACGCCATCGTCTTCGCCTTTATATGCATGAACACAGATCTCCTCCCATACATTCACACAGCTGATCCGCGATAATCAGATCACAGCACATATTTCCGGTTCCACAGGAAGAACCTCCCGGACCGTAGCCTCCGCCGTAGGGACTGCTCTGATATCTTCTGCTGCTGAAATCCAGCTGGTTCAGAAGCTGTCTGTACTGCATATTGTTGGGTTCCATATTCACAGCCTGCGCCGCATGATCCCGGGCCAGAATGTTGTTACCGACCCCCGCATTGGCACAGCCGCTTAAGTAGTACCACATTGCAGAACGTTCCGGCACCTGATCCAGAGTATTCAGCGCCTCACGATAGCGCCTGCTGTTGATATAGTTCGCCGCTGCCTGTAGTCTGGGGTCCATCTGCGCATTCGAGTATCCTCCCCCATAGGCCCCCGATCCTCCGTAAGAGGATCCCCCATAAGAATAGTTTCCTGAAGTTGTTGAGCTGCCCCCTGAACTGCCGCCGGAAGCCCGCTCATGCATGATCGTATCGTATGCTTCCTGTACCTCCTTGAACTTTTCCTCGGCCAGATCGGCCAGGGGATTGTTCACGTTGGCATCCGGGTGATATTTTCGCGTCAAATCACGGTATGCCCTTTTTATCTCATCATCAGATGCGTTCGGTGATACGCCGAGCACATCATATGGGTTCTTTGTCATTTCCCTCGTTCCTCACTTTTCTTCAACTGTATCTTATTATATCGACTCCAAACACCATCATACAATATATTTCTCAAAATGTCCACATCAACAAGGCAGGGCAGGCGTTCGAACTCGGCCGTGCTCTCTGCGATCATCATACAGAGGATCTGCTGCATTCTTTCTTCATAATCTTCCTGCTCGTAAAGTTTTTTTAGTGGATTATATCTGCCCTTTTCCATGTCTTTCGGAAGATCCTCATAGGCATCCATAAGATAGATGAATTTTCCCAGAAAGAATCCCATCCTCCGCAGGTTTTTCTCCCAGATATCTTCCCGGTACACGAACAGTTCCTCCATGAGATGCCCGAAACATCCTGCAGTACGGTCGATATCTGTACTCCCCTCTTTTTCACATTCGGCAAGCTCCCGGAGCCATTTTCTGATCCCCTCACTCTGCCGGGAATACTGCTCACTGATCCATTCTGCCTTTCCGCGGATCAGGCTCTTCGTCATAAAACTGCTCACCTTATGCTCATCGATCCAGTCGTCTTCCATATGATAGTAAGCAAGGAGCACATTCATCGCTGCCGCATAGGATGTGATCTCATTTGTGAGCATAAACTGTTTTTTCACCGGATGTACCTTGCATCGGTGCATCTTTGTCTCTGTCTGGCTTTCATAGAGCGACGACAGAAGGATGACAGCGAACGTCATATCGTAAGTCAGCGTCATCTGTCCCATAAATCCGTACTTTTCCTTAAGAATACGACATAATCCACAGTAGTATGCCCTGTACTTTTTCAGATCCTTTACCTTCAGTTCCGGCTCACATATGGTTACATATCCAAACATTTCTGATCTCCCTGAAATAATTGCATTTTATCGTGGTGATATTATAACACGGCACAGGAAACGTATTTATAACTTTTTTATGAAAAAAGAAAAAACCGTTAAATTGTAAACCAAACACTTATATAGGTTGACAATCAACTCTCTGACCAGTATACTGATTCCAGATCACCCAGCAGTTTGCGCAATGATATTCAGCAAAACCAGAAAGGAGCAATTTATATGTCAGATAAAACCACGATGCCAAAAACATTCTCACCAAACAGAACCCGGGCGCTCACCCTGACCGGACTTATGACTGCGGTCCTGTGTATCCTGGGTCCGTTTTCCATACCGCTTCCTGTCAGTCCGGTTCCTCTGTCTCTCACAAATTTCGTCGTCTATCTCACCGTCTATCTGCTGGGAATGAAATCCGGCACTGTCAGCATCCTGCTCTATCTTTTGCTGGGTGCCGCCGGGCTTCCTGTATTTTCCGGATTCGCCGGAGGTCTGGGAAAACTTGCCGGCCCCACCGGCGGATACCTGATCGGGTTCCTTTTTGTGGCGCTGATCCAGGGATTTCTGATGGAACGGTTTCCGGGAAAAAGGCCGGCCGACATTGCCGGGATGGTATCCGGCCTTGCCGTCTGCTATGCATTCGGCACCCTCTGGCTTGACTGGCAGATGCATCTCACGCCCGCCGCTGCACTGGCCGCCGGCGTGATCCCCTACCTGCCCGGGGACGCTGTCAAGATCTTCATCGCGGCGGTCGTTGGGCCGAAGTTGAAGGCAAGAATCAGAAAAGTCTGACAATTTTACCTCATCGGTGCCGTGTACCTGTGAAAAAGTACACGGCACCATTTAATAAAATCATCAGACCATTTCATCCAAAAGGGTCAGGCCCCTTTGCACATGGGCCTGACCCTTTTGAAATATTATATTCCTCTCATGGTAAGCTGGATCCTCTTTTTCTTCAGATCCACACTCATGACCTTCACGTCTACAATATCTCCCACGCTCACTGCTTCCAGCGGATGTTTGATATATTTGTCGGTGATCTGGGAGATGTGGACGAGTCCGTCCTGATGGACTCCGATATCCACAAATGCGCCGAAATCGATGACATTTCTCACCGTCCCCTTGAGCACCATTCCCTCTTTCAGGTCTTTCATCTCCAGCACATCCGTGCGCAGGATAGGCTTGGGCATCTCATCGCGGGGATCCCGGGCCGGTTTTTCCAGCTCTTTTACAATATCCCGCAGGGTAATCTCACCGATTCCCAGCTCTTCCGCCATTTTCTTATAATCCTTTATCGTAAGGGAAAGTCCGGACAGACGGTGTTCCGCCACGTCTTCAGGAGTAAATCCCTGTTTCTTTAACAGCTTCTGTGCAGCTTCATAGGATTCCGGATGGACCCCCGTGGAATCGAGCGGATTGTCCCCTCCCTGGATCCGCATGAATCCGGCGCACTGTTCGAATGCCTTCGGCCCCAGCTTCGGTACTTTCAGAAGTTCCCTGCGGTCCGCAAAGCGTCCGTTCTCCTCCCGGTACGCCACGATATTCTTCGCGATCGTGCTGCTGATTCCGGAAATATAGGACAGAAGCGGCGCGGACGCCGTGTTCAGATCCACTCCGACTTTGTTCACGCAGTCCTCCACCACACCGTTTAAGGACTCTCCCAGCTTTTTCTGGTTCATATCATGCTGGTACTGTCCCACGCCGATGGACTTTGGATCGATCTTCACCAGCTCTGCCAGCGGATCCTGAAGTCTTCTTGCAATGGATGCGGCGCTTCGCTGCCCCACGTCGAACTTCGGAAATTCCTCGCTGGCAAGTTTGCTTGCAGAGTAGACCGAAGCCCCGGCTTCGTTTACAATGACATACTGGACTTTCTCCGGTATCTCTTTCAGAAGCTCCACGATAAACTGCTCGGATTCTCTGGAAGCCGTGCCGTTTCCAAGGGAGATCAGGGTGATATTATATTTCGGAATGATCTTTTTCAGCAGATCCTTGCTTGCCTTGATCTTCTGGGGCGTTGTCGGAGCTGTGGGATAGATCACAGTGGTCCCGATCACTTTTCCTGTGGGATCCACCACTGCCAGTTTGCAGCCTGTACGGAACGCCGGGTCCCATCCAAGGACTACATGACCGGTGATCGGCGGCTGCATGAGAAGCTGATGCAGGTTTTTCCCGAAGACCTCAATAGCGCCGTCTTCCGCTTTCTCCGTCAGTTCGTTCCGGATCTCACGCTCAATGGCCGGAGCGATAAGGCGGTGATAGCTGTCCTCCACCGTCTCCTTCAGGACCGGCGTTGTATACGGATTATCCGTACGGATCACTTTTCTCTCGAGGTAACCGATGACATCCTCTTCCGGCGCCTCCACCTTTACGGTCAGAAACTTTTCCTTCTCTCCACGGTTCAGTGCAAGGATCCGATGCCCCGCCAGTTTCGCGGCAGGCTCCTCGAATTCATAATACATCTCATAGACAGACTCGGCTTCCGGGTCTTTCGCAGTAGAAGTCACTTTTCCCTTTTTCATGGTCGTGCGCCGGATCCAGCTCCGGTAATCCGCATTGTCAGAAATGGATTCCGCGATGATATCCTTCGCCCCGGCGATGGCGTCCTCCGCTGTCGCCACGCCTTTTTCCTCAGAAATATACTCTTTTGCCGTATTTTCCAGCGGTTCCCTGGTCTTCTGAAGAGTGATCAGAGCCGCAAGAGGCTCCAGACCTTTCTCCTTTGCGATCGTGGCGCGGGTTCGCCTCTTCGGACGGTAGGGACGGTAAAGGTCATCCACCGCCACCTGAGTTTCCGCCGCAAGGATCTGACGCTTCAGTTCTTCCGTCATCTTTCCCTGCTCTTCAATGCTCGCGATCACCTGCTCTTTCTTCTCCTCCAGATTGCGGAGGTAGACCAGGCGCTCGTGGAGTTTTCTGAGCTGCTCGTCATTGAGCGAGCCGGTCACTTCTTTTCTGTATCGTGAAATGAAAGGGATCGTATTTCCTTCATCAATGAGCTTGACCGCTGCGTCTATCTGCCAGCGTTTTACTCCCAGCTCTTCTGTCAGTCTCTGATTAATATCCATTATCGTGTATTCCTCTCTATTGATTCTGTCAGCTCCGTGCCGCCATTTTCGTACCATTTTACCACAAAAGTATCAAAGTAATCCAGTGGTTTCTCTCCTACAATGATCTGAAGGAAAGTCTCCTGCTCCAGATCCTGCAGATTCTGAGGGATCTCCCCGTCTGCATTTCCCATGGAGATGGCCGGAATCTTCCGCGCGTCCGCCGCATTCAACACTTCCACAGCCTGAATGCGGGACGCATATGCTGCCCACCCGTTCGCCGTGGTCAAATTTCCGTTCAGATAAGACCTGCATGTATTATAATAGGATTTTTCCAACCCGGAGAGTTCCGTCACACTGATTTCTCCGTCCAACACCTTCTGGAGATTCTCTCCGCACCGGTACAAAGCATCCACATAGTCTACATTGATGTTCATGGGGCGCGCCGTAGGATCGACATTGATGGAGAAATATTCGTTGACCTCATTGGCATACAGGTCGTCTTCATACCGCGCATGGTCAAAAATAGCGCTCACATACTTTCCCACGATTTCCGGGTGTTCATATCCTTTTCGCACCACCACGTACATCCGGTCGTCATAAGACTCAAAGGTCTGGGGACGGTCAGCAATGTCCTCCTCAAACAGATACGGTTTCCATTCTGCGGTATGATCGGCGCTGTAAGAAATGCTGAGAGGATTGTTGGGTGCCCACCAGCGTCCGAACACGGCTCCGCAGAGACCTTTCTCGATCAGTTCATCGATATTTTCCGGTTTTCTCAGGAGAAATCTGGAATCCAGTATGCCCTCCTCGTAAAGCCCGTTCAGGTACCCCAGCGCCTCCTTTGTCCCGGAGGTCAGAGAACCGTACACCACCTGACCACTGTTGTCCAGAACCCATTTTTCCGGAGCTGAGCCGAACCTGGTGAAAATGCCGTCCACACCATAGGTATCGCTGGAGCCGGCGATCACCCCGGTGCTGCACGCCAGACCTACCGTCTGCCCGCTGCCCGATGCATCTCTCTCGACAAACTCTCTGATGATCTCCATGGCCTCATCCATTGACTGTGGTTCCTCAAGCCCCAGCTTTTCGATCCAGTCTGTCCGAAGCCAGAGCATCATCTCCCCATCGTCGATAGCAGTGTTGGGGAATGCATAGAGTTTCCCGTCAAATGTAGCAGAACCCAGCAGGTCATCCCCATAGCTTTCATACATCTCTTTGATCGTATCTGTTGTGCACTCCTCATAAACCTGTGTCAGATCTTCGACCAGACCATTTTCCACCAGACGTTCCAGGTTATCCCAGCCATTCACCACCAGCACATCCGGGATCTCTCTGTCCGCGATCGCTACCTGCAGCGCCTCCTCATAGGAGCCGTCTGTCTCCAGTTCAAAAATATCCACATTCTGGATATTGAGCCCCTCTTTCAGGTATCTGGTGTAGGCATTGTCTTCATAAGTATCCCCCACCGGAAGATTGGAATTATTGCTCCCTGCGATTTTTCCCAGGGTGTACTCCACTGTCTCCGGATATTTCCCCAGCGGTGTATGGGACGCCTCCTCCCATAGCGTTTCTTCTTCATTCTGATCAGCCTCAGCAGTCTCAGCTGCCTTCTTTTCTCCATCCCCATCCTGCCCGCTGCTGTAAACAAACAATCCTGCGATCAGCAGGACCGCAATCAGCAGCAGTCCTGCAGGTAAATATTTTTTCTTGTTCATTGTGCCCTCTTTTCTGCCTTTTTCGGAATCCGGATCGTAACTATGGTCCCTTCTCCTTCTGCGCTCTCCACGGATACACTGCCCGCCTCGCCGTAGAGGACTCTGATCCTTTCACATACATTCCGCACGCCATACCCGGGAGACTGATAGCTCAGGATCTCCTGCGCCTTCTCCTGTTCCATCCCGGCTCCATTGTCACTGATCTCAAATATGAGCGCATCCGCCTCTCCCCTTATTGCTATCGTAAGCCGCTTTTCCTCTTTCTCCGACAGGTCCAGCCCATGATCGATGGCATTCTCCACAAAGGGCTGAAGGATCAGCTTTGGAATCTGCATCTGCAACTCATCTCCATCTAAAGAAATCTTTTCAGTTACAGAAAAACTATTATCATGCATGATAAGCTGTATTTTCAGATATGCCCGGATATTATTCAGTTCATTTTCCACAGTGGTCATCGTCTCGCCGCGGTTCAGACTGGTCCGGTAATAAGTCGAAAGAGCCAGTGTAACTTTGCTGATCTCATCTTCTCCTGCTTCCAACGCCTTCCAGTTGATGATCGACAGAGAATTATACAGGAAATGTGGATTGATCTGTGCCTGGAGAGCCTTCATCTCTGAATTCTGAAGCCGGATCTTCGCCTCATAAACCTCTGAGATCAGATGGTTCATCTGTTCCATCATCCGACGGAAAGACCGGATGAGCACGCCCACCTCATCATTGGAGTTGCTGCTGACCGTAACTTTCCGGAACCCGAGATGGATCTGGTTCATATTCTCTGTCAGCCGTTCCAGACAGGACACGGTCCGTCTTGAAAATATGTATCCGAGAAACACCAGCAGTACAATGCACACTCCCACAAGCGGGATGTTCCGGATCAGAAGAGATGTCGCGGACCGCGTTATGATCTCTGTCGGCCTGTACATACAGAATGTCCATCCCGTTCCTTCCATCTCCTGTAAGGAACAGGTGTAATTCTCCTGAATATATTCCAGGGACTCTGACTGTGACGGTCTGTACTCCCCATCCATAGAATACCCGGCATAGACTACGGTGCCGTCGGCATCCAGGACGATCCCGCCTGTGTTGTCCAGGAGGATATTGGTAAAAGGTTCCAGCACCGACTTATAATCCAGGCTCATGGAGAGCACAGCCGTGATGTCATTGCCATCATAAAATTTTCTGGACGCGGTGATCTCCTGATTCGCACCCCGCGTGACAGTCCACTGCATGAGAGAACTGCCGTCAAGCTGCGCATACCATTCCTGCTCCTTTGCCCGGTCCAGGGGCATCAGCGTGTTGCCGTGGGGAACCTCGATGGTCTCCGCGTAAAGGGTGATCTCCCGGATCTCTCTGTGATATAGCTGAGGCATCTGGAGCAGTGGATCAGCAACATCCACATATTCTTTATATGTGTCATAATCCGACTGAGGTTCCATTGTGAGGATATCTCTCAGATCCTGGGAATAGGACAGATAACCTACAAGATTTTCATAGATCTGTTCCTGATTTTCAATGGTTTCCACTGCCTGCTGCAGTGATTTTTCCAGATTGTCCACCTCATTTTCATGGAGCAGATCCATCATGCCGCTCTGCATATATACCACGATAATACCTACCGGAAGCAGTCCCGCCGCCAGAACGAGCAGAGTAAGTTTATATCTGAATTTCAGATTTTTAAACGCCTGAAGAAGCTTCTTCATCTGTCACCTTTCCTTTCCGGCACGATTCAGGAGAGCAGCCGAAGTACTCCCTGAAACTCCTGCAGAAATAAGAACTGTTAGAAAATCCTACTTCCTTCGCAATCTGCGTGATCTTCATGTTCGTGCCCACAAGCAGTTCCCTCGCTTTGTTCATCCGTACTTCCCGGATATACCGGTTCAGCGTCATTCCGGTTTCCTCCTTGAACACGGTACTTAAATATCCCGGGGAAAGGTAGACCATACCTGCCAGTTCCTCCGCCCCGATGTTATTTTCACTGTAATGATGCTGGATATACGACTTTACCTTCGCAATCTCTCCGCGCAGTCCGCCTTTCTGTTCCTCCATGCTCTTCTCGAACTCAGAGACCGAATCGGATACAATATCGACCACATCCTGTATCTTTCTGCACCGGTACAGTCTGTCCACCTTTTTCGACAGCACCTTTTCATCGCCAGGCGATATCTGCTCATAGATTTCTTTTAAAATACTGGAAAAGACAAATTTAACATACATCTCTGAGAACTGTCTGTTTTCTCTGTATTTCTTCTCCAGCTTTCCGAAATCCTGCCTCAGATGGATCACATCCCGGCAGCGGATCTCCCGGCTGATCTGGTCGATCAGTTCTGATTCCGCAGTCATATCTTCCGGCTCTGCCGCCTCTTCTCCGACGACAAACACATGCTGCCCCGGCTGATAAAACTGTTCGCCAAGGATCAGTTCCAGTTTCCTGAACTCTTCCGGTATCTCTGTTATCTCACTGATCGGACCGCTGACTGCAAAATAGCATTCACAGTCGTACTGTTTCCGAAAGAATTCATACAGTTGACGGGCAAGTCCCCGGTAATCTGTATATTTCTCTGTAAACAAAAATAATGACTCGTTGGAATTCAGATTTATGTATCCGATGTCTCTGTGGAATTGTTCTTTCAGATTGCCGATGAAATGTTCTTCCTCTGTCTCAAAAAAACCGTTCGACGCGCCCGCAAGTATCATTCTTGTACAACGGTTCAGTTCCTCTTTCCCGCCATCAAAAAGTTTCTCAAGATGTTCCAGGCTTTCTCTGTTCCCACTGTAAAGATAGTTTATGAAAAAGTATTTCCGCAGATAGTCCTCCTGACGATTCTGCTTTTCTTCCTCTTTTTTTCGCTCCTCTATATGTCCCATGACGCGCTCCAGAGTTCTGTGAAACTCCTCCGGATCCACCGGTTTGAGCACATAATCCACTACGCCGTATCGAAGCGCTTCTTTCGCATAGGAAAAATCGTTGTAGCCGCTGAAAATAACGATCTCAAGATCCGGGCAGAGTTCTCTTGCCTGTTTTGACAGCTCCAGTCCGTTTATATAGGGCATCTTCACATCCGAAAACAGGATATCCACTGTCTCTTTCATAAGCACGCCTAATGCGTCCTTTCCATTTGACGCCTCCAGAATCCGGAACTCTTCCTTCTCCCGTTTCAGGAGGAACTTGATCCCGTTTCTCTCCAGTTTCTCGTCATCCACGATCAGAATTGTCAGCATGTTCTCATTCCTTTCTCACTCTGTCCGGTCCCGGTCGGCTGATTCCTTCCGACCGTCGCCGCCATCCCCTTCATTATAATATACCGGTGCCGATAAATCCACACGCGCGATATTTAAAAAGTACAGTCTACAGTTATTTTAAAGTATTTAAAAGTACGGTTTACTGCTGCTTTAAAAAAGCAGCGCCTGTTGATATAATAAATTATATTTAGATTGTGCGATTGCACACCGCGGAACAATCCGCAGGCATCATATTTGGGGACTTTTGCCCCGGCATCTATTTAAGACAAAGGAGTGTGATTTTTATGCGCGCAGCTTCCATGTGTATTTCCTGCCTTCTCTCAAAGCAGGAAAAGCTGATCCGGCATTTTCCCGATGAGGACAGGAAATCTGATTACATGCACCAGCTCCTCGGGTTTCTGTATCAGAACGCCCAGTCCGAGTCAGCGCCCGCCCTTGCAGAAAAGATCGATCAACTGTACAGGGATTTCTGGGGCACGGCAGAAGATTTTTCCGGACAGAAAAAATTATATAATGACCTTCTTCTCAGTATGGAGAACGAGATCGAATCAAAGATCAAAGACTCCCGCGATCCGCTGATGGAATGCATTAAATATGTCTGTGCCGGCAATTATATTGATTTTTCTGCTGTTGAAAATGTAAACAAAGATGTGCTGACCTCTCTGCTCGAAAAGGCCTCCCGCGAGCAGGTTCCGGAGGATGAATGCAGGAAATTCAGATTGGACCTTGAACGTGCGGAAACGCTTGTCTATCTCACGGATAACTGCGGTGAGATCGTTCTGGATAAGATCTTTATCAGACATCTCAAAAAAGATTTTCCCCACCTGCGGATCACTGCCATGGTAAGAGGCGCTGACGTGCTCAACGACGCGACTATGGAGGATGCCGGGGCAATAGGGCTGACTGCGCTCGTCCCCTGCATCGGAAACGGAAGCGCCGCGCCGGGCACGGTTCTGAAAGAGCTGAGTTCTGACGCCCGCCGGATTCTTCTGGATGCCGATGTGATCATCTCAAAAGGGCAGGGGAACTTTGAAAGTCTGTATGGAGAGGGACTGAACCCGTATTATTTCTTCCTGTGCAAATGTGAACTGTTTGTCCGCAGATTCGGGCTGAAACAGTTTGCTCCGGTGTTTGCACGGGAAGACCTCATCTTCCGGAAGAACGGATAGTCCGCCGTGGAGGGGTGTCCCTGGCAGACCCGCTTCCGCTCGGAGAAGCAGCGCAGCGGACACATAAGAGCGCAAAGGACGCGCTCTAAGTGCCGGC
>DWUT01000073.1 GCA_019120615.1 Candidatus Mediterraneibacter norfolkensis
CACTGTCCGTTGCCCGTCGGATGTCCGCATGTCTGTTCAAGCAAGCTTGCCCATCCATGCGGCCGCCCTCCAGAATTATCGCACAAAAATACCGGGCGTCATGGAATCCTGCATTCCTGTTCCGCCCGGTATACTGCCACATGTGATACTGCCAATCTATATTATTCTGTTATCAGAAGTTCTCTATTCGTTTCTTATCGCTGCCAGCGGACTTAACCGCATCGCTCTGCGCGCCGGAAAATAACCTGCCGCCATCCCTACGAGCACCGCAAATCCCAGTGCCGCAAGAGCCAGCCAGGGCGGGATATAGGAGAGTTTCCCACTCACGCCCATGCTTTCTCCGGAAACGACAAAATTGACTGCCGCTGACATGATGAAACTCAGGATATTTCCTGCAACGCCTCCCATGAACCCGATAAACGCCGCCTCCAGGAGAAACATCTGCCGGATATTCTTCAGGCTGCATCCGATCACCTTCATGACGCCGATTTCTTTCGTCCTCTCATAGATAGACATCATCATTGTATTTGTGATGCCGATCGCGGCCACGAACAGGGAAACTGCTCCGATGCCGCCCAATACCCCCTGTACCATAGCAAATTGCTTCTTCATACTGTTGATATACTCAATATTTGTGGAAACGTCATACCCCATGGAACGGATCGTATCCGCCAGTTCTTCCACATGATCCATATCGTCCGCCTGAACGCTGGCAGAGGAATATACAAACTGCCGGTACGGCTTTCCGCTCTTTGTAGTCGGCTGTCCCGGGATCGCACGTCCACGGAATTCTTTCTGAAGAAATGATTTCAACACATTAATGTCGCAGAATACAGAGTAAGAGTTTGCATTATATGTATCCACTCCTCCCGCGACAACTCCGCTGGCATGTACAACGTACTTTTTCGGTGACTTTGTCTGCGTGACAGTCCCTGCATCTCCTCCGGAATTATCATCTGTTCCGACAGACGGCGAACTCTGGCTGTTGTAATATGCGTCCTGATCAAGAATCAGGAAAAACTGATCCGTCTTAAAGTCGATATCCGGCAGTTCACCGGTTTCCCAGTATCCCCTTCCGGTGGACTCCTCATAAAAATTTGTGATAACTCCGTTTCCAACCACCAGTTCCAGTTCCGCGCTGTCCGGATCCGGCAGCTTTCCTCCCGGCTCCAGCTCAATATTACGGAGCTTAAGTTCTTCCGGCGTCATGCCATAGAGATCAAGATAACCGATATATCTGCCCTTCAGCGCCAGAGCGCTCACATTGAGCACAGGATTGGCGCTTTTCACATGTTCCAGTCCTCTGAGTTCCTCGATCAGATCATCTGTCACGTATTTCTGAGAAGGTTCTTCTGAACTTCCGTCCATGCCATAACTGTAACTCGTATACATGCCGTCGCCCATTTTTCCCGTCACGGTAAGGCTTGTCGTCCCTCCGTTCTGCTCCACCTCCTCATACATGGACTGCTGCAGTCCCAGCCCCAGAGATATCATCACAACGATGGAGGCAGTTCCGATCACCACTCCCAGAACAGTCAGAAAGGTCCTGAGCTTGCGTCTCCTAAGGCTGCTGATGCTCATCCTCAGTAAGTCGATCCACCTCATCCATCAATTCCTCCTCTTCCGCTGCGATCATTTTCTTTTTTCTTCTCTTGATAAGGGCAACCGCGACGACTGCCGCTGCTACAACAATGACTGCGATCACCAGCAGGAGCACAGGAAACGCCGGACCTGACTGCTCCTCCGGGATGTCCGTCATCGTCATATCTGTCATGTCAGCCGCCGGTATCACCGTCATCGTAAACGGCTGCTCCACTGTAGAGACATTTCCGGCATCATCCTCGTAGGTCATGATCAGTTTACAGTTAGACTCATCATATGCTTCCGCCACAGCCGTAACGATCCCGTCGATCATCCCCGTTGCCCCGGAGTCCAGATTACCGATGAACTGTTCCTGACCCTCGATCGCGTCACCTTCAAACTTTACTTTAACATTATAAAGTTTCACTCTTCCCAGATTATAGAGATTTGATGTGATATTCGCTTCTTCTCCCACCGAAACCGTATCCGGAGCCACCTGGATCTCGCTGAACTCAAACCTGGGCTCCTGCTTGATGGGGATCGCAAGGCTGGAATTTCCTTCAAACTGAGTCGCGCTCTTATCCTCGTATTTCATACTCATCTCAATACTGTATGGTTTCTGCACGAGGTCTGCCCTGGCATTCAGTTCAATGGAAATATCCTTTGTCCCGTCCGCCGCGATCTTGTCAAGATACACTGAACTGGAGCCTGAGGTGGGCAGAAACGCCGGCGCCTCTGCCGCCGCATCCGTACCGGACGCAGGCGCCTGGAAATCAAACAGCATATTGGATACCGCTGTTTTCTTTGATGTATTTTTTAAATGAACTGTCAGCTTAAAATCGCTCCCCGCTTTAACATCCTTCGGGTTCGTATCAAAACCTGTCACGATGACGCGCGGCACGGAGCCGTCCGCAGCGCTTCCGGAACCGCCTGACACGACCGGATCGCTGTTGTATACTCCTCCCGCTTCCATTCCGGCATCCCAGCCGCCTGCATCTGTACCGCCTGCTGCTTCTCCACCGGTCTCATCTTCTCCGCCGAATCCCTGTGGCTGATTTTCCTGACCGGATTCGTTACCAGAATCTCCCTGGTCATTATTCTGCTCATTCCCCTTCTGCGGCGCTGCTTCTGTCTTTACAAAGACATATTTTGTTGTCTCATAAGCCTTCTGTCCATCATCGTATGTAATCCGGAAAACAAGCTTATATGACTGTCCTGTCACATCTTCCCGTACGACAAGTTTTCCTCCGTCGTCATTTCCCCATACTGCAGAAAGCTGCTCCCCCGCCTTGACCGTCCCGACACTTTTGTCATAATTCAGCCTGGACATGTCGAAAGGCCAGTCATTTACATTTTCTACAACCGGTGAGATCTGGACATTCTGTGCGTCCTGATTCCCTTTGTTCATGATATTGATTGCAAGAGATGTCTCTTCCCCCGCTTTAAATACAGGGGTTTCCTGTCCGTCACCAACACTCAGGAGAATCTGGGCCAGGGTATTCGCGTTCCCTCCGTTTCCCTGATCCCCACTGCCGTTCCCCGTATCGGTCGAAACCTGGTCCGCTCCGCCTGAAGCTGTATCCTGCCCGCTCTCCGCCTGCGGCTGAACAGAAGTTTCCTCCGCGCTTGCCCGCTCCGGCAAGGTCATCGCCAGCGTCAGTATCATACAGATGCAGAGCAAAGCTGCACCCGCTTTTTTAAACAGTCTCATCTTTTATGTCCTCCCTCTCTCTTCTCTGATTTTCTTCGATCTTCACGATCTTTCCGTCAATAATGTGGAATACTCTGTCCGCGTATTCTGCCAGATGGTTGTCGTGTGTCACCATCACCAGCGTCCTTCCCTGCTCCCTGACCACTCTCTGCATCAGGCCCATGACCTCTTCCGAGGTGTGAGAGTCCAGATTTCCCGTGGGTTCATCCGCAAAGATGATCTTCGGATCTGTCACCAGCGCACGGGCCACGCCTACTCTCTGCTGCTGCCCGCCGGACATCTGGTTCGGCATATGCTTCTTATGTTTTGAAAGATTCACCAGGTCCAGCATCCGCTCCGCCCTCGCTGTCCTGACCTTTCTCGCCTCTCCACGGAAGTTCAGCGGAAGCGCCACATTTTCCACTGCGTTCATTGTCCCGATGAGATGAAATGACTGGAAAATAAATCCCACATTTTCTCTCCGGAAACGCACCAGTTCGTCTTCCTTCAGCTTTTCAATATGACAGCCGTTTATGACGATCTCGCCTTTAGTCGGCTTCTCCAGTCCGGCCAGCATATTGAGAAGCGTAGATTTTCCCGAACCTGAAGTTCCGACAATGGCGCAGAATTCCCCTTCCCGTATCTCAAAACTGACCCCGTCAAGGGCGCGGACGCAGGAATCCCCGACGCGGTATAGTTTGTACAGATTGCTTACTGTGATTATTGGTTTCACGTTCTCCTCCCTTTCCATAAGATACTTTTACTTTAAGGGATGATTTCAAATTTTTTACTGGAATTTTTATGAAGATTTTCTTAATATTTTAGATTTTGTTAAAAGAAGTCTGAGTTTATCGCAATCGGATAGGGGAAGTTCCTTCCCCCTATCCGATCAATGCGATACCTCGGGCAGCTCACGGCAAAGCCGTTCGCTGTCCGT
>DWUT01000074.1 GCA_019120615.1 Candidatus Mediterraneibacter norfolkensis
TCAAACGGCATCTCATCTTCAATACATTTTACCGTCCCATCCTGAAACTTCTCATAATGTAAACTATAAAAGATAAAATAAATGTGACTAGAGGCAGAAAGACAGACGTAATCTTCTATTCCCATGGAGGCGTCTTCTTTCGTCACAACGATGAAGCCTTCATCAAAAGTTGATACTGCCAATGTTGTTTCTGCTCATAAGAGATACGGAAAAATGTTTTTTCGCAGTATATGGAGTATTTATTCCATCTGATTGAAAATGAAGTCAGTTTTCTTTTTGAACTTGTAATACTTTGTGTTGTCAAATGTAAGTGGGGAAGGGGGATACTTATATTTTTGAAAGTCTCGGAGACGGGAAATCTATTAATGTGTGCGTCTGACTGTACCCGTATGCGTATTCGTTGGACAGACACGCTCGGGTTTCACTCTTTGGGATAAGACTGCCTATGAGGGCAACGTAAATTTAGTCCTTTATTTCTCAGGTGATCCGTTGTAAGATAGTATCGTCGGCACAACCGGGGAAAAGGATTCCTGGTACCGGCAGGAAGATACTAATTTGAAAAGAGGATATAGATAATGAATAAGAAGGAAGTACTTGAGATCCGCAAGCAGTTCACCCCGCGCAACTGCGCAATCACGCGAATCTGCGGCTGCTATGTGGACCATGAAAAGAATAAAAAACTGGAGTCAAAGGATGCGTTCCTGTCTCTGCCGGAGGAGGAAGCGTTCAAGTATTTTGATATTTTCAAGAAGACATTGTCAGGGACGATCGGGAAAAACATGCTGAATATGGAGTTCCCTCTGGACGCGGAAATGCCGGGAGGAACACAGGAGTTTCTCCTGAAACTCCGGGACAGCAAGCTGGAGGACGATATGCTCCTGGAGGAGTTCTACGATAAGGTGATCGCTACATATGAGTACGGGGAGAATTACTATATCATCCTGATCCATGCCATGTACGATATCCCCGGGAAATCCACGGATGATCTGGAGATGTTCGACGCGTCGGAGGACGTTTATGAATATCTTCTCATGAGCATCTGCCCGGTATCCCTCTCCAAGGCAGGACTGTGCTACAACGCGGAGGACAACCGGATCGAGGACAGGGTGAGAGACTGGATCGTTGACATGCCGGACAAAGGATTCCTCTTCCCGGCCTTTAACGACAGGAATACGGATCTCCATTCTGTACTTTATTATACGAAGAAATCAGAGGACCTTCAGCCGGAGATGATCGAACAGCTCCTTGGCGCCCAGATGCCCATGTCCGCGGACACACAGAAAGAGACCTTCCAGATGATCATAGAGGATACGCTGGGTGAGGACGGAGATTATGAGACGGTCCGCAATATCCATGAGACGCTCAACGACCTGATCGAGGAGCACAAGGAGGAGCCGGAGCCCCTCAAGCTGGATAAGACAGATGTGAAGAAGATCTTTGAGCAGAGCGGCGTCTCTGCGGAGAAGATGGAAAATTTCGACCGGAATTACGAGGAAAATGCAGGGGAGAAGACCTCACTTCTTGCCTCCAACATTGCAGAGACAAGAAAGTTCAACATTGAAACGCCCGACATTATCATCAAGGTCAATCCGGACCGGGCCGATCTTGTGGAGACACGGATCATCGACGGAAGACAGTGCCTGGTCATCCCGGTGGACGACCACATCGAGGTGAACGGGATCAATGTCAGGACGATGAAATGGGATGGGAAAAAAGAAGAGCCGTCAGCGGAAGAAGAGGAATAAGGAACAGAGAAAAAGCAGGAAAGGCGTGGAAACGTGGGATGAAGATTCCGTGTGTCACGCCTTTTTGTGGGATAGCCCGAGAAGGTAATCAGAGGAAACATGATAATATTCGCACAGCCTGATCAGATGACGTATGGGAAGCTCATTGGCGCCGCGCTCATAGCGTGCGTACATGGTCTGGGACGTACCCAGATAGTCGGCAACCTCCTGCTGGGTCAGGTCATTGTCTTCTCTTAATTCACGCATGATCTGTACATATGTCTTTCCCATAAAATCCTCCTGCAGTTACTGTTCATATTCTGCAGAACAAAATATCACAGTAAAGATATTTACTATTGATTTTAGTAAATATTTGTACTAAAATAACTTTCATAAATGAAAGCAGGCAACAGAACTAGTGTGTGCCATCGGAACGACAAATATGTATGCCAGAAGAGAAAAGAGCAGGAAGGAAAAGAACCGGTGATATTTTTATTATTCTTGAAACTGATCATCCTGATTTTTAAGTTTATGAACAGATATATCGGATAAAGGGGACATATTCGCCGAAGCAATGCCGCAATGAACTGTGAGGAGCAGGTTCATTGCGGCTTTTGCTTTTGGGAGGATCGATTAGGCTCATAAATAAAAATTGTGAATAAAGTATAAAAATGAAATGAAAAGAACAATATGCACTTGACTTTTTTGTGCAGTAATACTACTATACAATTTAGTTAATTAACTAAATAAAAGCAGGAGGTATCAAAAATGCAGTCCGATCTGAGTAATGTTCCGGACCTGGGACTTCTGGGCATTGTCCTGCACAGAGTCATGAAACGGGCAAAGAGTAAATATGAAGAATTTGATCTGAACCGGAGTCAGGCGAGCATCCTTTTTACTCTGCACCAACGAAGCTCCATGTCTCAGAAGGAACTGGCGGAAAGCCTGAATATGACCCCGCCGTCTATTACTTCCGCTATCAGGAAGATGGAACAGGAAGGTTATATCAGGAGGAGGCAGGATGAATCGGATCAGCGGGTGATGCGTCTCGCGCTGACCGAAAAAGGAGCAGCCTGCGTAGAGAATGTGAAGAGAGTGGCAGATGAGATGCATGAGCTGATCTTCCAGGGAATGAGCCCGGAGGAGATCATGCTTTTCAGACGGCTGCTGATCCAGATCAATGAGAATCTGGAATAACTAGGAAAGGAAAGACAGATCATGAAGAACTTATTCAAGTACGCGGCAGCGCAGTGGAGATCCATGCTGGCGATCATCATTATCCTGTTTGTGCAGGCTTACTGCGACCTGTCGCTTCCGGCTTATACGTCCGACATAGTCAATGTCGGTATCCAGCAGGGCGGGATTGAAGACCAGATTCCGGAGACAATCTCTGTAGAGGAGATGGACCGGCTCCTTCTTTTTGTCCCTCAGGATGATCAGCAGACGGTAACGGACGCATATGAGACAGATGACAGCACTTACGAGAAGGAAGTGTATGTACTGAAAGATTCTGCTGCAGAAAATGAAGAAGAGATGGAGGAGCTGGAAGATATCCTTCAGGGTCCCATGATGCTTGCAGCAGGCTTTGAATCTGACAGCGATATGACTAGGCAGATCGAGGAGCAGATCAAGTCGAACCTGCCTTCTCAGATGGCCGGTGAAGATATGGATATCTTTGATATCATGGCGATGATGCCTCAGGAGCAGAGAGACGTCCTGGTTGAAGAGATGGAGAGCCAGATGGACGGACTCCCTGACAGCATTCTGGAACAGGCGGCGGTCAGCTATGTGCGCAGCGCCTATGAGAATGCAGGGATAGACATGGACCGTATGCAGACGAACTATCTGCTCTCAACAGGAGGCAAGATGGCGGCACTGGCATTCCTTGGGATGGCGGCCAGCGTGGCAGTGGGATTCCTGGCGTCCCGGGTGGGCGCATCCACAGGACGGAACTTAAGGAGCAGAGTGTTCCGGAAGGTAGTGGATTTCTCCAACAATGAATTTGATCATTTTTCCACTGCATCGCTCATTACAAGGAGTACCAATGATATCCAGCAGATCCAGCTTCTCACGGTCATGCTGCTGAGGATCGTGTTGTATGCGCCGATCCTGGCTATCGGCGGGATCTGGCAGGTGTTCCAGACAAATGTTTCCATGTCCTGGATCATCGCGCTGGCAGTGGTGCTGATCGCGCTGGTCATTCTGGTGCTGTTCCTTGTGGCAATGCCGAAATTCAAGATCCTGCAGACACTGGTCGACAAGGTGAACCTTGTCATGCGTGAGATCCTGACGGGACTTCCGGTCATCCGTGCATTCAGTACGGAAAAGCACGAGGAGGAGCGGTTTGACGCCGCAAATATGGAACTGACGAAGACAAATCTGTTCGTCAACCGTGCCATGACATTCATGATGCCGGTGATGATGCTTGTCATGAACGGCGTGTCTGTTCTGATCATGTGGACCGGAGCCCACGGCATTGACAACGGGCAGATGCAGGTAGGTGACATGATGGCGTTTATCCAGTATACGATGCAGATCATCATGGGATTCCTGATGCTGTGCATGCTCTCCATCATGCTCCCGAGAGCCGCTGTTGCGGCAGACCGTGTGGAGGAGGTTCTCCAGAGCAAAACGGTCATCCACGATCCGGACCAGTCCAAAGCCTTTGACGAGAGCGAGAAGGGGATGCTGCGGTTTGACCATGTATCGTTCCGTTACCCAGGCGCAGAAGAAAATGTACTTCATGATATCACTTTTACGGCAAAACCGGGGCAGACGACCGCGATCATCGGAAGTACGGGAAGCGGAAAATCCACTCTGGTCAACCTGATCCCGCGTTTTTACGATGTGACGGAGGGAAGCATCACGCTGGATGGCGTGGATATCCGGGAAGTCAGTCAGCATGATCTGAGAGAGCGGCTCGGATATGTGCCCCAGAAGGGATTGCTGTTCTCCGGAGATATCGCCTCCAATATCATGTTCGGCAATCCGGACGGAAGCGAGGAAGATATGGTGGAAGCGGCGGAAATCGCTCAGGCTACAGAGTTCATCGAGGCGAAACCGGACAGATATGAAAGCCATATCGCACAGGGCGGTTCCAATGTATCCGGCGGACAGAAGCAGAGGCTTTCCGTTGCCAGAGCCATCGCCAAGCATCCGGAAGTCTTTATCTTCGATGACAGCTTCTCCGCCCTTGACTTCAAGACGGATGTGACGCTCAGAAAGGCGCTGAAGAAGAGAACGAAGAACAGTACGGTCCTGATCGTGGCGCAGAGGATCAGCACGATCCTCAATGCGGAACAGATCATCGTACTTGACGAGGGGCGCGTTGCGGGAATGGGAACCCACAGTGAACTTCTGGGGACCTGCGAGGTGTACCAGCAGATCGCGGCGTCTCAGCTCTCGGAAGAGGAGCTGAACGCGGGAAGATCAGGGAATACAGGCAGGGAAAGCAGAAAAACAGATCTGCAGGCAGATGCCGGAAATGAGCCCGCAGGAAATGCAGGGACAGACGGAAAGGAGGCTGTGTGCCATGCCTAGAATGGGAGGACACGGAGGCCGCGGCGGCATGCCGGGCGAGAAGGCAAAAGATTTTAAAGGAACGCTGAAAAAACTTGTAAAATATATGAGCGCCTTCAAGGTGCATATGATCTTTGTGGCAGTCTTCGCAGTCTGCGGCACGATATTCAACATTGTCGGTCCCAGGATCCTTGGAAAAGCGACGACTGAAATATTTAACGGACTGGTAAGCAAAGTATCCGGCGGAAGCGGGATGGACTTCGGGAAGATCGGACGGATCCTTCTCATGACACTGGGACTCTATCTGATCAGTGCTCTCTGTTCCTTTATCCAGGGACTGATCATGACCGGAGTATCTCAGAAGACCACATACCGGCTGAGAAAAGAAATCTCTGAAAAGATCAATCGGATGCCGATGAACTATTTT
>DWUT01000075.1 GCA_019120615.1 Candidatus Mediterraneibacter norfolkensis
TCTGGTATTTTTACTGCGAAAAGTTTTTATTCTTCAGAGTTGTATTTACAAGCTTTACATTATCGAAACAGTATTTTATACTGGAAACACGAGGAGATGATGAGAATGAGGATTTTGATCGCGGAGGATGAAAAAGATCTGAACCGGATCCTGACTTTGAGACTTACCGCGGAGCACTACAGTGTGGATTCCTGTCTTGACGGGCAGGAGGCGCTGGAGTATCTGGAGAGCGCGGAATACGACGCGGCGATCCTGGATATCATGATGCCTGGGATGGATGGACTGACCGTGCTGAAGAAAATAAGGAGAAAAAATATCAATACGCCGGTGCTGCTCCTGACCGCCAGGGACAGTATTGAGGATCGGGTCAGCGGTCTGGACGCGGGAGCCAATGATTATCTCGTGAAGCCGTTTGCTTTCGAGGAATTGCTTGCAAGGATACGGGTCCTGCTTAGAAAGCCGGCGGAGACTCCGAAGACATGCTACCGGGTAGGCGGCCTGGAGGTGCACCTGGACACTCACAGGGTTCTTCGGGATGGGGAGGAGATCAAACTGTCCGGAAAGGAGTTTGCCCTGCTCCGCTACATGGTCCAGAATGCAGGCACTGTCCTGTCCAGGGACCGGCTGGAGGAGCATTTGTGGAACTATGATTATATGGGAAGCTCTAACGTGATTGATGTATACATCCGATATCTGCGCAAGAAGATCGACGAGGGGCATGACGCAAAGCTGATCCATACCGTGCGCGGTGCCGGGTATGTCCTGAAAGAGTAATGGCATAACAGATAGAACAAAAGGAGCCTATATATGAAAAGACTTTCGATCAAGATTAGGCTGACGATTCTTTACAGTTTTTTTATGATCCTGGTGACCGGGGCTGCGCTGGCGGTCCTTTTTTCCCTGAGCAGCCGGGAGATCCTCGCCTCAGCGCAGGCCAGGCTGGAGCATAGGGTGCAGGAGAGCGTGGAGGATATACGTATAAGGAACGGGGAGCTGAGGCTGGATTCGGATTTCTATTCTGTGACCCGGGATGTATACCTTTCGCTGTATGATGAAAACATGTACTTTTTATATGGAAGGATTCCATATGGTTTCATCGGTCAGCCGGAGATCTCTGACGGAGAAGTGCGAAGAATCCGGGAAGGAGAACTGGAGTGGTATGTCTATGATATGTCCTTTAATCTGTCGGATGACAGGACGGTATATGTCAGAGGAATCACGTCTGTAACAGACGCGGAGGAGAGTTTCTCGGTGACAGTACGTTTCGCACTTATCCTCTTTCCGGGACTGGCGCTGATCACAGGGATCATCGGATATCGTTTTACCAGAAGCACCTTGCTTCCAGTAAAACGGATCACAGACACCGTGCAGAGGATTCGCGCGGATGCGGACCTGTCGCAACGGATCGGACTGGATCTTGGAAGAGGAAAGAACAGGGATGAGATCTACAATCTGGCGGAAACATTTGACGGGATGCTGGGTGAATTGGAGGAGGTATTCCGGCGGGAGAAACAGTTTACCTCAGACGTGTCCCATGAACTGCGTACTCCGGTCAGTGTGATCCTGGCACAGTGCGGCGCGTGTCTGGCGGACGAGTTACTGACAGGGGAGCAGAGGAGCCAGATCCTCCTGATCCAGAGAAAGGCGAAGGAAATGTCGGAAATGATCTCCCATCTGCTCTTTCTCTCCCGGGCAGATCAGGGAAGGCAGCCGCTGAACCGGGAACAGGTTGATGTGAGCGGGCTGACAGAGATGGTCGCGGAGGAACAGCAGATGCTGGCGGAGGAGGCTGGAAACGGGGTGAAGATCGTGTGTCGGATAAGAGAGGGGATCACAGCGTATGTGGACGAGACCTTTTATATCCGGATGCTCATCAATCTGATCTCCAACGCGGTATACTACAGCGGAAAGGACTGCACTGTTACCGTATCACTGGACAGTGATGGGGAGTGGGTCACCGGGAAAGTGGCAGACAATGGGATTGGAATTTCCAAAGAAGACCTGCCTCATATATGGGAGCGGTTCTATCGTGCGGATACGTCCCGGTCCGGCAGCAGTCATTCCGGACTCGGACTTTCTATGGTGAAATGGATCGCCCAGGTGCATGGAGGCAGTGTGGAGGCAGAGAGTGCACCCGGTCAGGGGAGCGTGTTCACATTCCGACTGCCAGTGAAACAAAAAAATGAAGAAACTGAAAAAGATGAGAACATTTAATCTTTCTTTAATCTTTGCGGGATATATTAATACCAGAACAACAAAACACATAATAAAACCGCAAAGAATGAAGGGAGAGAAAAGATATGATGAAAAAATATATCGCAGCGGCAGTATTATCAATTACAGCTTTAGGAGCACTCGCAGGATGCGGGAATGGAGTTGATGCAGGGACAGCCATAGGAACCGGAACGGGAACTGAGGCGGGAGCAGCAAGCGGAACGGGAACCGGGACAGGAACGACAGGTGAGGCAGGAGCAGCAGCCGGAACGGGAACGACAGGTGAAGCAGGAACAGCAGCCGGGACAGGAACGACAGGTGAGGCAGGAACAGGAGCCGGAACAGGAACGACAAGCGGAGCGGGAACAGCAGCCGGAACAGAAACGACAGGCGGAGCAGATATTGGACGTGACGCTGCGCTGGAAGCGGCTTTGAAGAATGCAGGCGTTGTGGAGGCGGATATTACCAGATTGAAAGTGTCTGAGGACAGAGAAGACGGTAGGAAAGTTTATGATATCCGGTTTGATGTGGCGGAAAAAGAGTATGACTATGAAATCCAGGCTTCCGATGGAGCGGTTTTAAGTTCTGATGTGGAGGTCAGCAGAGGGTATACAGCTTCCGGGAACGGCACAGGACAAGTGACAGCGAATGTGGCAGTAAGTCTGGAGCAGGCGACACAAATCGCGCTGAACAGAGTGCCCGGGGCAGGTCAGCAGGATATCAGGATCAACCTTGATTATGACGACGGACGTCAGAAATATGAGGGGGATATTATCTATCAGCAGATAGAGTATGACTTTGAGATTGATGCCAATACAGGTGACGTGATTGAGTGGAGCGAGGAGAGAGTATAGGCAGATGGGGAAGAGTTACAGTTCACACCCAACCGCTGCCCGCATGCGCACTCGTCGCTCTGACGCGCTCCAGTCCCGCACTACGTGCTAAGACTGCTTATGCGGGTGGCGGTTACGAGTTCCACTCGTACTCAGAAACAGGAAAATGTCTCTTACATGCGAGCATGACGCTTCATTTTCCTGTTTCTGAGTGCGTTGTGAACTGTAACGGGGAAGAACACAGGTTAAGAAAACATCCCAACAACTCTGAAGAATAAAAACTTTTCGCAGTAAAAATACC
>DWUT01000076.1 GCA_019120615.1 Candidatus Mediterraneibacter norfolkensis
TGGGCTCTGTTCCGTGATTCCCGTGCCAGCGGAATGAACACCAGGATCATGGCCGTCATCTGCCTTGTCCTGTTCCTGTTCGCGGTATGGCTTGCATCCAGGGGACTGGGCGTGCTCAAAAAGCTGACCGCCATCGCGGGATCCACCATGTTTATCATGTCCCTGCTTTTCATCCTTATGATGATTGCGGCGCCAGCCATCACCGGAGCAAATGTGCTGGACATCGACTGGTCGATGGACACCTTCATGCCCACCTTTGACGGAAAGTTCTTCCTGAACCTTTCCATCCTTGTATTTGCCGTGGGCGGATGCGAGAAGATCTCGCCTTATGTAAATAAGATGAAAGACCCGTCAAAAGATTTCGCGAAAGGTATGATCGCCCTTGCCACAATGGTGGCGATCTGCGCCGTACTTGGGACCATTGCACTTGGAATGATGTTCGATTCCAACAACATCCCCGAGGACCTTATGACAAACGGAGCTTACTACGCGTTCCAGACACTGGGTAATTATTATCACGTGGGCGACCTGTTCGTGGTCATCTACGCGGTAGTCAACCTGATCTGCCAGTTCTCCGTCATGGTACTTTCCATCGACGCGCCGCTGCGTATGCTCCTTGACAGCGCGGATGAGAAATACATCCCGAAGTCACTCTTCAAGCAGAACAAATACGGCACTTACACAAACGGTCACAAGCTGGTCACAGTCATCGTCTCTATCCTTATCATTGTTCCCGTGCTGGGCATCGAGAATGTGGACGCTCTTGTAAAATGGCTTGTTAAGGTAAATTCCGTGTGCATGCCACTGCGTTATCTCTGGGTATTCGCCGCATACGTTGCGCTGAAAAAAGCCGGGGAGAAATTCTCCGCAGAATACCGCTTCGTCAAAGGCCGCACATTGGGTATGATCTTCGGTGGATGGTGCTTCCTTGTCACAGCAGTCGCCTGCATCCTGGGTATCTACTCGGAAGATCCCTTCCAGCTGGTACTCAATATCGTAACACCTTTCGTCCTGATCGGTCTCGGATTCATCATGCCGGTCATCGCGAAGAGAAAATAACCTTTTACTTTTACTTCATCGGTGCCAGGTACTTTCTTTCAGAATTTTCTGACATTTTTTAAAGAAAGTACCTGGCACCAACGTAAAGAATTGTACGAAATCGGAGGACAATTCGCCATGTATAATGAAATTTCAAAACAACTCATTGAATTTATCAAAAAAAGCCCCACCTGCTTCCATGCGGTCCGGACTATGTCGGATCTTCTTCTGGATGAGGGCTTCACGGAACTGAAGGAAAACGAGAAGTGGAAGATCGAGAAAGGCGGGCAATATTTTGTGACCCGTAACGGCTCCTCCCTGATCGCGTTCACCATCCCGAAACAGGAGATGAAAGGGATGCGCATCATGGCAAGCCACAGTGATTCTCCCTCCTTCAAGATCAAAGAGAATCCTGAGATGGAAGCGGAAGGGCATTATATCAGACTTAACGTGGAGAAGTACGGTGGGATGCTCTGCGCTCCCTGGTTTGACCGGCCGCTCTCGGTGGCGGGAAGAGTCATCGTCCGGGATCCGGAGACCGACACGCTCCGCACCGTTCTGGTCAATGTGGACCGGGATCTGGTGATGATCCCGAACCTTGCCATCCATATGAACCGGGAAGTAAACGACGGATATAAATACAACGCCCAGAAAGACATGCTCCCGCTCTACGGGGACATCACCGCGAAGGACAGCTTCATGAAGACTATCGCAGACGCCGCAGGCGCAGCACCTGACGATATCCTTGGACACGATCTCTTCCTTTACAACCGCCAGAGCGCCAGCATCTGGGGCGCTTCGGAAGAGTTCCTCTCCGCATCCCGGCTGGATGACCTGCAGTGCGCCTTCTCTTCCCTGAAAGGATTCCTCGCAGGGGAGAAGAAAGAGTACATGGCAGTTCACTGTGTCCTGGACAATGAAGAGGTCGGAAGCGGAACGAAGCAGGGCGCCGCGTCCACATTCCTGTACGACACCCTGACCCGGGCGCACGACAGTCTGGGACTTAGCCGTGAAGACTATCTGATCCATCTGGCGGACAGCTTCATGGTCTCCGCGGACAATGCCCATGCGGTGCATCCGAACTATCCTGAGAAGATGGATCCGGTGAACCGTACCTACTTAAACGGCGGGATCGTCATCAAGTTTAACGCCAATCAGAAGTACTGCACGGACGGCGTTTCCGCTGCCATGTTCCGCGACATCTGCCACAGGGCGGACGTCCCGGTCCAGACCTTTACGAACCGGTCTGATATAGCGGGCGGCTCCACCCTGGGGAATATCTCCAACACGCAGGTGGCCCTCAACACCGTGGACATCGGTCTGCCCCAGCTCGCCATGCATTCCCCCTACGAGACTGTAGGTATGAAGGATACAGAATATCTGGTCCGCGCGGCGGAAGTACTCTTCTGCTAGATATGACAGAAAATTAAAACTGATGCAAAAAAGGATCCAGCGCTTTCCTTATCCCGCGCCGGATCCTTTTTTCTGATAAATTTTTTCTCAGAAATAATATATAAACTAAAGTGAAACCTTCTGTATCTCTTTTTCATATTTTTCTTCCATCTGGTTCCAGTCCTCATAAGACGGATCGTTCCTGTGGTCCGGCATCTCATACTTTTCCTTCAGATATCCGCCGAGCCATGCCGTGACCTTCTGTGCCCCGTACAGATTCAGGTGATCGCCTTTGTCATAGCTGTCCTCCTTCCAGTCGATCCCCAGTTCCCTGACCTGCAGGTTCAGATCCACATAGGTGATCCCCTTCTCCTTCGCATAATTTTCAATGGCATTATGCTTTTTATAACTGTAGTTTTTCGGTGAAGGCGCACTCATCAGGACCAGTTCTGCCCCGTTCCTGCGGCACAGTTCCTGGATCTCTTCCATATAGAAGCTGACCGCCTTGGGCATTTCCTGCACCTCTTTCGTCTCCTTCATATAATCTCCGCTGTCAAAAGGATTCACATTGCTCCGTATGGCAAAGCCTTTGTAGACTGACTCTCCCGGCTTCTTCCCGTCAAACGCCATCTTCCACAGATTGTGGAACCGCAGGAGCGGGAAATGATATCTTGCCGGCTCCGCCAGGGATGCCTGGAGGTTCTTCACCGGTCCCGGATCCCGGAACATCAGGTTCGTCTCCATCAGCACCACCTTCGGGGACTGGGTTCTCAGCGCTGTCTTCAGCATGTAATAGGTCTCCTGTATCTTCTGTCCCGGCTGGCCGCACACATAGGCTGTCATCCCATGTTCTTTCCACAGCTGCATGGGAGATACGGAGGTATAGCTCTCACTGTCCCCAAGTACGACAAGATCTATGGATTCCTTCCGCTCCGCCGCGATGGACACAAAAGGCCGGCTCCGTCCCGGGATGAAGTCCGAGAGCTTCACCGCTTCCGACTGGATCCATACAGAACATCCCGCCAGGAGCATGGCCAGTATCACAAAAAATAAAATTACCCGTTTCCATTTTTTCCTCATATATCACCTCAAAATCCCGCGTAGATCAGATCCACAGCCTGGTATCCATCCCCGTATGCGCCAAGTATAAGTACAGCAAAGATCAGCGCATAGTACACGCACCACCTGACCGGAGTCGGTACCTGCCCCAGCCTGCCGTTCACCGTACCGCCGTGCTCTCTCAGATGCCCGACCACTGCCACGGCGATACATCCTGCTGCCACCGCGGCGAAGTCCGCTCTTCCCAGCCCCAGGTTCAGTAATGTCCCGTCCCAGAACTGCCTGATCTCAAATCCGTCAAACATGCTCCGGAACATGGCGATCCCCGCTCTCAGCCCGTCTGCACGGAAGAACAGCTCTCCTGTGAAAATGATCACCCATGTTTTTCCTGTCTGTATGATCCGCCAGTACAGAGCATCCTCTCTGATATGGCAGATCTTAAGTATCCTGTCCCGCCCCGGCTTCACCGCGATTCCCAGAAGGATCAGTGTAAAATAATACATTCCGTAAAAGATATAGCTCCATCTTGCCCCATGCCATAATCCGTTGCACAGCCACACCGGAAAGAGCGCTATTGCAGAGACGCCCAGCTGGGTCACATATTTTCCTCCGTGCTTCTTCCCGAACTGGCTCAACTTCTTCACCACGCCAGACATGGACACCGGATAGAAGATGTAAGTCTTGAACCATGTCCCCAGGGAAATGTGCCAGCGCCGCCAGAACTCCGCCGCGCTCCGGGCGCAGAAAGGCTGACGGAAATTTTCCGGAAGGCAGATACCGAATATTTTCCCACTTCCGATCACGATATCCATGCACCCTGAAAACTCCATGTAGAGCTGTACCGTATAGGCTACTGCTGCCGCCGCGATGACCGCGCCGTGATAGTCTCCATAATGTCCGAACACAGCTGCCACCGGAACAAAAAGCCGGTCCGCTACTACCTTTTTCTTGAGCAGCCCCCAGAAGATCCGCACACAGCCGTCGGAAAGATTTTCATACTTCAGGGGCGTCCCAGCAAAAAGCTGCTCCGCCGTATCCGTATATCTGCAGATAGGTCCCTCCATGATCTGAGGGAAAAAGCTCAGGAAGAGCGCTGTCCGGAACAGATTTTCCTCGGCCCGGATCTTTCCCCAGTACACGTCCGCCATGTATCCGACGGCCTGGAGTGTATAGAAGGAAATCCCGATCGGCAGAATCAGACTCTTCGCCTCAAATGACAACGGCAGCGCCAGTCTCTCTGCCACCACAGAAACATTTTCCGCAAAGAAATTATAGTATTTCAGATAGCCGAGGACTGCCAGCAGGAAAATGACTCCCAGGGCAAGGACTGACCGTCCCTTCTTCTGATATTTCCTTTTTATCTCCCGTTTTTCCGTTCTGTCCGCGTGTTCCCGTTCTGTCTTCTCCTGCATTTTCAGCAGAGTCAGCCAGATTCCCGTATAATGCGTCAGGAGCGTGGTTCCGATCAGATACAGGATCAACTTCCCACTGATCACAAAGAAGAACAGCCAGCTGAAGCCCAACAGGATCTTCCACCTTTGCCGTTGCGGTGCTGCCTGATATACGACTGCGCACATGGGCAGGAACACAAAGACATATAACGCTGCATGATAAGCCATGGATCATTTCTCCTGTAACCGTTTTACCATCTCCCAGATCGCTCCCGCCGAGTTAAAGTTCTCCGCCACCATCTCTGCCGCTTCAATGGAGATGTCAAATTCATCCTCTAATTCCGCAACGAGGGTGATCACACCAAAGGAATCCAGGATGTGCCCATCAATCAGGGCCATCTCGTTCTCATAATCCACACTGTCGTCTATCTCTCTTAAAATCTCCAGAATCTTATCCATCTTTTTTCCTCCGTCTTAGTTTTTCTTTTCCTGATCTGCCCTGTTTTTTATGTCTCAGACCGACCTGTTTTTGGCCTGCAGCCTCCGGTCCGGCAGTTGATCCGGCAGATGTCCGTTATTTTCGGTTCGGCGGCTGCAGACTCATATACTTCCACCGGACATGTTCACCGGGTATGTGTCCTTCCTTTTGCGGAGCAGCTTCCATCCCTCTTCGTTTTTCCAGGATACCACTGGCGGAAGGGAGTGACTCAGGAACAGAGCCATGCCCTCCATCGCGGAGTATGCTCCGGCCCTCTCGAATACCAGCGTCCTGCCTGTCCTCACGCCGGAAAGTCCGATCCCGCTGCACAGGACGTCATTCACCGTACAGAGCGCGCCGCACACGGTCCAGGTCCGTTCCTGCCCCGTTTCCTCCTCGGGCAGCATCCGCAGATGGGGACGGTGCATCCCCCGGATCTGCCCATCGTAATTGAGCTGATGATTTCCGCCGTCCACGATGCAGTAATTCTTCCCGCCGTTTGTCTTGACATCGCAGACCGAGGTGAGATAGTATCCGCACATGGCAGCAAATGCCCGCCCCATCTCCACGGTCACATGGCCTTTCCAATGCATTTCTGACAGCATTTTCCGCAGTTCCGCCAGTCCCTCGTCCGTGAACGTTTCCGGCTCCTTCCCTTCGAAATAAGGCACTGCGATCCCCGGCCCGTATTCCAGATTCTGTATGTCACAGTTGATCTCCTCTTTCAGCTTTGTCAGGAATCCGTCCACATAGCGGATCTCCTTCCGGAGCCGGTCCGGGGATTTCTTCTGTGTCCCTGTGAAATAGTGAAGCCCTTCGATCTTCAGAAAGGCGCTCATGTTGATCAGCCCTACGATGCTCTTAAACGTGGCCTCGTCCATCCCGAACTGGTCTCCGCCGGTCAGTCTCAGATACAGACGGAGCTGCACGCTGTGAGCGTCACTCCACTCTGCCAGATAATGGAACTGCCGCACCGATTCTACCGTATACACACACCGCCCGCCGCAGTAATTAAGGATCTCCTTGATGTCTTCCTTCTTCTTCAGCACCCCGGAGATCAGAAGTTTCTCCGGAGGTATCCCCAGGGTTCTGCAGATCTCAAACTCTCCCTTCGAGCACACCTCGATCCGGTCTACAAGGGACGCCATCCTTTCTGTGAGAAACGGATTCGCCTTCATCGCATAGCACAGACCGGTTTCTCTTCCCAGGCATTTCCGCATCCTCTCTGTT
>DWUT01000077.1 GCA_019120615.1 Candidatus Mediterraneibacter norfolkensis
AAGCGTCAGGAAGAGATTTTTGACAAACTCCTGCAGCACCCGATTCCATGTGTGGTTTTCTGCAGAAATATGGATCCTGTGAAGGGATTTCTCGAGAAAGCGGTAAAATACGGCGTGCCGGTATTTAAGACTGCAAAACAGACGTCAGACTTTACGGCGGAGATCATCCGCTGGATGAACGTAAAACTGGCGCCCTGCATCTCGATCCACGGCGTGCTCGTGGACGTATACGGCGTGGGTGTCCTGATCATGGGGGAAAGCGGAATCGGAAAGAGTGAGGCCGCTCTGGAGCTGATCAAGAGAGGACATCGTCTCGTTACTGACGATGTGGTAGAGATCCGGAAAGTCAGCGATGAGACGCTGGTCGGATCCGCACCTGATATAACAAAGCATTTTATAGAACTGAGAGGCATAGGTATCGTGGATGTGAAATCCATGTTCGGTGTCCAGAGTGTCAGAGAGACACAGAACATCGATCTTGTCATCACTCTGGAAGACTGGAGCAGAGATAAAGAGTATGACAGGCTGGGGCTGGAGGAGGAATATACAGAGTTCCTCGGCAACAAAGTCGTCTGCCACAGGATTCCGATCCGTCCGGGAAGAAATCTCGCCATTATTGTAGAATCCGCGGCTGTAAACCACAGACAGAAACAGATGGGATACAATGCGGCTCAGGAACTTTACAAGAGGGTTCAGGAAAATCTCGCGAAGAGAAATAAATAAAGATAAGGGAAAATACCAGGAGGGCAAAGAATATGAAGTATTGTTTTGGCGTGGATATTGGAGGTACAACGGTCAAGATGGGGCTGTTTGAAGAGAATGGCGGGATTCTTGACAAGTGGGAAATCACTACAGATATCTCTGATGAGGGAAAAGCAATCCTTCCGGATGTTGCGGCTTCGATCGGGAAGAAAATCAGTGAACATCAGCTTGATAAAAACGATATCATCGGGATCGGGGCGGGGGTTCCGGCTCCGGTCACCTCAGAAGGCATTGTAAACGGCAGCGCGAATCTTGGATGGAATTACAAGGAAGTGAAAAAAGAACTGGAAGAACTCAGCGGTCTGAAAGCGGAGATCGGAAATGACGCAAACGTGGCTGCGCTGGGCGAGATGTGGAAAGGCGGCGGTGCCGGGGAGAAAAATATGATCATGGTCACGCTGGGAACCGGCGTGGGCGGCGGGGTTATTATTGACGGAAAAATCCTCGTAGGACAGAACGGCGCCGGCGGAGAGATAGGTCATCTCTGCGTGAATTATGAAGAGACGGACAAATGCGGCTGTGGAAACAGAGGATGCCTTGAGCAGTATGCGTCAGCCACCGGAATTGTCCGTCTTGCAAAAAAGAAGCTGGGACAGGATATGCGTCCGACAATACTGAAAAAAGAGGATATCACGGCCAAAGATGTATTTGATGCTGTAAAGGCAGGGGATGAGGTGGCAAAAGAGATCGCAGTTGAGTTCGGCACCTGTCTTGGCCATGCTCTGGCAAATCTGGCAGCAGTGACAGATCCGGCTGTGTTTGTGATCGGAGGCGGCGTCTCAAAGGCCGGGGAGGTTCTGATCCCGTACATACAGCAGCCTTATATGGAGCGTGCCTTCTTTGCGAACCGCAAGGTACGGTTCACGCTGGCGACGCTGGGGAATGACGCAGGAATCTGCGGCGCGGCGAAACTGGTGATAGATAAGGCATAAAATATAAATATAATATGATCGGGTCGATAACTGATGATTAAAAAGGGCGTTCCGATGGATGATCTGTTTATCCATCGGAACGCCCTTTTTGTATCGCTAATACTTGTCTATAAAGCTATAGATATATCTCTGTCAAAGATCACTATTGAGCCGGCGCTGCCGGGTCTGTCACTGCGCCTGCATTGGGATCGACAGGCTGTTCGACCGGAGGAGTTTCCACTGCGCCTGCATTGGGATCGACAGGCTGCTCGACCGGAGGAGTCTCCACTGCACCTGCATTGGGATCTACAGGAACCTCTTCAGCAGGTGCCTCCTCGCCGGATCCTTCTTCAACAGGCTCTTCTATGACTTCTTCTATTATTTCTACATAGTGTCCGGAGCAGCTCTGCGTCGGAGCATTTTCTTCGGAGAAATATTCTGTGTAGGACGGGCAGCTTGACACTGCGAGAAGCCCGGTTTCAGAGCATACTGTACACTGGACAACAGAGGAGGGAATTTCAAAGTCTTTGTCATTAAGTCCTTCGTGAACCCGGTCCATGATCGCTTTCCACAGTCTGGAGTGCCAGGACTGGTTCATGTTTTCCATCGGTTTACGGCTGTCATAGCCTCCCCAGACAGATGCCGTATAGTAGGGGGTGTAAGCGGAAAGCCACAGGTCCGTGCTGTCCTGAGTTGTACCGGTCTTTCCTGCCGCGTGCATGCCGTCAAGTCTTGCCGCTGTACCTGTTCCCTGGTTGATTACGTCTTCCATGGCGCTTGTGAGAAGAAAGGCGGTGGAATCTTTGATAACTTCGTGAGTATCTGGCGTAGTGTTGTCCAAAAGAACATTCCCTTCGTGATCCAGTACCTGTGTGTAGAGAATCGGTTCGGTGTAAACTCCGCCGTTTGCGATCGCGGCATAGGCCGCCGTCAGTTCAATGTTGTAAACACCATTTTCAATACCTCCAAGAGCTTTGGCCTGGGAATATTTGTCCTCATCTGTGAGAGTCGTAAAGCCAAAATTGAGAAGGTACTCGTAACTCTTTTCCTCACCCACGACTTCTGTCAGTGTACGTACTGCGCAGACGTTCATGGAATGCTCGATTGCGTAACGTACGCTTGTAGCGCCGATATACTGATTGTCCCAGTTGTTGACTTTCTGACCGTTTTTGTACTCATACGGTTCATCAATGATCGTACTTGACAGGTTCAGTCCGCACTCGTTTAATGCCGGTGCGTAAGTCGAAACAATTTTGAAGCAGGAACCGGGCTGTCTCGGATCTCCAGTTGTTGCGCGGTTCAAAGAAAGACTGGTCGTCTTTTCCCCGCGTCCGCCTACGATCGCTTTGACCTGTCCTGTGTACTGGTCCATGAGAACGACGGAAACCTGAGGCTGAAGAGTGAGATTGATATTCTCATCTACCGTATCGTTTTCACCGATGTTAAGAGTGCTCTTATATTCTTCGACCATTTCTCTTGCGGCATCCTCTGAACTGAATACAAGGGGATATTTATCATTGTATTTATCCCGTATATAGGCTGCAAGCTGTTCCTGGCTGTAATTTTCTGCCGTTCCATCTTCCCTGTGGACCGTAAGGGCAAACTCAAGACCATATTCTGTCACACTCAGATAGTCGCCTACATTTGCAACTTCTTCATCACAGATCTTCTGGATTGTGGCATCCTGAGTCGCTGTGATAGTCAGACCGCCGCTGTAGATCAGGTTGTATGCCTGAGTTTCAGTGTAGCCCTTCTCAGTATTAAGGTCTTCGACAAGCTGTTCAATCAGCGCGTCAACGAAGTAGGAGTAAGGCGCATCGTTTGTAGTCACAGCAGCAGTTTCCAGAATCCTGTCATACACATTGTCTGAAGTGGCCTCGTCATATTCAGCCTGAGAGATATATCCCTGCTCCAGCATATTGTTCAGGACACGCTCGCGTCTTTTCGCGTTTTCCTCAGGATTCTTGACCGGATCATAGCGGGTAGGATTCTGAGTGATCGCTGCGATGACAGCGCACTCGGAAAGAGTGAGGTCAGAGACATCCTTATTGAAATATCGGGTGGCAGCCGCCTGAACTCCCAGGCATCCCTGACCAAGATTGATCGTATTCATGTACGCCTCAAGAATCTGCTCTTTGCTCAGTTCCTTTTCAATCTGAAGGGCAAGGTATTGCTCCTGCAGTTTACGTTCCACTCTGTCATAGAGGGTTTCCTCATTGACGAAATCCGGGAATACATTATTTTTGATAAGCTGCTGAGTCAATGTACTGGCACCTTCTGTGAAATTGAACCCATTTGTAACGCCGATAACACCGGCGCGGATGATTCCCTGGAGATCGATTCCGTTGTGTTCGTAGAAACGGGAGTCCTCAACAGCTACAAATGCATGAGCCATATATTCCGGGATCTCGTCGTAAGTACGGTAGACACGGTTGGAACTGGAATCATTGAGAGTCTCAATCTGATTGCCGCTCTGGTCCACGATAAAACTTGTGTAACCCTGGGGCATGATATCTTCTGCGGTAACTTCAGGAGTATTCTGTATGATCTGATATGCGAATACTCCGGCACCGGCAGCGCCGATGACACACAGAAGCAGCAGGCTGATGACGACTGCCTTGAACAGCCGGACACCAACCCGTTTTTTCTGCATCTTCTTCTTGGAAGAAATATTTTTCTTTCTTCGCGAAAGATTGTTTTTTCCGTAGTTCACGAATAACATCCTCCTTTACACTCTTCTGATTATAGCAAATTTACTATTCTAAATAAAGAAGAAAATAAAAACTTCACATTTTATCAGGAAATATTAAGATTCTCTTGCAGATCCCGCCTCCTGTGGGTATAGTAAAAGCAGCTGTTATTCAGGAGGGATATCATGAAATCTTTTAATACAGTACATACAGGCGGACAAGCGGAGATCACGGAAAAGAAATCCCGCTTTATCGCAAACGTTTTTCCGGTTTCTACGGAGGAGGAAGCGTTTACCCGGCTCGAGGAGATCAGAAAAAAATACTGTGACGCAAGGCATAACTGCTGGGCGTATGTATTGGGGAGTGATCCGCCGTCAGAGCGGATGAGTGATGACGGGGAGCCGGCCGGTACGGCGGGAAAACCGATCCTTGAGGTGATCCGCGGGAGAGCACTCACGGATGTGCTGGTGGTGGTTACCAGGTATTTTGGGGGAACTCTGCTTGGAACGGGCGGCCTTGTGCGTGCATATACCGCGGCCGCTGCGGAAGGGATCGGTCACAGTAAGATTATTACCAGAATTTACGGATTCAGACTGCATATTACCATAGATTATGCGGACTGGGGGAAAATACAATACAGTCTCGGAAAAAGAAATCTGTCCCCGGAAGAATGTTCCTATACGGATAAAGTGGAACTGGATATTCTGGTATCGGAGGATGAGGAGGAAGGTCTGAAAAAAGATGTGATGGAAGGGACGAACGGACAGGCTGAGATCAAGAGGGTGGAAGAGTGCTGGTTTGAGAAGAGGTAAGGTGCGTCCCACATGCGGAAACCCGGAGTCACTGCGATGCAGCAACTCCGGGTTCATGGCGTCCGCCATATGCCAGGATAGCCAAATATCGTCATCTGCAAGCGAGCTTGCAATGCCGGTATCTGTCTATCCTGCCGCATGTGTGGACTGGCTTATGAAAATTCCGGTTCGATGAGGCCGAAAGAGCCGTCTTTTCTTTTATAGACTACATTGACTTCGTCGGTTTCTGCGTTGGAGAAGACGAAGAAGTTGTGCCCGAGAAGTTCCATCTGAATGCAGGCATCTTCCGGATACATTGGTTTGATGCCGAATTTCTTTGTGCGTACGATGCGGATCTCGTCATCCTCGGATGATTCTTCCCCGGATTCAAAAAATTCTTTCTTAAAACTGTTTTCTGTAGAGAAGGAGGTGGGGTGTCCCTGACTTCTGGCGATCAGTTTGTTTTTATATTTCCGGAGCTGGCGTTCTATGACTTCTTCCACAAGGTCGATAGATACGTACATGTCGCTGCTTGTCTGCTCGGAGCGGATAATACTGCCTTTTACCGGGATCGTTACCTCGATCTTCTGACGATCTTTCTCCACGCTGAGTGTTACGATGATTTCTGTTTCAGGAGTGAAGTACCTCTCAAGTTTACCCAACTTCTGTTCGATTGCATCTCTTAAGCCTGAAGTTACCTCGATGTTTTTTCCACTGATAATAAAATTCATGCTGTTCAACTCCTTTTTGTCCATATTACACAGGAAGAAGATAGAAAACCTCCTGTATTATGGACATATTATATCATGGAACAGCATGAATGTATAGAACGAATCTTATTTCATATTACTTCTCTTGCGCATTCTGGAATCAAGGATCTTCTTGCGGATGCGAAGGGATTTCGGTGTTACTTCCAGCAGTTCGTCGGTATCGATGAAATCGAGCGCCTGCTCCAGACTGAGGATCCGAGGCGGCGTGAGACGGAGCGCTTCGTCGGCGCTTGAGGAACGGGTGTTGGTCAGGTGTTTGGTCTTGCAGACGTTCAGCTCGATGTCCTCAGCTTTTCCGTTCTGTCCAATCACCATTCCGGCATACACTTTTTCGCCTGGCCCGATGAAGAGAGTGCCTCTCTCCTGAGCGCTGTACAGTCCGTATGTTACGGATTCACCTGTCTCGAACGCGATCAGAGACCCCTGTTTGCGGTACTGGATATCTCCTTTATAGGGGGCGTATCCGCTGAAACTGGTATTCAGAATACCGTTTCCCTTGGTATCTGTCAGAAATTCACCTCTGTATCCGATCAGGCCTCTCGAAGGGATAGAAAACTCCAGGCGGGTATATCCGCCGTTGGAAGCCCCCATGTTCTGGAGTTCCCCTTTTCTTTGCCCGAGTTTTTCGATTACGACTCCGGTAAACTCATCTGGAACGTCGATGTAAGCAGTCTCCATGGGTTCCAGTTTTTTTCCGCTTTCATCGGTCTTATAGAGCACTTCCGCTTTGCTGACGGCGAATTCATACCCCTCACGGCGCATGTTCTCGATCAGGACAGAAAGATGGAGTTCGCCTCTTCCCGATACTTTGAAGCTGTCGGTATTGTCTGTCTCTTCCACGCGGAGACTGACGTCCGTATTCAGCTCCCGGAACAGACGCTCACGAAGATGGCGGGAGGTCACATATTTTCCTTCCTGTCCGGCAAAAGGGCTGTCGTTGACGATAAACTGCATGGAAATCGTCGGCTCGGAGATTTTCTGGAACGGGATCGGCTCCGGATTCTCCGGGGAACAGAGTGTATCCCCAATGGAAATGTCGGAGATGCCTGAGATTGCGACAATAGAACCGACAGTAGCCTCTTTGACCTCCACTCTTTCCAGCCCGTCAAATTCATAAAGCTTGCTGATCCTTACTTTTTCCTGCTTGTCGGGATCGTGATGGTTTACCAGTACCATTTCTTGGTTTACGGAAATCGTCCCGTTATCGACTTTGCCGATCCCGATACGCCCTACGTATTCGTTGTAATCAATGGTACTGATCAGAATCTGTGTCGGAGCTTCCGGATCTCCTTCGGGAGCAGGGATATATTTCAGTATCGTCTCAAATAAAGGCTTCATATCTTTTTCGTCCTCTGACAGATCGAGAACAGCCACGCCTGCTTTAGCCGAAGCGTATACAAAGGGGCACTCAAGCTGCTCGTCCGAAGCACCGAGATCGATGAACAGTTCCAGGACCTCGTCGATTACTTCTTCCGGGCGGGCCTCCGGTCGGTCGATCTTGTTGATGCAGACGATGACGGGAAGATCCAGTTCCAGAGCCTTGCGGAGAACGAATTTGGTCTGAGGCATGGCGCCCTCAAAGGCGTCGACAACGAGGATAACCCCATTTACCATTTTAAGGACACGTTCCACCTCACCGCCGAAATCAGCATGTCCCGGGGTGTCAATGATATTGATCTTGACTCCGTTGTAATGGACGGCCGTATTTTTGGAAAGGATCGTGATCCCGCGTTCACGCTCGATATCGTTGGAGTCCATGATCCTTTCGGCTACTTCCTGGTTTTCGCGGAAAACACCGCTCTGTTTTAAAAGCTCGTCAACCAGCGTTGTCTTTCCGTGATCCACATGGGCAATGATGGCAATATTTCTTATATCTTCACGTTTGGTCTTCATAGTATTCAACACTCTTTCTTTATTATATAGTATGTTTTGCAACTTCCTTATTCTATCACAATATTTCGAATTTACAAGAGCTATTGAAAACAGGAGTTCTTTCAGACGCTACGTGAGAGAAATTTTTCGATCTTCGTGTGGAGCTCTTTTATATGCGGACGGCTTACGGGGACAGCCTTTCCGTTGGACAGAAAAAGCTGTGTAGACTGGAAAGTAGTCACATATTCGAGATTTACAATAAAACTCCGGTGACATAAAATAAAGGACTCACCTAGTTCCCTGAGAAGAGCTGAAAGTTTCGTGGAAGTATAAAACTGCCCGCCTTCTGTGTGGATCGTCGTGACACGCAGTGTGCGCTCCATGTAGATGATCTTATTTTCAAATATGTGAAACGTCTCCCGATTCCAGGAAACAGTCAGGATTCTTTTGCTGAGCATCTCCAGAGCACTGACTGCCTTTTTTATGGCGGCACCGATATAGTTTTCTAATTCAGGTATGTAGAGATAATAAGTGTGTTTTACATCATATACAGGACTGATACTGTGCAGGTCCGGACTGATAAAGATGATCTGAAGCTTTGGATTGATACGGCTCACCTCATCAGCAGTCCGGATGCCGGATCCATGATCGAGTTCCGTATCGATAAATGCGATATCAAAATCCCCCGGAGAATGATCGGCTGCCTGAATGAAGCTGCTTCCAGAGGAAAAAACATATACTGAAAACTCCATATCAGGCATTTGCATAAGAAGTTCTGTTATCCGCTCCCCGAGACCGGGATCCTCTTCAAGTATTGCAATCTGTATCATGATCTCTCTTTCCTTTCTCTTCTTCTGTATTTATCTGCCTGAACAGGCGTCTGCACATGGTCAGGAGCAGCTTTTTGTCCTTGACTGTAAGGGAACGGTACAGATCAAGAAGTTCAAGTTCATCCTCTGTGCATTTGTGCGAAGTCGGGCGGATATCATCAGAAAAGAAGTCGCTTAAACTGACTCCAAGTCCGCAGCAGATCTTGCGAAGAGTCGGAAGCGTGGGAAAAGTGTTTTTTTCAAACATACTGTGCAGAGATGTATAAGGTATATCAGACTCTTTAGAGAGCCTGTACAACGTCCAGTTATGAAGTTTCATATATGTTCTGATCTTACCCAGAATCTCATTTTCAACCATGAACAATCCCCCTCTGTGTTAAATATCAAGGCGAAAGAAGGCTGTGTCCGAAACCGCCCTTCCATATAACTGATAATATTTTAACGTTGCCAAAATGTATTTTTTAGTATAGAAAATACGAATTATAAATTAAAAGTATGACTTATAAACCAAATATTATACAGCGGAATATTACATATATCCGGTTATTTGCGCAGGAGATATGGAATTTAATGTATGAAGATATATAATATCCATGTATGAAAAAGATTGCTGAACATTTAGGATGATTCGACAGGAGCAATATGATTAAAAAGAAGAAAAAGACGTCCTCAGAGGATGAGTATTCTATTGAAATCTTATCTGAAGATTTGTTTGAAAATGAAGATGGCAGCGTGGACAAGCAGGTGAAAAAGAAGTTCGTGCTGAAAAGATGGCATAAGGCAGTGATTGCTGCCTTTTTGGTTGTCATTATCCTTGCGGGAAGCCTGACCGGGGGGTTCTTCTATCTGCGCGCAAGAGGCGAGAAGAACCTGAAGACTGAGGTGCCGGAAACAGCGGAACAGGCACCGGCTGAGAAACGGGAAGGTCTGTACGTTACATATAATGGGAAAGAGTATAAGTATAATGAGAATATTATCAATTTTCTCTGTCTGGGAATTGATAAGGATGTGCCGATCGACGAAGAAAGGCAGGGAGGAATCGAGGGGTTTGCGGACGCGATCCTTCTGGTGAGTGTTGATGTTGAAGACGGAGTGGTCCAGCTTCTTGCGATTCCGAGGGATTCGATCGTTCCTGTAAAGGTGATGGACAGCGATGGAAACTTCAGCAGAAATGAAAATGTACAGATCACGATGCAGTATGCCTATGGGCGCACTGCTGAGGAGAGCTGCGAACTGATGACAGATGCAGTATCGAATCTTTTGTTCAAACTCCCGATTCAGAGATACTGTTCTATAAATTTTGAAGCGGTTCCCACGCTGAATGACGCGATCGGAGGAGTGGACGTGGATGTCCTGGAAGATGTCTTTGGGGATCACTGTACGCTGTATGCGGGAACGACAGTGCATCTGGACGGATACGAGGCTCTGGACTATATCAGATGGAGAGACGAGTGGGTTGCCGAAAGCAGTATGGGCCGTCTGGAGAGACAGAAACAGTATATGCTGAATTATTTTAACCAGGCAAAGGATACGCTAAAGGAAGATATCACACTTCCGGTGAAAGTGTTCCAGGAACTGGACGGAAATATGTGTACAAATGTGACAGTGGAGGATCTCACTTATCTTGCGCCTGAAATGCTGTACATTGCTATGGATACGGAAAACATCGCCATGGTCCCGGGGGAAGTGGTGCAGGGTGAGAAGCTTGAGGAATATCATATAAATGAGGATGAGCTGAAAGAACTTGTTATCAGCCGGTTCTATGAAGAGGTCACACCGGAGTCGGATGCAGCGGAGAACAAAACAGAAAATAATGTATCGGAAACAGAAGACACTGCGGCTGCAGCAGAGGAATAAGGTTTAGAAGGCTGTTTCCAAAAGGAGATATAGAAGATGAAGAAGCATGGCAAAGAGAACAAGAAAATACTGATCATCGCGGTCATTATCGCGGCGGTCGTGCTGCTTGGCGCAGCGGGAGGCGGAATCTGGTTTTTCCTTAACAGCGGCAGCCAGGAGCAGACAGCGGAAGAACCGGTGCAGGCGGATCCGGAAGTGGCGCAGCAGGAGTATGAGGTTATGAAAGAGGAAGTATCGGCGGAAAGTGATGACCCGATGCAGCGGAAGATTGACTTTGAAGCCCTGCAGGAGATCAATCCGGACGTCTATGCATGGATCTCGATCCCGGGGACAAATATTGACTATCCGGTGCTTCAGAGTGCGACAGAGGCAGATGACTATTATCTGAACACGACGATCGACGGGAAACAGGGATTACCCGGATCGATCTACACAGAGAAATACAATACTACATCGTTTGCGGATCCGGTAACGGTGATGTATGGACATGAGCTGAAAAACGGGACCATGTTCTCGGAACTTCATAATTATGAAGATAAGGAATTCTTCGATAATAATCCGTATATCTATATTTACTGCCCGAATTATACGCTGAAATATCAGATCTTTGCGGCAGTGGCGTTTGACGACAGATACATACTTGGCAATTACAATTTCCAGGATCCGGATGATTTTCAGAAATATCTGGATGAACTGCGGAGTTCCATTGACGGCAATGTAAATACTGAAGTTCAGGTCAGCCAGGACACTACAATACTCACACTGTCCACCTGCATCAGTGCTTATCCGGAGCAGAGATGGCTTGTGAACGGCACGATCGTCGATGTATATTCCGATCAGCTTCCGCAGTAAAGAGATATTAAGGCGGTTTCTAACGGGAGCGCTTTAATATAAATCACACAAAATAACAGAGAGGGAAGGAGAAACAAGAAAATGAACAAGAAAATGAAAAGAGCAGCTGCTTTAATGGCGTCTGCAGTACTCTGCCTCAGCATGAGCATGAGCGTATTTGCAGCATCACCGGATACAGGAGATCTTCCGAGTGGAAATGACAACCAGTCAACAGTAACAACTCCGGCTCCGGTAGTGGATGAAATCCGTCAGCTCTGGTGGTCAGCATCAGGTACAGACGCTGATGGAAACAAGTTCTCTGTACGCAACCAGGGTCTTACAACAGAGGTGGAAGAGATTCTGAAGGATGACGCACAGGTGAAGGATATCCTGACAGATGCAGGATATGTGGTACCGGATGACGCAAGCGTTGTAGTACTCGGCGCTGGAGATTTCACTACAGACCAGGAGATCGTCGGAGAGGCTGATATGAATTTCGTTCTCGGCACTGGCAACGATCAGTACAGCAGCGGAGCTTACTGGGATGATCTGAAAGATATTAAAAACGGCGATACAATCTATGTTCTTCATCAGAAACACGACGGAACATGGGAAGTAATCGAAGGAAAAGCTGTTGTAAGATCCATGGGCGACGGATACAGACAAGTCAGCGTTGACGTTACAATGACAGGCTTCTCACCGGTAGCGTTCATCAAGGTTATGTCAAACGGCGAAGCTGTTGTCCTTGACAAGAACGAAGTTCCGCAGGCAAGCGTAAATACTACGACTGCAAAAACAACTACAGTTACAGTTAAGACATCTCCGAAGACAGGAGAGTAATATCATTGCAGCCCTGTCATAAGCAGGGAATGTCGTGATTTCATAATATTAATTGACTGTTTATTTGTGTGATGACGGGAAACCCATTCTGCCTGTACAGGCGGATGGGTTTTCTGTCTGTTATCTGGCGGAGGGTGATATGAAGGCAATAAATGTATATGAGCGGATCCTGGCTGTTATGCTGTGTGTATTCCTGATTGTTTTTCCTTTTATCACAGGATTTCATGTCGAGGAACTGTCCGGAATAGCAGAACAGTATTTTGCAAAAAAATCAGGATACCAGATCGATCTCTTTCAGTACTGGAAAGAAACCGTGCTTGTGATATTCTCCATATTTCTTCTGATCCTGCTGGTACTGGGAGCAGTGATCGGTTTTATCCTGGAAGAAAAGATCCCTGAGAGGTTTCGGATGAACCGGACTGTGGCGGCGCTGATCGCGGTGTTCCTCCTGCTGAATATACTGTCATGTATCTTCAGCGAATATTCGGAATACAGCTTCTGGGGGCTGTTCCTGGATTATGAAGGACTGGCTGCAGTTATCGGATATATGATCCTTTTTTCGGCAGGATATTTTCTGCTGGGAACAGACCGGGGGATGAAAATGCTCATGACCAGTGTCAGGGCGCTGGCTATGCTGCTGATCATTGGTTCGTGTATGGAGTGTGCGTTTGGGCCGATGATTAATATAGAGACGGTCGCAAGGGCACTGACACCTGACAGGTATGAACATCTGATGGAAAATATAATGTTTGACTATAGTGGAAGTGTCTCGCTGACATTTGTAAATCCGGGCTATTATGGTGGATTCTGTGCTCTTATTTTTCCGATCCTGTATGGAAAGGGGATAACAGGCGGAAAAAGGGTTCTCTGCATCTGTGACGAACTGCTGGCTGGAGGAATGCTTTTCTGTATTATCATGTCGGGATCATCGGGCGCTCTTTACGCGGCGGCGGCTGCATCAGCGGCAGAGACGGTATTTATCGTATACAGAAAAAGAAAGTCCGGCACATACTGGGGGATCCCGGTCTGCCTTCTGGCGGCAGGATTTGTGTTTCTTTTGATGAGCAGGACGCAGATCATGGAGGGAGAAGGACTGGCTGCAAGAGTTGGAGGATCTGTAATTAATCCCCAGTATACAGAAGGAGAGGATATATTTCATGTAGACAGGATACAGCTTGAGTCCGGGATCCTTACAGTGGATTCAGGGGAAAACGAGTTGAAAGTACAGTCATTCGGGGAAAATGCGGAGATGACGCTGGATGACTTCCTTTTTCTGGACGGAAACGGGGATCAGATCCCTGTTGAGACAGATTTGTTAGCCGGATCTCATCTGACAGGAGATTATGAAAATATCCATGTATCGGTTATGGGAAGGATTCTGACCATTGATTTTGGATATCAGGATCCTCTGGAATTTTACTGTTATGGTGGTTACCTGAGTTATATCAGCTTTAACGGAGACTATCTGGATACGATTCCCCAGCCTGAGATGACGGCTCTTCACTTTCTGTATCCGTTGTTTACCGGAAGGGGGTATATCTGGGTGTCCAGTATCCCGCTGGCCGGGGAATGCATTTTGCTGGGAAAGGGTATCGGATCTTTTCCGTTCTGTTATCCTCAGTCTGAGGTGGCAGGAATGCTGAATGTACACGGAAGTGCGGACTACTGTATAGAAATCGCTCACAGCTGGTATCTGCAGACAGTGGTAAACGGCGGAATGATCGCCCTTATCTGTATGCTGGGACTGTTTCTGATACATCTGGTAAAAGGGGCGAGATTTTACTGGAAGAGAAAAGAGAAGTGGGAAGCTCATCCCGAAGATACGGAGTATATCGGCATGGGGCTTTTCTTCGGCCTGATCGCATTTCAGATTGCAGGGATTGTCAACAACAGTACCGTGGCGACCGGACCGGAATTCTGGCTTCTCTTCGGAGCCGGCATGGGGTTTCTCTTTCATGTCCGGAATTGTAGTAAGAGGTCGAACGATTTGAAGGGAAAAGAGTTCTAAATATTCATCTTGTCTCATACATTTAGTAGTGACTCGAAAATACCGAAAAGAGGAAGGGAGAACTACAAATTATGTCAGATAAGATTATTGAGAACAATCAGGTGACGGTGATCGGCGAGGTGATATCAGAATTTGTCTACAGCCACGAGGTTTTTGGAGAGGGATTCTACATGGTGGATATCCTTGTCAAAAGGCTGAGCAATTCCAGTGACAGGATTCCGGTCATGGTGTCGGAGCGGCTTGTCGATGTGACGCAGGATTACAGAGGAACATGCATTATGGTATCAGGGCAGTTCCGCTCGTACAACCGTCATGAGGAGCAGAAAAACCGTCTGGTTCTGTCTGTGTTTGCAAGGGAGATTGAGTTTATTGATGAGGAACCGGACGGGGCAAAGACAAACCACATTCTTCTGGAAGGGTATATGTGCAAAAAACCCGTGTACCGGAAGACGCCGCTGGGAAGGGAGATTGCGGATCTTCTTCTTGCCGTGAACCGTCCTTATGGAAAGTCAGACTACATACCCTGCATCTGCTGGGGGAGAAATGCCAGATACGCTTCGGGATTTGAGGTGGGAGAGCATGTGCGTATCCTGGGGCGGATCCAGAGCCGTGATTATGTGAAAAAACTTTCAGAGACGGAGACAGAGACAAGAACCGCTTATGAAGTTTCGGTGAGTAAACTGGAATGTATAGAAGAGTAGAAAAGGTGTGGTTTCTTGTTGGATGATGACTGATTAAGCCGTATTTGCACTGAAAATATGTTGGATAATGTTGGATTATGGGTTGACAGAAGATATTTTTGATAGTATCATTTCAATAGATTGAAGTTGTTTTTCTACGACAGATACAACGGGAAAACTTCTGGAAGAGAGGGTCCGACAAATGGCAAATGATCATGGAGAACAGATAAGAATCGTACAGGAAACGGTAGCCGGAAAAGAAATCACATTCGCGCATGTGATGGGAGGTCCGGCTCCGATCATATATCAGAAGCTGGGACTGAACCCGCAGGTGGATTACAGTTCTTCGGCGATCGGGATCATGAACATGACTCCGCCGGAATCCGCGGTGATCGCCTCTGATATCGCGGTCAAGAGCGGAAACGTCTATCTCGGTTTTGCCGACCGGTTTACCGGGACGCTGATCATCACCGGGGAGATCTCGGACGTTACTTCCGCGTTGACCGAGATCGTGGAGTATTTCCGTGATACTCTCGGATATGTGGTCTGCAGTATTACAAAGAGATAGGAAGTGCTGTCATGGCGAAGATGACGAAAGAGGAATTTCTGGAAACGCTGTTCCACGATGATTATGAGAATCTGAAGGGAAAAAAACTGCGTATGACCCGCGTGCGCGTACCGGGAAAGGAAGTATGTCTGGCGCATATCATAAATCCGTCTGAGAAGTGTATCTATCACAATCTTGCTCTGCACATCGGCGTACACGAGGGGGAGGACCACACAGGGGAGTCTGTCGGTCTGATCCGTTTTACGCCCTGGGAGTCGGTCGTAGTCGCTGCGGACGTCGCTGTAAAGAGCGCGCATGTTGAGATTGGTTTCATGGATCGCTTCTGCGGTTCCCTGATCATTACAGGGGGACTTTCCGAGGTTCAGACCGCAGTGGAAGAGGTGGTCAGATTTTTTGATCAGGTACTGGGATTCAAGACCTGTGAGATCCACAGGAGCTGAAAATACACAGGCAGGTTACAGAATGAAAAAACTATTTCTGATGGGAAGAAGTGAAGCCGGGAAGACTTCTCTGACGCAGGCGCTGAAGGGAGAAGAGCTTCATTATATTAAAACTCAATATACAAACACAGCGGATGATACCATTGATTCCCCCGGAGAGTACGCCGAGTCCAAGCGTTTCAGCGTGGGACTTGCCTGCTTCTCTTTCGAGGCTGACGTGGTAGCGATCGTTCAGGCGGCGGACGAACCGTTCAATCTGTTTGGTGACAGCAGCCGCTCGTTTATCCAGCGTCCGCTGATTGGAATCATCACTAAGATCGATTCCTCTTATGCCAACATCCCAATGGTCAGACAGTGGCTCATCAATGCGGGGTGTGAGCGTATTTTCATGGTGAATAACGTGACCCGGGAAGGCGTTGATGAACTGATGGACTATCTGGCGGAAGATCCGCCGCATCTGACGCTGGAGCAGGCGAAATTCAAGCAGAGACTGGGACTCAATGAATGGGATCCTCTTCCGGAGGGGGTAGAGTATCCTGCGGGAGTCTGAAGGAGAAAGAATTCGGGGATATTTCGCAGAACTTCTGCAGAATATGTATATTTTTGTTGATTAATAAGAATGTTGTGATATAATTATTTCGTGGTGATATATGAGAACAGGTAATAATCGTGTCATTTAGGTAATGGCAGGAGTTTTATTATCTGTTTTTTTGTTTTTTGACCACATAGATTTACCGGAGGTGTTTTTTTGGTGGTAACGGATTGTGGGTGAGATGGGAGAATAAGGAATGAAGATGTAGGATAATATCTAATTATCCTACATCAAAA
>DWUT01000002.1 GCA_019120615.1 Candidatus Mediterraneibacter norfolkensis
CGCCCTCATAAGCAGTCTTAGCACGTAGTGCGGAACTGGAGCGTGCCAACGCGACGAGTGCGCATGCGGGCGGCGGTTAGGTGTGAACAGTTCATCCCACAGTCATCTCATCTCCGGTTTTGATCCTGCCACCCCGGATCACTCTGGCAAAAACGCCTTCCCGGGGCATGATGCAGTCTCCCATCTTCTGGAAAATCGCACAGCCGTGATGGCATTCCTTTCCGATCTGCGTCATCTCCAGGATCACATCGTTGCAATACAGGCGGGTTCCGACGGGAAGGGAAGAAAAATCAATACCTTTAACCACCAGATTTTCCCCGAACGCCCCGTTTTCCACATCTGCCCCCTTTTTTCTGAACTCTTCTATCTTATCATAAGAAAGCAGACTGACCTGTCGATGCCATTTCCCGGCATGAGCGTCTCCCTCGATTCCAAACTCTTCTATGAAGATTCCTTCACCAACGTCTGTTTTCTGCGTTCCTTTCGCAGGACTTGTACAGACCGCGACCACTTCCCCCATCTGCTCTTACCCTCCTATGCTCCACATTTCTTTCTCTTCCAGACACGATCTTTCTCTGTCTGTCATTTCTCTTTCTTCTGTAAAATGATGCCCAGCGGGTTTTCGGAAAACGGTCTCTCTCATCTTCTCTTCGATCTGCCTGTCATCCGCCCCGCTCCGCAGCAATTCCCGCAGATCCGCCCCGCCGCCATACTGCAGACAGGGCTTCAGCATTCCTTCGGATGTCAGCCTGACTCGATTACAGGAACTACAGAACCGGTGGGACACCGCGCTGATAAATCCGATCCTCCCGCGGAATCCGGGGAATTGTACATACGCCGCCGGTCCACTGCCAAGCCTGCCGGTGTATTTCTCAGGGGTTCCAAAACTGCTTTCAAGTACCTTTAACACCTCATCGCTGTTTCTTCCCCGGAACTTCTTCCCGAGCCCGACTGGCATCATCTCGATAAAGCGCACTTCTACATCCCTTTCTTCTGCAAGAGCAGCCAGCCCGATCCAGTCTTCCTCCCCGGCGTCATCCAACGGGACGCAGTTTATCTTGACACTGAGCCGCGGGAAAGAAAGCGCTGCCTCCAGTCCTCCGAGGGCTCTTTCCAGTTCCCCTCCCCGAGTCAGCTCCCGATAGCACACCGGATCCAGTGTATCCAGACTAATGTTAACTCCATCCAAGCCATTAGAAACTAATTCATTTATATTATCGCTTAATAATATACCATTTGTCGTCAATGAAACCTTCTCTATCCCCGGGATCTTCCGTACCATCTCCACCAGCCCGGTGAGCCCTTTCCGTACCAGAGGCTCCCCGCCGGTCAGTCTGATCTTCGAAATACCGAGACCTGTACCGATCCGGCACACTCTCGCGATCTCATCGTATGTAAGGATCCGGTCATGGGGAATACTCCGGATCCCCTCCGGAGGCATGCAGTAAATGCATCGCAGATTGCACCGGTCTGTGACAGACACTCTCATATAATCGATCTTTCTTCCATACTGGTCTTCCATCTCTTATCCGTTCTCTTATCCTTTCATCCGGCTGACATAAGCTATGCAGCCCTGATTTAGTATATTTATATCTCTGTCATAGTCCGCACACTGATTCCCTGACCGGATCTGTTCACATGACCGTCATGATTCCGGCGTTCCTCAGGGCTGTCCGCACTCTCCTCCGCTTCCGGTCAATATTTCCAGTCCATGATCGAGAGACGGAAGCACTGCCTCCAGATTTTCCCTCGCCGCCTTCGGACTTCCCGGCAGATTAATGATCAGAGTCCTGTTCCGTATAACAGAAGCCCCTCTGCTTAACATTGCCCTGGGAGTGATCTTAAGAGATGCCAGTCTCATCGCCTCTGCGATCCCGGGCGCATTTCTTGTCGCCACCGCCATGGTCGCCTCAGGTGTGCAGTCCCGGGGAGAAAATCCGGTTCCTCCCGTCGTGAAAATAATATCCATCTTTTCGTCATCACACAGTTTACAAAGACATTTTTCAATTTCTGTTTGTTCATCTGGAAGGAGTATATTTTTCTGTACATCATACCCTGCTTCACGCAGCATCTCGCAGACGGCAGGGCCGCTCTTGTCCTCCCGCTCACCTCTGTATCCTTTATCGCTAAGCGTCACCACAGCCGCTCTCCACTTTCCGTTCTCCATGATACACCACTCTCTTTTCTACAGAATACTGATCTCTTTCTTTGTTCCGGAACCTCTTGTTTCATTGTACACATCGCCACTCTTTCCACCGGTCTTTTTTACCAGGCAGATTTCCCCGATCTCCATTGCTTTATCCATAGCTTTGCACATATCATAGATCGTCAACAGTGCAACGCTTACTCCCGTCAGCGCTTCCATCTCCACTCCTGTCTTTCCGGTCACCTTCACAGTGCAGGTGCACAGGACTGCGCATTCTTTCGGTTCCATTTCGAAATTCACTCTGCAGTTTGTGATCGGAAGGATATGGCACATGGGGATAAGCTCTGAAGTCCTCTTTGCCCCCATGATCCCGGCAGTCGCGGCAACGCCAAGCACGTCCCCTTTTGCCGCCGTCCCCTCTCTGATCGCCTGAAACACTTCTTTGTTGACAAAGATCCTGCCTTCGGCAGTGGCCTCCCTCACTGTTTCTTTTTTATCTGTCACATCCACCATAAGCGCTTTACCGTTCTCGTCAAAATGTGTAAGTCCCATTCTTTTCCTCCTGTGCTTTCCTTTTCACTTCTCCGTACCGATAATCTGGTCAGCAAGCTTCTCTGCGTCAGACTGGGGATTTTCCTGAACAGCCCTGTAAATCGGTTCAATAATGCTGCGTTCTGCTTCCATCTCATCTATTGTCTGCTCAAGGGACTTGCCTTTTCTGATCTTTTTCTGGATCACCTCGATCTGCTGAAGCAGTCTGCCACGCTCCATCCCTTGTTCCATTCCTTTTTTCAGTCCGACTTTCTCCACATAATCACTTAAATTGCACATCTGGTTCAACTCCTTTTCCAGCTTAGTTTCCATTGGGATATAAAATCTCTGCTCCAGTGCTTTTATCTTTTCCCCTGCTTTCATATCCATGGAGAACAAAACATTAAGCATCTCTGTCAAACGGTTCCCCTTTTTTGACTTTGGGTTCAAACAAATCTCTACGATAGTCATTTTATCATAGGCTTCCTTCTTGTCCGGGATGCCGGGAATACGGTCCTTTTTTACAATGCTGTATTCCGATACCGCATTACCAACATAGTCTGGAGCATTCATGCAGATCCAAATACTGTATGCCTTCTTTATGCTGTCATAATCACTCCCTGAAAATTCTGTCCCTTTCTGGGCAGATATCATTCTCGAACCATAATACACACCTCTCGACGGGATCTCATAACCGGGATAGCTGTCTTTCTGCGCTTCCACGTTTATTAACATCTTGACCTTTTTCTTCTTACCCGGCAGATATACGGAAAATCGAATATCATAATAGATTTCACCTTCTCCCGGCACTTTGTCTTCTTCTGATCCGCCGGAGATTTTTTCCGGTTCCGGCATATTTGATTTTCCCGGAGAAACCCTCACTTTGGATATACGGATATCATTCTCAATACACTTTTTAATTTCTCTGATCTCCATGTCGCTGAATTCTATTACTGCATATTTCAGAATCCATGCAAGGATCTCCTTGTTCGCCAGTATTCTTTTACAATATGCATCATACTGACTTTTTCCAGCCGCCAGACCGATGTCTCCGGCAAATTCATCTCTCATAGGCTTCTTCCTTTCCTCATTATAGCGAATGTTATCTGTTGTTACAAGCGGTTGATTTTTACCTGAGAATCCAGGCAAAGAACTACCAGATCTTCTGACGGCATCGAATGGCGACATGCCCGCCGTTTGAGATGGGTTTACTTTATCATATGTGCTGGAAGATTGCAAGCAGGACGAACCGTTTTATGAGCACTAAGTTTTCTCTCCGTCCGATCTGACGTGCTTCAGCTCGATTCCGCGCTTCGCGCTCCATCTCGCTCCATCTCGCTGAAAGGGCTCCGCCCTATGCATAAAACGAAAAAGACAGCTATCCGCAAGCAAGCTTGCATAGCTGTCTTCTCCACTTTATGCGCACGTCTAATCTGTGGATTCAAACTGTTGAGACGTCCGGAGTTCATCCCGGATTGCTTATATTCCTTCACACTTTTGCGGCTCCTGGAGCGCCCTGTTTTCGTCAATCTGTCCGGCGCGCTGCTCTGCCAGATCCATCAGTTCCCTTTCTCCCTGTACTTCTGCCTTGAATGGATATGGATAGAACCGAACTGCAGTTTCAAATGTTTTTCGTATCTTTTCCGCCTTTTTCCTGTCTTTCTCTTTCAGAAGCGCATAAGCGTACCTGGTCCTCATTACCGACATCTGTCTTTCCATCTCTTCTGCCAGAGACCGGTTCTTTCTGTCATTCCATCTGTCCAGTACATCTTCTTTCTGGGATCCGACCAGTTCACAGAACACCCGGTCTGTAGTCAGCAGAAACCGTTGCAGAGAAGAGAGCGAATGAGCTGTCTCCTCGATCCCTTCTATCTTTTCCGCCGCTTCTTCAAATCGGTGCTCGTCCATCAGACGTTTCACAGAATACATCGCCATGATCCCGGGCATTGCACGCTGTACAGTTGCATTTTCTGTTATCCGGAACCATTCCTCCGGCATGTCCTTAATGCGCACATCTTTCGCCATGTACTCCGCGATCTTCAACTGAACCCAGAATGCACGCATCCCCTCTTTATTCCGTGCGCACTCCAGGATATTGCGTCCGTCACTGTTCACCAGTTTTCCTCTTACCGGGATTCCGCTCACCAGTGCCATCCAAACTCCGTTGAAAGCAAACAATACCAGAAATATAAAACGATACCAGTTCTTTTCGCCCAGCACTAGGCAGGCATAAACTGCAAGAACAGCCGTCAGCAGGTTCAGAAGGATGCCGCCCATATTATAGAGAACATAAGGGATCCCTTTCTCACCAAATTCCGGCGGCACCATCAGGCACTGTCCGCCTGTTCCCGCAACGGAAAAACGCCTGAAGCGTATTCTTCCTTCCTGACGAATCCACGCGAAACCTCTGACCCGGTAAAAGCCAAACGTATAGCCGCTTATAAGCCCGAAAAAGAGATGTCCTGCTTCATGGACCTCGCATTGGAGGACATTTGTAACCCAGGCACAGAGTGCCGCATACAACAACCCGGGGATCATGCTCCCCTCTTTCTGAAGACCGACCAGATATCTCACCAGCCAGTATCCTGCGACAGCCACTATGGCAAATATGAAAGCCAGGATAATGAACAGCCCGGTCTTCCTGTTCTGTTTTTGTTCCTTCTTTTTTTCTTTCATTCAGTCCCCCCGCCAGCACTCTCTCTTTCAGAGTTTCTTTTCCTAATTATAACGAATGTCAGTAGTACTGACAAGTTGAAAGGGCTCCGCCCTATGCATAAAGCGAAAAAGACAGCTATCCGCAAGCAAGCTTGCATAGCTGTCTTCTCCACTCTTTATGCGCACGTCTGATCTGTGGACTCAAACTGTGAATTATAAAGATCGGCGTAGAAGCCTCCTTTGTTGAGGAGTTCTTCGTGGGTGCCTTGTTCGACGATGTCTCCTTCCCGCATGACGAGGATCAGATCCGCGTCGCGGATGGTTGACAGGCGATGGGCGATGATGAAGCTTGTGCGGCCTTTCATCAGGTTATCCATAGCTTTCTGGATCAGGACTTCTGTCCTTGTATCCACGGAACTGGTCGCCTCGTCGAGGATCAGGATCTTGGGATCCGCCAGGATTGCTCTGGCGATAGTCAGGAGCTGTTTCTGTCCCTGGGAAACATTGCTTGCCTCCTCATTCAGCTCCATATTGTAACCTCCGGGCAGCGTCTGGACAAACCGGTGTACATGAGCCGCCTTTGCAGCCTGGATCACTTCCTCATCCGTGGCGTCAAGCCGCCCGTAACGGATATTCTCCATGATCGTACCGTGGAAGAGCCAGGTGTCCTGGAGCACCATTCCGAACATCTCCCTCAGTTCGCTTCGGTTGAAATCTTTTACATTATGACCATCCACTTTGATAGCTCCGCTGTTTACATCGTAGAAGCGCATCAGAAGTTTGATCATGGTCGTCTTTCCGGCTCCGGTCGGTCCGACGATGGCGATCCTCTGCCCCTCTTTTACTTTTGCAGAAAAATCATTGATGATGATCTTATCCGGATTATATCCGAAATGTACGTGATCGAACTCCACATTTCCCTGAAGTCCTTCCACCGAAACCGGGTTCGGCACGGTCTGATCTTCCTCTTCTTCATTCAGGAACTCAAAGACTCTCTCAGAAGCCGCCGCCGTGGACTGGAGCATATTCGCCACCTGAGCCACCTGCTGGATCGGCTGGGTAAAGTTTCGCACATACTGGATAAAGGACTGGATATCACCGACTTCGATCGTATTTTTTATCGTGAGATACCCTCCAAGGATCGCTACCATGACATAGCCCAGATTGCCGATAAACTGCATCACAGGCATCATCATTCCTGAGAAAAACTGAGACTTCCATGCAGAATCATACAGCTTGTCGTTGGTCTCATTGAATTTGCTGATCACGTCTTCTTCCTTATTAAATGCTTTGATGATGTTATGGCCGCTGTAGATCTCCTCCACCTGTCCATTCACATTTCCCAGGTATTCCTGCTGTCCCCGGAAATATCTCTGTGAGTGCTTCATCACAAAGGAAAGGAGCAGTACAGAGACCGGCAGGATCAGCACAGCCACCAGGGTCATCAGAGGGCTGATCGACAGCATCATGATCAGCACACCGATAATGGTCGTAACAGAAGTGATGAGCTGCGTCGCGCTCTGGTTCAGGCTCTGTCCCAGCGTATCCACATCGTTGGTCACACGGGAGAGGATTTCTCC
>DWUT01000078.1 GCA_019120615.1 Candidatus Mediterraneibacter norfolkensis
AAATGTGCGGAAGAGTCCTTTGACTGTATCGGATGCGGATGCTGTTCTGTAAGATGTCCGGCAGGAATCTCGCACCCGATGGTAGGAGTCCTTGCAAGACGTCTGACAGGAAAATATATCGCGCCCGAGTCCAAGCATCTGACAGAGCGTGTGGAAGAGATTCACCACGGTGATTATGATCAGCTGATCGAGCAGATCATGCAGAAGCCGATCGAAGAGATGCAGGAACTTTACAACAACAGAGAGATCGAGAAATAAGGAGGGAAGATCATGTTTACACCGGAAATGATGGAATCCGTAAAAAAAGTGGAGGCCACCAGAGCATCCCGTCTGGGCGTTGAGCCGAGACGTATGTCCGCAGATGAAAAAGATGCCCTTCTTAAGGCATTTCATCCTGACTATAAAGAAGACGCGTTCGCAGAGATCAAAGTAGGACCGAACAAAGGCCAGAAAGCACCGAAGGAACTGGTACACCTTCTGCATTCTAACAGCCGTCTTCTTGCAGACAAGGTTGACATCAATAAAGTTGATTACGACGTTGACGTGCTCATCATCGGAGGCGGCGGAGCAGGAGCTTCCGCAGCCATCGAGGCGGATGAGGCAGGCGCGAATGTCATGATTGTCACAAAACTCCGCATCGGTGACGCCAACACCATGATGGCAGAGGGCGGTATCCAGGCTGCGGACAAAGAGAATGACTCCCCGGTACAGCACTATCTGGACGCTTTTGGAGGCGGACATTTTGCTGCCAGACCGGAACTGCTGAGACGTCTTGTTATGGAAGCGCCGGATGCGATCAAATGGCTGAATGATCTGGGAGTTATGTTCGATAAGGACAAAGACGGACGGATGATCACCACGCACGGCGGCGGAACATCCAGAAAGAGAATGCATGCCTGCAAGGACTACTCCGGAGCAGAGATCATGCGTACTCTCCGTGATGAAGTATTAAACCGTCAGATTCCGATCGCTGAGTTTACAGCAGCAGTGGAGCTGATCAGAGACGACAGGGGACAGGTTGCGGGCGCTGTTCTTCAGAACCTGGAGACAGACGACTATCTTGTAGCAAAGGCAAAGACTGTCATCATCGCGACAGGCGGTGCGGGGCGTATGCACTATCAGGGATTCCCCACATCCAACCACTACGGAGCAACCGCAGATGGTCTGATCCTCGGATACCGTCTGGGCGCGCCGCTCCTGTATCAGGATACGATACAGTATCATCCGACAGGAGTTGCATATCCGTCACAGATCTTTGGCGCTCTCGTGACAGAGAAAGTTCGTTCCGTAGGAGCACAGCTTGTCAATGTTGACGGAGAGGCTTTCATGCATCCGCTGGAGACACGTGATGTTGCTGCTGCAGGAATCATCCGTGAGTGTACAGAGCGCGGAAAGGGAGTGACAACACCGCTTGGAAGCGGCGTATGGCTTGACACCCCGATGATCGAGGAGATCGGCGGTGCCGGAACGATCGAGAAGCGTATCCCTGCCATGCTCCGTATGTACATGAACTACGACATCGATATGAGAAAACTTCCGATCCTCATATACCCGACACTCCACTATCAGAACGGAGGACTGGAGATTGGCGGGGACGGATTTACAAAGGTAATCGACAACCTGCTGGTAGCAGGAGAGGCAGTCGGCGGAATCCACGGAAGAAATCGTCTGATGGGCAACTCTCTGCTCGACATTATCGTATTCGGACGCAACGCGGGAAAAGCGGCAGCCGCAAAGGCAAAGAATGTCGAGCTCGGAAATATGAACCTGGATCACATCCAGGCCTATGCTGAGGAATTGAAAGAAGCCGGAATGGAGACCGGTGATGTATCACCTCTTCTGCTTCCGAAATATGCAAGACATGAGAGATAAGGGAAGGAAGAGAAAATGTTTTTAATTGACTGGTTTCAGAACAGTGTCATGAGCGAAACGCTCATGATCCTGTTCCTGGTAGCGTGTATCGGCTATCTTGTAGGAAGTATTACGATCCGTGGTGTGGAACTGGGAACGGCAGGAGTTCTGCTCGTTGCTCTCGTATTCGGACACTTTATCGGAGAAAACGCAGATCTGGTCGAAGGGCTTGGAATGTTTCGTGATCTGGGGCTGATCTGCTTTGTCACTTCGGTAGGCTTCATTGCCGGACCTAAGTTCTTCCGCAACTTTAAGATCAATGCAAAGTCATATATCCTGCTTGGGTTTATTATCATTGCGATCGGTGCCCTCACAACTGTAGGTATCATTAAGATCGCGGGAGTGCCGTCAGATATCACGGTCGGTATGATGTCAGGCGCGCTGACGAGTACACCGGGACTTGCGGCAGCCCTGGACGCAACCGGCTCCGCAAACGCTTCTGTCGGATATGGTATCGCATATCCCTTCGGAGTTGTCGGAGTGGTCCTGTTCGTACAGCTTGTGCCGAAAATCCTGAAAACAGATATGGCCGCAGAGCGTGCGAAATTTGAGGCGGCTCAGAACGTAGGAGACGATGCATTGAAAAAGAAAGAGAAGCTGTTCCTTGTGGATTCCATGGGATTCTTCCCGTTTGCGCTTGCGATCGCGCTGGGAATCGTCCTTGCCAAGATCGTGATTCCGCTTCCGGGCGGCGCACAGTTTTCACTGGGAACGTCAGGAGGTCCGTTGATCGCAGGTCTGATCCTCGGTCACTTTGGACATGCCGGAAAGATCAGCTTCCATGTGGAGAAATCCGTCCTTGAATGTTTAAGAGAGTTCGGTCTGGCACTGTTCCTGATCGGAGCTGGTGTGGAGGCAGGAGCCGGATTCATCGAGATCCTCAAAGAGCAGGGACTTGTGCTTTTCTTCTATGGAGCGCTCATTACGCTGTTCCCGATGATCGTCGGATACTTTGTGGCGACAAAGATAATGAAGCTGAGCCTGTTCAATACGCTCGGATCTATCTGCGGCGGCATGACAAGCACGCCGGCTCTCGGAACACTGATCCGTGTGACCGGAACAGATGACGTGGCGTCCGCGTATGCTGCAACTTATCCGGTCGCGCTGGTGTTTGTGGTACTGGCATGCCAGTTCATCGGTATTTTCCTGTGATCTGAAACAGATTTTATATTCTATCAGGAATTTTCGGCGGATCTGCTGTGCCCTGGCAAAGCGGTCCGCGGAAAATATTCCGCAGTTGACTGCGGGAATAAAATCCAAACAAAATTAAAAATGGAAGGAGTTGGCTTTCATGCGTGAAATTAATGTAAGCACACTTACAGACGTGATCGAGAGACTCTGCATCGAGGCAAACGAGCATCTCCCGGAAGACGTAAAATGTGCGATCCGCGACTGCCGTGCATGTGAGGACGGAGAGATCGCAAAAGGCGTTCTCGACAACATCATCGAGAACTATGAGATCGCAGACAATGAGAATGTACCGATCTGCCAGGATACAGGTATGGCATGTGTATTCCTTGAGATTGGTCAGGATGTACATCTTGTAGGAGGAGATCTTGCAGAGGCAGTGGACGAGGGAGTGCGCCGCGGATATACAAACGGATATCTCCGTAAATCCGTTGTCAAGGATCCTGTCCGCCGTGGAAATACCGGAGACAATACACCGGCTATGCTCTACACAGAGATCGTGCCCGGCGAGAACATCAAGGTCACAGTAGGACCGAAGGGATTCGGAAGCGAGAACATGAGCCAGATCCGTATGTTCAAGCCGTCTGCGGGACTTCAGGGCATCAAGGACTTCATCATTGAAGCAGTGGAGACGGCAGGACCGAATCCATGTCCGCCTATGGTCGTAGGCGTTGGTATCGGCGGTACATTTGACAAGTGTGCTCTTCTTGCAAAGAAAGCGCTCATGAGACCCCTCGATTCCTCAAATCCGGATCCGTTCTATGCAGATCTGGAAAAAGAGATGCTGGAGAAGATCAATGAGCTGGGCATCGGACCTCAGGGATTCGGTGGAAAGACGACAGCCATTGGTTTGAATATCGAGACAATGCCGACACATATCGCAGGTATGCCGTGCGCAGTTAACATCAACTGCCATGTGACACGCCACAAATCGGAGGTGATATAAATGGCAAGAAAGATTACATTACCACTCACAGAGGAACTTGCTAAGACACTTCACGCAGGAGATCAGGTACTTCTTACAGGAACCATCTACACATCCCGTGACGCCGGACACAAGAGAATGTGCGAGGCTCTTGCAAAGGGAGAGAAGATCCCCTTTGATCCGACGGATGCGACGATCTACTATGTGGGACCGACTCCGGCAAAACCGGGGCATGTCATCGGAAGCGCCGGCCCGACGACCAGCGGACG
>DWUT01000079.1 GCA_019120615.1 Candidatus Mediterraneibacter norfolkensis
AGGACAGTGACAGAGTACAGGAAGCGCGGGAACTGGTCTGCAGGGAGAGAAGCCGGATGGAGGAAGAACTGAGAGAAGCCGGGGTGGAGGTGATCCCCTCAAAGGCGAATTTTATCCTGATGTACAGTTCATACGACCTTTTCTCCCTTCTGAAGGACAGAGGGATCCTGATCCGGGACTGCTCAAATTACAGCGGTCTTGGAAAGGGATGGTATCGCACTGCGGTGAGAAGAAGAGAGGAAAACGACCGTCTGCTGGACGCGATCCGGCAGATCTGCGGTTAATAGAAGAAATGAAATGATGTTGGAGTCCAAAAGCCCCAACTATAATGAGCGTAAGGAGGAAACAGATACAGTGGCAAGATCGATCATGATACAGGGAACCATGTCCAATGCAGGGAAGAGCGTCCTTGCGGGAGGACTGTGCCGGGTACTGAAACAGGACGGCTTCCGTGTGGCGCCTTTTAAGTCCCAGAATATGGCGCTCAATTCCTTTATCACCAGAGACGGACTGGAGATGGGGCGGGCGCAGGTGATGCAGGCGGAGGCCGCAGGAGTGGAGCCTGACGTATGCATGAACCCGATCCTGCTCAAACCCACCAATGATACAGGTTCCCAGGTGATCGTAAACGGGGAGCCTGTGGGGACCATGTCTGCGGTAGAATATTACAGGCACAAGAAGGATTACATCCCGGCGATTCTGGAAGCATATCATAAGCTGGAAGAGTCTTATGACGTGATCGTCATAGAGGGGGCGGGAAGCCCGGCGGAGATCAACCTGAAACAGGACGATATCGTCAACATGGGGCTGGCGGAGCTGGTGGACGCACCCGTGCTCCTTGCGGGGGATATCGACCGGGGCGGTGTGTTCGCCCAGCTTGTGGGAACGGTCATGCTCCTGGAGGAGAAAGAGAGAAAAAGAATCAAGGGGACTATCATCAACAAGTTCCGGGGAGATGTGTCGATCCTGAAGCCGGGACTTTCCATGCTGGAAGAGAAGACCGGGATCCCTGTGCTGGGAGTGGTGCCTTATTTCTATCTTGATATTGACGATGAGGACAGTCTCACGGAACGGTTCAGGAAAAAAGACAGCGCAGGACTGATCGATCTTGCAGTGATCCGTCTTCCACGGATCTCGAATTTTACAGATTTCGCGCCCCTTGAGGCAATGGAGGAAGTAAGTGTCAGATACATCTCTTCTCCGGCAGAGTTCGGCAATCCGGACGCGGTACTTCTTCCGGGAAGCAAAAACACTATACAGGATCTTCTGTGGATGAGGCAGAACGGACTGGAGGCGAAGATCCTGCAGCATGCCGGGCGGGGCGGACTGGTATTCGGAATCTGCGGCGGATATCAGATGCTGGGAAAAGAGATTTCCGATCCTGACGGCGCGGAACAGAGAGGAACGGTGCCCGGGCTGGGGCTTCTCCCTGTGCGCACAGTATTTCAGCAGGAAAAGAGAAGGACAAGAGTGCAGGGGCATTTCCTCCGGCTTGAAGGGATGCTTGAAGAGATGAGCGGAGCCCGGATGGAAGGATATGAGATCCATATGGGAGAGAGTTTTTACACAGACGGGGATGATTCTGCAGAAGGTGTGTCCGGAGCGCGCAGGGAGGCTCTCGTGGAGTTTACGGATGAGACGGCGTCAGGCGGGAAAGACGAGCTCTCGTCGCTCCGTACAGATTCGTTTCGTGCCGACGGCGCCCAGTGCGGGAATGTCTACGGCTGCTATATCCACGGAATCTTTGATGCGCCGGAGGCGGCGAAAGGGTTTCTGACGGCGATCCTGAAGAAGAAAGGATATGATCCGGATCAGATCCAGGTCATTGACTGGAAAGCACACAAGGAAGAACAGTATGACAGGCTTGCTGATATTATCAGGAACAGCCTGGACATGGAGGCAATTTATAAGATCATTGAGAAAGGAAATGATGCATCATGCATTCTGTGATAAGGATCGGGAGCCGGGAGAGCGCGCTGGCAGTCCGCCAGGCGGAGATCATCCGGGATCTGATACAAAAGTATGACCCGGAAACGGAAGTCCGGATCATCACAATGAAAACCACGGGAGACAAGATCCTGGATAAAAGTCTGGAGAAGATCGGCGGGAAAGGTCTGTTTGTAAAGGAACTGGACCGGGCTCTTCTGGAAGGGCGGATCGATCTGTCTGTACATAGCCTGAAGGATATGCCTATGGAAATAAACGAGGAACTTCCCATCCTTGCTTTTGGAAAGCGGGAAGACTCGAGGGACGTCCTTATCTATCGGAACGGGTTGAAGGAACTGCCGGAATGTCCGGTGATCGGCACGTCCAGCAGGCGGCGTGCGCTGCAGATGGAACGGCTTTATCCGGCTTGTACCTTCCGTGGGATCCGGGGAAATGTACAGACCCGGTTGAGAAAGCTGGAGGAAGAGGGATATGACGGAACCCTGCTTGCCGCGGCAGGACTGAAACGGCTCGGGATGGAGCATGTGGCGGGACGGTACCTGTCTATAGATGAGATGATCCCTGCAGCGGGGCAGGGAATCCTTGCGGTGCAGGGAAGAAAAGGGGAAATTTACGACTGGATCGGCCAGGTGGATGATCCGGCAAGCCGGGCGGCAGCTCTCGCGGAGCGCCAGTTTATCCGTGTGCTGGGAGGCGGATGCACTTCTCCGTCAGCGGCCCATGCACAGATCAGCGGAAATGAACTGAAGCTGACAGGTCTATGTTGGAGCGAGAAGTCTGGACAGTATTCCCGGGGAGTGCTGTGCGCGGATGTCAGCCGGGCAGAGCAGGCGGGGGAAGAACTTGCGAAGCGGCTTCTGCGGGAAGCAGAGTGACAAACCGTGTAAAGCAGAGCAGAGAGCGGAGTGAGTGGCAGTGAGAAGTTTGGAAAGGCAGCTTAGAAAAGCAGGGGCATAAGGAGAAGAAAGATGGAGATCAGACTGGAACCGGTAAAAAAGGAAGAAAAGGAAATCCTGTACCGTCTTCTGCAGTATTCTCTGTATGAGGAGAGCGGGACAGACCTGAATGAGATGGGAGAGGACGGTCTGTTTGAATACCAGTGGTTTGACTGCTATTTTGAACAGCAGGACGCTATGGAGAGGGATGCCTATTTTATCCGGGAGGAAGAGAAGGGTAAACTGCTCGGCTTTGTCATGGTGAATGAATATATGCAGAAGTTCAGCGAGGGACACAGCATCGCGGAATTTATGGTCATTCCGAAATACCGTAGAAGAGGCGCCGGGAAAAAGGCGGCGGTCCTGTGCTTCGAGCAGTACCGGGGAAACTGGGAAGTCCGTCCGTCTTACGGGAGTGAAAACGCGTATCTGTTCTGGAAGAACGTGATCGAGAAGTATACGGATGGGGAATGCAGGTTTGAGGATGGAATCTTTTTATTTCAGAATTAATTGAATAAAAGTGGAGAATGTGTCAAGAATTTTCAATATCAAGTTGCGAATCTTTGCTTTGCAGAGTATAATTTTTAAAAAAAGTGACACATGTGTCAAAAAAATTCAATGAAAAGAGGCGCTATATGGAAATTAAGAGGGAACAATATCTGCAGGCGCTGATCAATCGGATGCATAATCATCTGATTAAAGTAGTGACTGGCATCAGAAGGGCAGGGAAATCTTATCTGATATTTCATATTTTTCAAAATTACCTTCTGGAACAGGGAATCCCGGAGTCTCATATTATCAGTATTGAACTGGACCAGAGAAAACACAGGCAATACAGGGATCCTGATGTGATTCTTGAGTATATCGAGTCCCGCATCCAGGACAGAGAGATGTATTATATACTTCTGGATGAAGTACAGCTCTTAAATGAATTTGAAGAAGTGCTGAACTCTTTGCTGCATATCGACAATGTAGATATATATGTGACAGGAAGTAATTCAAGGTTCCTTTCCAAGGATGTGATAACGGAATTTAGGGGGAGAGGAGATGAAATCCATATATTTCCCCTGACGTTCCGGGAATTCATGCAGGTATATGAAGGGGATATATATCATGGATGGGCGGATTATATGACATACGGCGGATTGCCTCTGGTTGCGACAATGAACACAGAGGAACAGAAAGTTTCATATCTGACCAGGCTGTTTGAGGAGACTTATCTGAAGGACATTATTGAGCGTTACCATATTGAAAAGACACAGGAACTTGAGGACCTGGTTAATATTCTTGCATCAGCCATTGGCTCACTGACCAATGTGTCGAAGATTGAAGCGACATTTAAAAGTGTGATCAGCTCTGCCATCAGCGGAAATACAATCCGCCAGTATATCGAATATCTGGAAGATGCTTTCATCGTTCACAAGGCAAACCGCTATAATGTAAAAGGAAGAAAATATATCGGTACACCTGTGAAATATTATTTTGAAGACGTAGGGCTTAGGAATGCCAGACTGGGATTCCGGCAGGTGGAAGAAACACATCTGATGGAAAATATTATCTATAACGAGCTTCGCAGCCGGGGATATTCTGTAGATGTAGGGCTGGTAGAGGATCGCAGCCGGAACGCTGAGGGAAAAGCAGAGAGAAAACAGTTGGAAATCGATTTTGTAGCAAATATGGGAAGCCGGAGATATTATATCCAGTCTGCATTTGCCATGCCAACCGAGGAAAAGCGTCAGCAGGAGAAAGCATCCTTGCTGCAGGTGAGAGATTCTTTCAAGAAGATTATTGTGGTGAAAGATGTGGTGAATGTGACCAGGGATGAAAATGGAATCACGACTATGAGCGTATATGATTTTCTCCTGAAGGAGAATAGCCTGGAACTGTAGATAGAGCCAAACGGATTTTGAAAAGTATTTTATGAGATATTTCCCGGGAGAACCCCATTTCTCTCCGGGAAATACGTTATGATCAGACTTTAACATATCTCTGATTTCTGCTGTTAGGCTTATCAGGAATCGTCATACGGACGAGATTCATATCTATTGCCGGACGGAGATAATTTCTGCGGAATCCTTCCCTGGATTTCAGCCCCAGTTTGTCCATAAGTGCCTTGCCTGTGTAAGGAAAATCGTATTCCATGACATCGAGCAGCCGCCTGACATATTCGGAAAGCAGATCACTGTCCTCACTGATCTGAACAGAAATCTCATCCAGGATCTTATCAATCTGGGTCAGCATAAATTCAATAAAAATTGTAGACGAACCTTCTAAATGGCATTTTGCGATTGCATCATAATATTCATCCTGAAATTTCTCAATCTGGCTTTCCAGCGGGACATATTCAAATACTGGTTTCCATTTTGAAAGGATAGCGGTATGCCACAATCGTGCCATTCTGCCGTTGCCATCAGAAAAGGGATGGATAAAAACAAACTCATAATGGAATACACTGCTCAGGACCAGAGGATGCACACTGCTTTGTGCTTCTTTCATCCAGATAAAAAGATCATCCATTAACTGAGGGACAAACCGCGCGGGGGGCGCCATAAAAATACACTGATCACCATTGAATACGCCCTCTTCCCCATGGCGGAAGTCACCTGATTCTTCTACAACATATTTTGTCATAATGCTGTGGAATTTTTTCAGGTCTTTGACGCTGTAAGGATCTATTTCAGAAATTTTTTCATAAGCAGCATAGGCATTTTTAACTTCCTGGATTTCCTTTTGTTCGCCTAATACAGTCCTGCCGTTGATGACGTCCCTGACCTGCCCCAATGTGAGCGAATTGGCTTCAATCTTCAGGGAGGAATGGATGGATTTAATACGATTATTCTTTCTCAGGTGCGGTCTGGCTTCCAGATTGCTGATGGCGGTGAGCTGTCCGATCTTTTCTGAGATGGATGCTGCCCGTAATAAAATTTCGTTGGTGATCGTAAAAGGGGGGGTATACTTTTCCATGAAAACACCTCCATATACTTGCATATTATCTTGCGTATTTTCTTCCTCTATTATACAGTATGAAGCTAGGAATGGGTATGACTTTCTTTTACAGACAGTCAATTAATGTTATAATGGATGCACCATGTCATAATTATCATAATAAAAAATGGAGAAAACACATGTTAAAACAAAATTCGGAATATAAAACAGGAAAGGTCTGGCTTGCCGGAGCAGGACCCGGAGACGAGGGCCTTCTCACCCTCAAGACAGCAGAACTGATGGAGACGGCGGACGTGATCGTCTATGACGCGCTGATCAGCCCGGAGATCTTAAGCCGTATCCCTGCGACAGCGGAGACAATCTACGTTGGCAAGCATTCAGGCAATCATCCTGTGCCTCAGGATGAGATCAACTGGATCCTTGTGCGGGAGGCGAAGAAAGGAAAACGCGTACTCCGGCTGAAAGGCGGAGACCCCTTTGTATTCGGAAGAGGCGGAGAGGAACTGGAACTCCTGCTCCGGGAAGGAATCCCCTTCGAAGTGGTCCCGGGGATCACTTCCTCTGTGGCGGTTCCCGCCTATGCGGGGATCCCGGTCACCCACCGGGACTATACCTCATCCTTTCATGTTATTACCGGGCATGCAAGGAAGGACGGGACACTTTCCATTGACTTTGATTCTCTTGTGAAACTGAACGGAACGCTGGTGTTCCTTATGAGCGTGTCCTCGATGGAAAAGATCCTTAAAGGTCTTATAGACGCAGGGATGGATCCGGATATGCCTGCCGCTGTGCTGGAGCGGGGAACCACTGCAAAGCAGAGAAGAGTGACTGCAACCGTGAGTACACTGAAAGAAGCGGCGGACCGGGCAGGGATCAGTACGCCTGCGCTTATTGTAGTGGGAAAGGTATGTTCTCTTGCTGAAGAGCTTCACTGGGCGGAGGACCGTATTCTTGGCGGAAGACGGTTCCTTCTCACTCGTCCGAGACAGAATATCTCCTCCCTTGCAGGGCGGCTCCGGGATCTGGGGGCGCAGGTGATCGAGATGCCTGCCATCCGCACGGAACCCATTTCGCCGAATCAGGTATTGCAAGATGCGCTGAGGCGCTTTTCGGATCAGAAAGGGGAGAAGTGGCTCGTATTTACCAGTCCTATCGGAGTCTCCGTCTTCTTTGAACAGCTTGTGGAGATGAAGATGGATCTGCGGGCTCTGTTCTGTACTGCGGGAACGGCGAAAGTGGCGGCGATCGGCTCCGCCACGGCAAAAGCACTCTCTCAACATGGAGTTTTTCCGGATCTTGTCCCTTCGGCCTACAGTGCGGAAGAACTGGGAAGAGCACTGGCGGAAAAAGCGGAAGAGGGAAGCCATGTTCTGATCGCCAGAGCGGAAAAGGGCTCTGAGGATCTGATTCCTCCTCTCAATGACGCGGGAATCAGTACAGAGGATATTCCGTTGTATCGGACAGTTTATGAGGTGGAACCGATGCTGAAAGACCGGATCAGAGAGATGCTGGAAAACGGTGAGATCGATGCTGTGACATTTACCAGCGGTTCCACGGTGAGAGGATTTACGAAGGCACTGGGGCAGATGGATTTCACTGTTGTCCGTGCGGTGTGTATCGGAGAGCAGACTGCCCGGGAGGCGGAAAAGTTCGGAATGAAGGTAGAGATTGCCCGGGAGGCTTCCATGGACGCCATGGTGGAAAAGATCGTAAAAATCTTATGATGGATAAATCAGAATATTAAATATGGATAATGCGGTTAGTCGGAAGGATTAACCGCATTTCGTGTTTTCTGGAGAATAGGTAAAATATTTTTTCCTGTAAGTTCTTGGTGAACATCCCTTTATGCTGCGAAACACCTTCGTATAATAGTTCGGATCTGAAAAACCTGACAGAGCGGCGACTTCTGTGACAGACAGGCCGGGTTCTGCAAGAAAATCCAGGCTTCTTGAAATTCTGTATTCTTTCAAATATGAAAAAAGAGTTACGTTCATATATCTCCGGAAAAGCCGGCTGCATTCGCCGGGACAGAGATTGATAACACTGGAGATATCTTCAAGCGTGATGTGGTTCATAAAATTCTGGTCCAGATAAGAGAGGATCTGTTTGATGCGTATCAATTCTTTCCCTTCATAATCTGCTGCAGGAACTTTTGGTGAGTAACATTGAAAAATGATCTTCCATATTTGTAGAAGCTGGCAGATCATATCCGGTTCATAATAAGCGGGACGACGGTCAAAGAGTCGGATCAGCGACTGTAATGCAGTGAGGAGCCTGACGTACCGGTCATTTTCCGGACTGAAGAGAACAGCAGCAAATCCCAGGTCCTGAATAATGGGATCAACATATTTCCTGAATACGATACTTTCCTGGAAACCGTAAATCAGCCGCGGATCAAATGTAACAGAGAGATAAGAGCAGTCTTTTTTCTGAAACATGGAACCGCTGTACAGTGCATTTGCGTTACAGAATAAAATATCCCCCTGCCGCAGATGGTAAACGGAACGATTTACATGATAAATGATTTCTCCTGACTGAATTACAGTAAGTTCTACTTCCGGATGCCAATGCCAGAGAAAAGTACCGGATTCGTAAATTGACAGTTGCTCTTTGCTTACAAGTATAGGGAATTCGGCTTCTCCGTGCTGTTTCAGTTCTTTTTGTGAGGGATTTGTTCGGATCTGCATTTTTATTCCTTTCTTAAAAAAACCCATGTCTCTGCATATAGAATAGCATATTTTCCGGTATAAACGCAAAATATTCCTTGTTTCTCTCATGAAAATCAAGGTAATCAGTTATGGAATCATTAAAATATACAATATAACAAATGAAAGAGAGGTACGGTAAAATGGGATTACCAGAAAACGAAATTTTAGAACAAGTGTATGGAGAGAGTACAAGAAGTTTAGAGCGTTTTAAAATGCTCAGAAAAAATTTTGAAAAGTATTTCGGACATGATGAATGTGAATTTTTTTCAGCTCCCGGACGGTCAGAGATCATTGGGAATCACACTGATCATAACGGCGGAAAGATCATTGCGGCATCGATCAATATGGATACGATCTGTGCTGCCGCAGCAAACGGAACTTCCTGTGTACGTGTCATCAGTGAGGGCTACGCGGGAGAGATTCTCGTGGAGCTTGATCATCTGGAGAAAATATCTGCAGACTCCGGTACCATAGCGCTTCTTGCCGGGCTGATGGAAGGCGCAGATAAGCGGGGATTTCGAACAGGAGGATTCGACGCATATGTGACAACAGAAGTGATTCAGGCAGCCGGAGTCAGCTCATCTGCATCATTTGAAATGCTGATATGTGCAGTAATAAATGGATTGTTTAATGGTAACAGAATGGCATGCACAGATTATGCCAGGATCGGCCAATATGCAGAAAATATTTACTGGAATAAGGCATCAGGGCTTATGGATCAGATGGCGTGCGCAGCTGGTGGAGCCGTCCTGCTGGATTTTTCTGATAAGGAACAGATCAAATACGAAAATGTACCGCTTTCATTCCGTGAAATGGGCTATGAATTTCTGATTGTAAATACAGGAAAAGGGCATGCGGATCTGAGCGGGGAATATTCTGCCATACCGGAAGAAATGGCGGAAGCGGCGGCAGCTCTGGGTGTTGAAAGGCTTTGCGATTCGGATGAAGACACTCTGTTGAAAAAAATAGAACTGATTAAAAATGATCGGGCGGGGCTTCGTGCAATTCATTTTTATGAAGAAAATAAAAGAGTAGAAAAAGCAGCGGCCAGTATCAGGGAAAAGGATGCAAAACAGCTCCTTGAATTAATCAGCGAATCAGGAAGATCATCGTGGGAATTGCTTCAGAACTGCTGGTCAATGGAGAACCCAAAGGAGCAGAAGATAACACGGACACTGGCTCTCACAGAATTGTTTATAAAGAAGATTGGGGATGGTGCATGCCGGGTTCACGGGGGAGGTTTTGCGGGAGTGATAATGTGCCTTATACCATTAAAAAATGTGAATGATTATAAATCATACATTTCAAAATATGTCGGCGAAGAAAATATATACAGCATTTCCATCAGAAGTGTGGGAGCTGTACAACTGTAAAGCATTATCGCTATGAAATGATTAAACTTTGATGAAACCGTCCTTCTGGGCAGTTTTTCAGTATTTCATGAGCCCGAAAATCATGGTATACTCTTCCTGTGAGGCATCTGAGTTCCTCATGAAAATGAATTTTACGAAAGAGCAGAAAATACTTTAAAGAATCTGGAGATAACTATGAGGATCGGCATCATTGAAGACGACAGACTTTTATGTCAGGCGCTGGAGATCGCCCTGCGGGAGGCAGGCTACGGGACGGCGAGTGCGCATACGAAAGAGGAGGCTCTCACCAGGTTTAACGGGAAGGAGGACCTCCTTCTCATCGATATCGGGCTTCCCGACGGGGACGGAGTCCGGCTGTATCAGCAGCTTTGCAGGGAAGGAAAAGCGCTCCATGGAAATCCCCGGGAGGACAGGATCCCGGCAATCTTCCTTACGGCGAGGGATGAGGAGCGGGATATGCTCGCAGCCTTTGACGTGGGAGCGGAGGACTATGTGGTCAAGCCCTTCTCCATGAAGGTACTGCTGAAGCGGATCGAGGTCGTCCTGAGGAGGAAAAGTGAGGGCGGCATCCTTGTCTGCAGGGATCTGGAACTGTATCCGGAGCGGAAGCAGGTGTTCCTTTGCGGGGAGGAGATCAGTCTGACGGCAAAGGAATACCGGCTTCTGGAATATTTTATGAGAAATCAGGGACAGGTGCTGACTATGGACAGCCTTCTGCAGGCGGTCTGGGGACTGGACGGAGAGTTCGTATCGGAGAATACGGTCAGCGTGACGATCCGCCGCCTGAGGAAAAAGATCGAGCCGGATATGAGCCGTCCGGTCTATATCCGGAACGTGTTCGGCCTGGGATACCGGATGGGAGAGTGAAAGGATGATCGGAACAGCAGCAGTTTTTGTGATCGGCCTGTGTATCGGCGGCGCCGTTGTGTATTGGATCCAGAGGAGACAGAGAAAGCTGGAACTGAGAGAAATCGGGAAGATCGCAGAGGATATCATGAACGGGAAGCCCCTGAAGGCATCCGCTTCAGGAGAAGAGATGATGTACGGCAGGATCGAGCATCAGCTGGTACGTGTCCAGGAGATGCTCCGGGGACGGACCGAGGAGGCGGAGAAAAGCCGGGATGAGATACAGAAGCTGATCTCGGAGATCGCTCATCAGATGCGCACGCCCCTTGCCAATATGGAGACATACACCGGCCTCCTGAGGGAGAGGATGGAATCGGGGGACGAGACGAAAATGCAGCCCCTTCTGGTTTATACTGCCGCCCTGGAAGAGAGCGGAAGGAAACTGCATTTCCTGACCGAGAGTTTTATCAAGATGTCCAGGCTGGAGCAGGGCATCATCCAGATCCGGAAGGAGGAGACAGACCTTTTGCAGACCGTGAAGAATGTATTAGGGCAGATCCAGAACCAGGCGGAGGAGAAACAGATCTGTTTTGACATTACATTTCCGGAAAAAGTGATCTGTCCCCATGACGCCAACTGGCTGGGAGAAGCGATCGGAAATCTTCTGGATAATGCAGTGAAGTACAGCTCTTCCGGAGGGCGGATCGAGCTGTCTGTCTGTGAAAATGAGATGTTCGCAAAGATCCGGGTGCGGGACTTTGGACTGGGGATCGATCCGGGTGAGGAGAATCAGATCTTTCGCAGGTTCTACAGGGGAAAACGGGTCACCGTCCAGGAAGGCTTCGGGATCGGGCTTTATCTGGCGCGGGAGATCGTGAGCCTGCATGGAGGATTCCTTCTGGCAAAACGGATGGAGCCGGGGCTTCTGATGGAGATCAGCCTTCCTGTAGAGTTGAAATAATATGATGATACCAGGGTCAAATAGGCAAAACTCCGACGCAAGCTTGCTTGTGAGATGAGTTTTGACTACTTGACCCGCCCAAAACATGAGAAAGTAGCCATTTTTCGCAGAAAAATGAGCGGATTTCGAATGTTTTGGGGCTTGTGAGAGTGCATAAGCACGAAGCAAGCCGGTATCATAGAGGTCAAATTCTATTTGACCTCAACAACA
>DWUT01000010.1 GCA_019120615.1 Candidatus Mediterraneibacter norfolkensis
TATTTCGGTATACGGCGCAGCCGTACAGCGAGATGGAGCGAAGCGAAATCGAGCTGCTGCATGGCTGGACGCAGCCGAATCCATCGTCCCCGACCCCCGAGGCGCAGCCGTACAGCGAGATGGAGCGAAGCGAAATCGAGCTGCTGCATGGCTGGACGCAGCCGCTCTACCGCTACTCCTTCGCAGCCGTATACTTCCGTATGACCGCTTCCGCCACCTTCATCCCGTCCATCGCGGCCGACGTGATCCCTCCCGCGTATCCGGCCCCCTCGCCGCAGGGATAGATCCAGGGGATCGCTGAGACAAACTCTTCATTCCTTACGATGCGGACCGGGGAGGACGTCCTGCTCTCCACCCCTGAGAGCAGGGCATCATCATCCGCAAATCCGTGGATCTTACGATCCATGGCGCATATTCCCTCCTGGATGGATGCAGAAATTTCCGAAGGGAATATGTGTCTGAGATTTCCAAAAGCGTATTCTCCCTTTATATTGGGCCGGACAGAGCCGAAGCTTTCGCTGATCCGGTCAGCCCGGAAATCAGCAAAGCGCTGGACCGGCACCTTTCCCTGTCCTTCCTGCCATGCCTTTCTCTCCAGATCACGCTGAAAAGAAACGCCGGAGAGAGGTCCGTCCGTACCATAATCTTCCGGAGAAACCGTAACGATCACCGCACTGTTGGCGTTCTCCCCGTCCCTGTCATGGTAACTCATTCCGTTGACTGCAAGAAGTCCCTCTTCTGAGGAGGCATTGACCACCCATCCCCCGGGACACATGCAGAACGTATACACGCCTCTGCCGTTTTCCAGCTTTTCCGTCAGTTTGTAAGAGGCAGCCGGGAGGTCTCCCCGGTCTTCTCTTCCGTATTGTGACCTGTCGATCAATTTCTGCGAATGTTCCACTCGCACGCCAACCGCGAAAGATTTCGTCTCCATGGGAAGCCCCCGCCGGTAAAGCATCTCAAAGGTATCTCTGGCGCTGTGACCGATGGCGAGGATCAGAGGACCTGTCAGGATCTTTTCTGAACCATTGATCACAACAGCCTGTTCCTCTTTCAGGATATCTGTCACTTTGGAGTGGAAACGGAATTCACCGCCAAGCTCGATGATCCTCTTCCGCATGGACTCCACCACGCCGATCAGGATATCCGTCCCGATATGAGGCTTCTGCTGATAAAGTATTTCTTCCGGTGCACCGAATTTCACAAAAGTCTCCAGGACAAAACGGTTCCTGCCAGCGGGATCCTTGACGAGGGTGTTCAGTTTCCCATCGGAGAACGTTCCGGCGCCTCCCTCTCCGAACTGAACGTTGGAATCGGGATCGAGGACTCCGTTTTTCCAGAAAAGATCCACGTCTTTTTTCCGTTCGTGGACCGTGCCGCCCCGCTCCAGCACCAGAGGACTCATCCCGGAGAGTGCCAGCAGATAAGCACAGAACAGACCGGCAGGTCCACTCCCCACAACCGTCGGACGGGCTTTTAAAGGAATTCCGCCGCTTTCAGGGATATGGTAGGGTTTCTCTTCGATCTGCTGTATTTTGTTCTTCATCCGTCTGAGAATCGCCTTCTCGTTCTTTACATGAAAGTCGATCACATAGACATAGAAAAGTTCCGGCTTTCTCCTGGCGTCAAGAGACTGTTTCCTGATCTGAAAGTCCAGAAGCTCATCCTCTCGGATCCTCAATGTTTTTATCAGTTTTTTTCTGAGCTGGTCCTGGGTATGCTCTACCGGCAGCTTTAACTGGCTGATCCTAAGCATGATCTGCGGTCCTCCTTTTTCTTTCTATCGAGTTTACGAGTTTGATCTTCGAAATATTTTGTGTTTTGTTCAGTTCCGCGCCGCGTGCTCTCCTGCAATCCTGCCGCTGGCCCAGGCCCACTGCAGATTATACCCTCCGCACATGCCGTCCACATCCAGGATTTCTCCCGCAAAATACAATCCCGGTATATACAGCGACTCCAGTGTCTCCGGGTTTACCGCTGAAGTATCAATCCCTCCGCTGCAGACCTGTGCCTGATCAAAAGAATTTGTTCCTGTGACTGTGATCCGGAAGTTCTTGATCTGGCTGCACAGGCCGACAAGATCCTTCTCAGACAGGTCTCCTGCCCGGCTGTCGCGGCGGATCCCGGAAAGACGGATCCAGAGATCGGACAGTTTTTTGTGGAACAGACCGATGAGAAATTCCTCTCCTGACTTATCCGGCCTGGCGGCTGCTCTTGCCTTCAGGAAGGCGAGCATCTGCTCATCCGTGAAGTCCGGCATAAAGTCAAGAACTGCCTCTACCTGTTTTTTCTCATAGAGAGCCCGGGAAGCATACCTGCTCACCTGAAAGACAGGAATACCTGAAATACCGTAATTTGTCAGCTGGATTTCCCCGGTGTCCCTGTCAAGGCATTCGCCGTTTGCAAAGATGGAAACGGTCCCGTTTGCCCTGACCCCTGCGATCTGTTTGAAGAAGCCACCGTCACACTTAAGCTGTACAAGTGCCGGAAGGACGGGGACGATCCGGTGTCCGAGAGCTTTTGCCAGGTCGTACCCTGAACCGTCTGAACCGGAAGATGGCGCTGCTTTGGAGCCGGCGCAGAGGATCACCCGGTCCGCACGGTAAGTCTCTTTGTCTGTCCGTACACGGAATCCTTTTTTCCCGGGAAGGATCTCCCTGCAGCGTACGCCTGTGCAGAGATTCACGTTCAGCCGGCGAAGTTCCATCCGAAGTGCGTCCAGCACAGCGGACGCCTGGTCAGAATTGGGATAGATGTAACCATTTCTGTTTTTGGAATACACACCCAGCTGCAGGAAAAACGAGATCGTATCCCGCGCGTTGAACTTCTCTATGATCCCCCAGGGGAAAAGGGGATCCTCTGAGTGGTAGCAGATCGGTTCCTGCTGTATGTTTGTAAAATTACACCTTCCGTTTCCTGTGGAAAGGATCTTTTTTCCTGCCCGGTCTTTATGCTCGAGAAGCGTAACGGCAGCGCCGGAAGAAGCGGCGGAAATGGCAGCCATCATCCCGGACGCGCCTGCGCCTATCACTACGACGGTCCTCATGGAATTCCTCCTTTTCTACTAATTGTAAAAGCTCCGTTTCAAGCGGAATTCTATAACAGTTTTTCTATGTTCTTTACGTCAACGACTCCGGCGTCGATCATGTTCTGAAGAGATTTCAGGATCCCCAGCTTTGCGTGATACCAGGTCAGACCACCCTGAAAATATACGGCATAGGGAGGTTTGATCGGTCCGTCTGCAGAGAGCTCGATGGAGGAACCCTGTACAAAAGCTCCTGCGGCCATGATCACATCGCTGTCGTACCCCGGCATTGCCCATGGTTCCGGGCTGACATAACTGTCAACAGGAGCCGCCGCCTGGATTCCCTGGCAGAATGCGATCACGCCTTCCGGACTTCCGAGCGTCACCGCCTGGATGATGTCATGCCTGGATTCTGAGCCGTTCGGGACAACAGGAAAGCCCAGCTGTTCGTAAATATTGGCAGCGAACACGGCTCCTTTTAACGCTCCGCAGACAACCGTCGGTGCGAGGAAGAATCCCTGATAGAAAGACTGCATGACGCCAAGGGAGGCGCCAACCTCTTTCCCCAGTCCGGGGGAGGTCAGGCGGTACGCACAGTTCTCGATCAGGTCTGCTCTCCCGGCGATATATCCGCCGATCGGCGCAAGGCCGCCGCCGGGATTCTTGATCAGTGATCCCACGATCATGTCCGCTCCCACGTCGCTCGGCTCAATGGTCTCAACAAATTCTCCGTAGCAGTTGTCTACCATGCAGATCACATCCGGGCGTCTCTCTTTGATGAAAGAGATCAGCTCTCCGATTTTTTTCACAGAATAGCTGGGGCGTGTCTGATACCCTTTTGATCTCTGGATCGTGACAAGCTTCGTCTTTTCATTCAGCGCAGCCTCGATAGCCGGATAGTCAAAATAGCCGTCTTCGAGAAGATCGACCTGACGGTAAGTGATGCCGTACTCTGCCAGAGAACCGCTTGACGGGCGGATCCCGATCACTTCCTCCAGAGTGTCATAAGGCTTTCCGACCGGGGAGAGCAATTCGT
>DWUT01000080.1 GCA_019120615.1 Candidatus Mediterraneibacter norfolkensis
TCTGGTATTTTTACTGCGAAAAGTTTTTATTCTTCAGAGTTGGTACTTGAGTTTCCGCAGAATTATTCCCTCTAATAATATTAGAAAAACACAAAAAACAAAATTTGACATCTGCACCCCACGGTGCTATAGTACGTGTACTCTGCGGACAGTCATACACAGGAAAGGCAGGTGATCTTACGATGGACACGCAGAAAAACAGGCATTACCGCCCGATTCCGGGCTTAAGCCGCAAAGAGGAAGAAGAGCAGCTCGCCGGGATCATACAGATCGCCCAGGACAACCTTGAAAAGACAGAAAAAGCCGGGACACAGCTTGCCGATGAGCTGCATGAACTGATGGAGACCTACGGGACCAAAGACAAGGAAGCTCTGGCCATGTTCCACAACACCCAGTCTCAGCTCAGGGAGAACCAACGTGATCTGTTCCGCAGCCGGAAGGCCCGGTCAAAGCCCTACTTCGGCCGCATTGATTTTAAGGATCCGAAGATTCCTTACGCGGAGTCCTATTACGTTGGCCGGGTCGGGATCTCAAAAGACGGATCCGAACCCGTGGTCATCGACTGGCGCGCTCCCATCGCTTCCGTCTACTACGAGAATAATATGGGGCATTGCACCTATACCGTAAAAAATGAGGGGACCTGTGAGATCGATCTGAAACGAAAGCGGACCTATGAGATCGCGGAAGACCGGCTGATCGATTTCTTTGATTCGGATGTGGTGGCGAACGATGAGCTTCTGACCCGGTATCTCGCCAGAAATAAAAACGCGGTCCTTGGAGAGATCATTGCCACGATCCAGAAAGAACAGAATGCGGTCATCCGAAGATCACCGAAGATGAACCTGATCGTACAGGGAGTTGCCGGGTCCGGAAAGACCACGGTGGCGATGCACCGGATTTCCTACATTCTCTATAACTACGATGAGGAATTCCGGCCGGAAGATTTCTATATCATCGGGAGCAACCGGATCCTCTTAAACTACATTACGGGAGTCCTGCCGGACCTGGACGTGTACGGCGCCGCCCAGATGACCATGGAACAGCTCTTTGTCCGCCTCCTCTATGAGGACTGGGACCCGGAGCTTTTCCATATCCGTCCTGTGGACAGAACGGATCGGAGCGTGTGGATCAAGGGGAGCTATGAATGGTTCCATGACCTTGAAAGGTTCTGTGCAGAACTGGAACAAAAGACGATCCCCGGAGAATGCGTACGCCTGGAGAACGGTGTTCTTCTTATGAAATCATCCACCATCCGGAACTGCATGGAGAACAATCCTCTTGTCTCCATGCAGAGGAAGATCAACATGCTCAATCATATGCTGCGCGCAAAGCTGGAAAATGAAGTGACCGGGAAGTCAGTCACGTATCCGCCGGATGTAAAGAAGGAGCTGTTTCGAAAATACCGGCGGCATTTCGGAAGGGACGTCTGGAAAGGTTCCATTTTTGAAGTCTATCAGGATTTTCTCCGGAGCCAGCAGGAAAAGGGGAAAACGGTCCCGTTTACGGAGAACTCATTTGATCTCTATGACCTGGCGGCTCTCGCCTATATTTATAAGAGGATCAAGGAAATCGACGGCATCCGGGAGGCAAGCCATGTGATCATCGACGAGGCACAGGATTTCGGGATGATGGCGTACGGCGCGCTCTCCTACTGTCTGAGGGGATGTACTTATACGATCATGGGCGACGTCTCCCAGAACATCCATTACGGATACGGGCTCAACGACTGGGAGGATCTGAAGGGGCTGATGCTGCGCGGTACGGCAAGCGGATTTGCCGTGCTCAGGAAAAGTTACCGGAACACGGTGGAGATCTCGAATTTTGCCACCGATATCCTCCGGCACGGAAGTTTTCCCGTCTATCCGGTGGATCCCATTGAGCGCCACGGCAGCGACGTCTCCATAACGGAATGCGCCGACCGGAAGGCTCTGCTTGCGGCGACTGTGAAGACGATCCGGAAATGGATGGAGAACAGGCGGGAGACTATAGCAGTGATCTGCCGGGACGAGGCAGCGGCATCAGACATGAGCAGGGAACTGGGCAGGGAACTTCCAATTGCAGACAGTGATCCCGAGACCGCGGAGTTCACGGAGGGCATCATGGTCCTTCCCGTAGAATATACAAAAGGGCTTGAATTCGACGCGGTCGTCCTTTATGATCCCACCGAATGCGCGTATCCTTCGGAGGACAGATATGTAAAACTCCTGTATGTGGCGGCAACACGTGCGCTCCATGAACTTTCCGTGATATATACCGGAAAGCTGACAGGACTGATCGCGGATCCGGTGCCGGAGGGGAAAGAGGTCCGGCTGATAGAGCATCCAACGCTTCCTTCGAACAGCACGAAATCCGTACGAAACAGCACGCTCTCACGCCCGGGGATTTCTTCATCCGAGTCAGATCCTTCACAGGCGGCCATTCCCGGAAAAACCGCGAAACTGTTGTCAGATCCTGGAAAAGCCTCGAAGTCATTGCCGGATCCCGGGAAACTGTTGCAGGATCCCGGAAAAGAGATCCCTGTCAATCCTTCCGGCTTCGCTTTCGGCGCCCTCCCGGACAGCACGCTCCTGCGCAGCAGACGTCCTTCCGGTCCGGTCCCTTCTGATCTTGCGATCCGCAATATCAAACGGACAAAAAATCACCTGGATCTGATCAGTCAGTATGGCATACTCCGTCTGACTCCCATCACAGAATCTGTGATCCGCGTCCGGTTTCAGCGCAGAGGTGTTTCCTCCTCAGGCTCCCGATGGTGGGACTGCAGACCGGAGGAAAATCTCGCCTGGACAGCCCGCGCAGGAAAGTCACTGGCGGAACTCTCGACCGTGAAGATCACGGTCCAGATCGATAAGCGAAGCGGAGCCATCCGCTTTCTCTCATCAGACGGCAGGAAACTCCTTTCCGAGTCCACCGGGCTGCCCCGCCAGATCGAGCCGGGGAAGAAAATACGAACCTGGGAATATTTCGACTGGTCAAGGGAAGAAAAACTTTCCGCAAAGGGGATCCTCCCGGAAGATCTTGAGAGGATGACATGCAAAGCGCGGTATATCAGTTTCGGCGGAAAACGCCTGCGCATGCCTCTGCTGGTCTCGGGGTACGGATACGGGATCGGGATTGTTTCTGAGGAAACCGTTCTGTGCTGCACGGTTCCCATGTACGGCACTTATATCCATACGGAAGGGGATGGACAGATCGATTACTATTTTCTGTATGGGGGAGATTATGAAGGAATCCTGGAACTCTACCGGCTGATCCAGGGTATGTAGGAACCTGTAGGAACCGGAGTATATAGGATCCGTGGCATATAAGTTCCGGGGCATATAAGCTCCGGGGCGTTATGAAAAATCATAATAAAAAGAGAAAGGCGTACATTTTTCTGCGTACCCTTTCTCTTTTTGCTTTTTCTACAGTTTTTTCACAAACAGCGCTCTTATTGCGTTGAGCACCGCGATGATCATGACTCCCACATCCGCGAAGATCGCGAGCCACATATTGGCGATTCCCACTGCGCCCAGCACCAGGCAGATCAGCTTGATGCCGATGGCAAACCAGATATTTTCATAGACAATGCGGAGACATTTTCTTGAGATCCGGATCGCCTTCGCGATCTTCAGAGGATCATCGTCCATGAGGACGATATCCGCCGCTTCGATGGCCGCGTCAGACCCCATGGCTCCCATGGCGATACCGATATCCGCCCGGGACAATACCGGCGCGTCGTTGATTCCGTCGCCTACAAAGGCAAGCTTGCCTTTCTGGGGTTTCTTCTCAAGAAGCTCTTCTACTTTATCTACCTTGTCAGCCGGAAGGAGTTCCGCATGGACCTCATCGATCCCCAGATCCGCAGCCACATGTTCCGCGACTTTCCGGGAATCTCCGGTCAGCATGACCGTCTTCTCTACTCCCGCTGAGCGAAGGGCACGGATTGCCTCCTTCGCATGGGGTTTCTCGATGTCGGAAATCACGATATGTCCGGCATACTTTCCGTCCACTGCCATATGGATGATGGTTCCCGCCTGATGGCAGTCGATCCATTTCACACCAAGCTTATCCATCAGCTTTGAATTTCCTGCTGCCACTTCGACGCCGTCCACCTTCGCCGTCACGCCGTTTCCGCTGAGTTCACGGATGTCTGTCACACGGGTGCGGTCGATCTCTTTCCCGTAAGCCCGCTGTAGGCTTTTGCTGATCGGGTGGGAGGAAGCGCTCTCGGCAAGAGCCGCGTATTCCAGGAGCTGCTCCCGGTCCATCTGATTGTGATGGACTTCATTTACCTCGAACACGCCCTGCGTCAGTGTTCCTGTCTTGTCAAATACCACGTATTTTGTCTGGGACAATGTTTCCAGATAGTTGGAACCCTTCACCAGCACTCCCGCATTGCTGGCTCCGCCGATGCCGGCGAAGAAGCTTAAAGGAATACTGATCACAAGCGCGCAGGGACAGCTTATTACAAGGAACGTAAGGGCGCGGTAGATCCAGGTTCCCCATTCCGCCGGAAGCCTCATTCCCAGCATCCGCACCAGCGGCGGCAGGATCGCGAGGGCAATGGCGCTGTACACCACAGCCGGGGTATAGATCCTTGCGAATCTGGTGATAAATTCTTCGGATCTTGATTTCCGTGAACTTGCATTCTCCACAAGATCCAGGATCTTTGACACCGTAGACTCGCCAAATTCCTTCGTAGTCTTTATCTTCAGGACGCCGGTCATATTGATGCAGCCGCTGATGACCTCGTCGCCCTCTTCAGCGTCCCTGGGAAGGCTCTCGCCTGTCAGGGCACTGGTGTTCAGAGTAGAGCTTCCCTCTGTCACGATCCCGTCGATGGGGACCTTCTCTCCGGGCTGGACAACGATCACGGAACCGATCTCCACCTCGTCCGGATCCACCTGCTCCAGTTTCCCGTTTACTTCGATATTTGCATAATCCGGACGGATGTCCATCAGGTCGCTGATATTTCTTCTGCTCTTTCCGACTGCATAGCTCTGGAACCACTCGCCGATCTGGTAGAACAGCATAACGGCGATCGCCTCTGTGTAATCTCCGTCTCCGGTAAGCGCTATGGCGATGGCTCCGATGGTGGCGATCGCCATAAGCAGGCTCTCGTCAAAGGGCTGCCTGTTCTTTATTCCCTTAAACGCCTTGATCAGGATATCGTATCCGATGATCAGATACGGGATCAGATAGAAAATGAATCTGACATATCCCGTAAAGGGCAGGAAATTAAATGCGATCAGAAGAGCCGCCGCGATCAGGATCCGCGCCAGCATCTTTTTCTGTTTTTTATTCATATCAATGCCTTCCTTCATTCCTTTAATTAAACAAATGCTTAATTGTTTATCTATTGGCCATTTTTACACCCCGGGTGTCTTTCACGACCCCGGGGATGTAAACAGGGGACTCAGATGAAAATCTCGCAGTCGTCTTCAACCTTCTTGCAGTTCTTAAGAACCTCTTTCATGACTGATTTGGCATCATGGCCGTCTTCAAACTCCACATTCATCTTCAGGGTCATGAAATTTACCACGGCATCTTTCACACCTGCGGTATTCTTCGCAGCCTGCTCCATCTTATTTGCACAGTTCGCACAGTCAACGTCAATCTTATAAGTCTTTTTCATCTTGTTCTCTCCTTTATCGCATCACTATCATTGTTTTGATTAAACAATTATTTAATCGTTGACTATAATGTACTTCTTATCCTATAATAAGTCAAGAGAAAACACGATGATTTTGCCATTTGGGCGAAAAAAATTTCCGATTGGAGCAATTACTATGGATGAACAGAAACTGCCGCATGATCACGGCCATGATAATGAAGAAAAGATAAGAGAACACATGCCCGGCGAAGAGGAGATCGCAGGCGTATCCGAAGCTCTGAAGCAGCTGGGAGACCCGAGCCGTCTCCGTATCTTCTGGCTCCTGTGCCACTGCGAAGAGTGCGTGCTCAACATTGCTGCCATCGTCAATATGAGCAGCCCCGCCGTCTCCCATCATCTCCGCCTGCTCAAAAGCAGCGGACTGATCGTAAGCCGCAGAGAAGGCAAGGAGATGTACTACCGCACGGCGGACACCGAGCTCGCGCAGGAGCTTCATCATATGATCGAAAAGCTGGGACAGATCACCTGCCCGGAAGAGTAGATTGTTAAATTATTAACTGGTACCGTGTACTTTGTTATCAGGTGCCGTGTACCTGAGCACTCGGTGCCGTGTACTTCCGACAAAGTACACGGCACCGTTCACAAAAAGAGGGGAACAGATATGGATAAAGAATGTATTCAGGAGATATCTCAAAAACTGAAAGACGTCCCGTCGGGGAAGTGCCTGACTGTCCGTCATCCTTCCGGCGGGGAGGCGCCTGTCCCCGGATTCGCTGCACAGGAGGTGCCGGAAAACGCCCGTCTGAAGATCATCACTTATGAACTTTATCCGGGTATTGAGATCTCCTACAACTATTTCCAGGCGGACCGGTTTCCGTTCCACCACTGTCACCGCTCCTCGGCCATGGCGATCGACCACTGCTGCCGGGGACGTATCGGGTGGGAAATGGGCGACGGGCTGAGCCTGTACTTCGGAAGCGGAGACCTCTCTTTCCACATGAATACGAAATGCGGGGATTCTGTGATCACGCTTCCGCTGGGATACTACGAGGGACTTTCCCTCTCCCTTGATATCGATATCCTGGAACACCGGTGCCCTGAACTGATCAGGGACGCCGGCATTGACGTGAGAAAACTCTGCCATAAATTCTGCGGCGACAGGAATGTGGCAGCGCTTCCCGCAAGCAGCCACATCGAGCACATTTTTTCCGAAGTATATGACCTTCCTGAAAAGATGATCCTGCCCTATCTGAAGCTGAAATGTCAGGAACTTCTCTTCTTTCTCGATATGACGGAACCGGCGGACTCAAAGCCGCTGGATCCCTACTATTCCGGACAGATCGAGATCATACATCAGATCCACGCCCAGCTGACAGAAGACCTGACAAAGCGTTATACTATCGATGAGCTTTCCCGGCAGTACATGATCAATACCGCTGCGCTTAAATCCATCTTTAAATCCGTCTACGGGCTTCCTGTCGCATCTTATATGAAGCACTACCGAATCACGCGGGCTGCTGAGATGTTAAGAGAAAAGTCCGACAGCATCTCCGCTATCGCAAGATCCGTGGGCTATGAAAGTCAGAGTAAATTCACCTCTGCCTTTAAGGACATCATGGATATCCTTCCCACAGAATACAGAAAACAGCACGGATAGGATCACTGTCCGTGCTGCTTTAATATTTATCTTTATATTTCCTCTTTTTCTTATTTTTTCTTCTTTCTCTGGGACGATCTGTCGGTAGATGATCTCTGCCGTGTATTCTTTTTGCTGGTCTGTGCCAGATTCCGGCCGGCCCCTTTTCGCCGCCTTCTTGACCGCAGTCTCCTCCTTCGCTGGAACTTACGGTATTTTAATACCGAAAACAGAACAATAAAAAGAACCACAACCACAACGGCAACATTGATGATTACTTCTGCGATGAGCGGTAACGGCTCCTCTTCCGCCGTGTTCTCGCTCACCTGTATTGTTCCTTCCTCACTGGCTGCCCCGGCAACATATTCTCTTGTCAGTACTACATCCGCACTTCCCACATTCTGCCCCTGATATGTATATGTCACGACACCTGTATGGCTCTGCTCATCTGTGATCTCAATCTCCCGTTCCAGATCGGCAAAATCCGCGTCTGTGGGAAGGACCACATAGGAATCCATATCCGTGTACGCCTCGATCTCTTCGGGCTTCTCCTGATCGCTCAGCGACACTCTCTCAAAATTGTCAAACGCGTAATCAAACATTGCCCTTGTATCTACATACGCATCATTTCCAAAATCATAGAGCACGACCGCCGCAAGCTGCAGGTCTCCATTGTCCGCCATAGTCACAAGGGTAGTGCGCGCCTGGTCCGTATATCCTGTCTTTCCTCCGGTACAGTATTCATAATAATTTTCATTTTCCGGCCAGAGCATCTTGTGATTCTGCTGAAAAATCCTTTCTTCATCCACAAGATTTGTCGGCCCGATCGTATAGCTCAGGGTTTGAACAATCTTCCGGAACTCTTCGAACTGATAAACCTCCGATGCAATCACTGCCATATCATGCGCCGTTGTATAATGCTGAGGATCATGAAGGCCATTCGCATTCATCCAGTGGGAGTTCGTACACCCGATCTCTGCTGCCCGGTCGTTCATGGTTTGTATAAACGTATCATAATCTCCGCCCATAATCCTTCCAACATTCTCAGCAATGGCGTAGGAAACCTCGTTTGCTGATGCGAGGAGCATACCGTACATGGCGTCCTCCATGCTCAGTATCTCCCCGGATCTCATACCGATGCTGGCGTCTCCCGGCTCCAGAAAAGCAATACTTTCATCGGAGAAAAGCACTTCGTCTGTAAGCTCCGAATTTTCCAGGGCTACCAGCTCAGTCATCAGCTTTGTTATACTTGCCGGATAATGTTTTACATCGGTCTGCTTTCCGTACAGCACCGCACCTGAATTCATATCCATCACGATCGCCGAATCCGCATAAACCGCCGGTCCTTCCGGCCATCCCTCCAGCCCGTTGGTATCAGGCTGTATCTTGTATCCCGCCTCGCGCTCTGCCTCTCTGGCAGCCTCGGGGTCATCTGATGTAACAGCCGCTGTTCCGTCCTTGATCTCTTCCGCCATCGCTGTCACAACAGGCATCCCTGTCAGCGCGGCGGCAAGTGCAGTGGCAAGCAGACGTTTTCCGATCTTTCTCATCTCACCCTCCAGGATCATATATTTTTCGATTCCAAAGACACTCTTTCCTGCATTCCCTCTCCAGACCCGCTTGACAGCAAAAAAGAGCCTCATATGGCATGAAAATATCATAGCACATCTGAGACTCTTTTTGCACATTTTAACTCCTATATTTTAGAGAAATTTATTTTTTCGTTATTGTAAACAGCACTATCTCCGATCCCTCCGCTTCCACGCAGATCTCATCCCTCTCCGGATAAAATCTCGTCGAAAATACATACTCTCCGCCATTCACAAACACTTCCGCGGAAGACACATCCGTCAGGATCTTTACGTCTCTGACCTCTTCCATATCCGCATACCGGAGGTCTCTTCCCGCGGAGACCGAATCCTTTGCCTGATCCGCAAAGCGCATCTCAAACCGTCCGTCCCGGTACTCCAGGATCAGTTCTCCGCCCAGCACCGCCCGGAAGGAATTGTTCTGTATCCCTGTGATATCCGCTTCGTATACCGAATCGCCTTTTCTCTCAAAGCGTCCTTCTGCCGTCTCTGCGAGCTGTTTCTTCTCCTCCAGCTCCCGGACCGGCCTCTGGCACACGATCCCGTCTCTTACGAACACTTCCCTTGGAAATGTGAAACAGTGCTGCCACCCTGACCGGATCGTCAGGTTCGTATATTCCTCACAGTCCGGCATTCCCATCCATCCGATCTGGATCCTTCTGCCGTCCTCTGTCTCGAAACTCTGAGGCGCGTAATAGTCAAATCCGTAGTCCCACAGGCGGTAACCGGACAGGCTGTACTCTCCAAGGATATCACCGCTCAGGAGAAAATATCCGGATTGATAGACATTCCTGTCCTTCCATTCTTCCCCTTCAAGCCCCTGGACCGATGCGGATAATATTTTCGCGCCGTCAACTTCAAAATAATCCGGGCACTCCCACATATATCCGAAAGGCTCTTTGGATTCCACGCGGCTTCTGTATTTCCAGTTTATCTTATCTTCCGACTGGAAGATGATCCCCTGGCCCACATTTTCTTTTGTCCTGGCGCCCTGGAGCATATAGTAGACGCCGTCCTGCTTCCACACTTTCGGATCCCGGACGTGGAGGGTAAGATCAGACGGATAATCCGCATTTTTCATAAGGAGTTTTTTCTTGCTGAAATGCTCTCCGTCCCGGCTTGTCACAAGGACAGTGTTCGCTTCCCGTCCGGTGTTGATATAATCGTAATCTTCCCTGTCCTCCAGCTTCACATTTCCCGTATAGTACAGGTACATTTCCCCGTCCTCGAGGAATGCGCATCCGGAGTAAACTCCGCTGCAGTCAAAGGGCTGATCCGGATACAGGTTCACACCCTGATACTCCCAGTCGATCATGTTCCGGCTGATGTAATGTCCCCACATCTTCACTCCGCCTTCGCAGTTAAATGGAGAATACTGGAAAAATGCATGGAACACGCCCTGGAACTGGCACAGACCGTTCGGATCATTGAGCCATCCCACCGGAGGCATCAGATGCAGTTTCTGACGGAATCCCGCATCCGCTCCTGCATTTTTTCCTGTATTTTGTCCCATATTTTCCTCAAATGCCTTTTCCGCTGCCTCAGTCAGTTTTTTCAGATCATTCGTCAATGCGCTCATAACACACTCTCCTGTCTGCTGCGGCCCGGCAGAAAACATTCTCTGTCCGGGCCGCAGAACTTGAATATTATTTTTATCAGCTTATGATGATTTTATTTTGAGATCTCCATGATCCTGCTGCCTTCGGTCACATCTCCCGGCTCCGCCTTTTCCACTTTGCCGAAGTCATCCGCGTTGGTCAGGATAAACATGGTAGTCGCAGGATAGCCTGCTTCCTTTATCGTATCCAGATCCGCCTCGATCAGGACATCGCCGGCATGTACCTTCGCGCCGTCGGAAACTTTCTTCGTGAATCCCTTTCCTTCCAGCTTGACTGTGTCAACTCCAACATGGATCAGAAGTTCTCCTCCTGCCGGTGTTGTAAGGCACACTGCATGGCCGGTCTCGAAGATATTGATCACTTCTCCGTCGCAGGGAGCAACGATCTTTCCGTCGGAAGGTTCGATCGCGACGGTAGTTCCCAGCATCTCAGATGCGAATGTCGGATCGCTCACTTCGGAAAGCGGAACAACTTTTCCGTTTACCGGGCTTCCAAGGACCTCTTCCTTTACTGCGTCTTTCTCTGCTTCTTTTGCATTTTCATTTGATGCAGCATCTGTCCCCTCAGAAATGTCTCCCGGGTTGTCCGGAACTGCTGCCGGAGCGTTCCCGGCCTCTGCCGCAGTTGCCTGAGGCGCCTGATCCTTATAGAGGATAAATGAGATCACAAACGCAACTCCCACCGCGATCAGCATCTCGATCAGATACTGCACCGGGCTGTCCAGGCAGAGCAGGATACCGAAGATACCTGTAACGCCTGTTCCCTTTGCTCCCAGGTGAACAACTGAAGCATACAGAGCGCCGCATCCTCCACCGATACATCCTGCGATGAACGGTTTAAAGAATCTTAAGTTCACACCGAAGATCGCCGGCTCCGTGATTCCCATAAATGCACTTAAGGATGACGGAAGCGCCAGTGATTTGATCTTCTTGTCTTTTGATTTCAGCGCTACCGCGAGGGCTGCAGCTCCCTGTGCGATGTTCGCCGCACTTGCCAGAGGCAGCCAGTAGGTCACGCCGTACTGAGCGATCTGTCCGATATCGATGGCCGTGTACATCTGATGGATACCTGTGACCACGGTCGGAGCGTACAGAGCACCCATGACGAGACTTCCAAGTCCGAAAGGAAGTGTCAGCAGCCACTGGATGCCGCCCAGGATCGCGTTCTCAGCCCAGACAAAGATCGGTCCGATAATGGACAGTGTCAGATATCCTGTCACGAACACGCTGACCAGAGGAGTTACAAACAGATCGAGAACTTCAGGAACGATCTTGTGCAGCTTTTTCTCGATCACTGACAGGAGCCATACCGCGATGACGACCGGGATGACATGTCCCTGATATCCAACCATATCGATGTCATAAAGTCCGAAGAATACGGACTGTGTCTGCTGTACACCTTCTGTTGCGACCGTGTACGCGTTCTGCAGAGACGGGTTGATCATGATCATACCGATGACCGCTCCAAGATAAGGATTGGCTCCGAACGCCTTTGCCGCGGAAAATGCGATCAGGATCTGCAGGAATGTATAAGCCGTGTTGCTGAACAGGCTTGCAAATACATAGATAGAACTGCTGGTGTCCATGTTGAGGAATCCGTTGTTGATCATGAAGTCCAGGGAGTTCATGATACCCATGAGGAAACCGCTGGCCACGATAGCCGGGATGATCGGCACAAAGATATCTCCGAGCAGCTTGATTGCCCTCATAAATACATTCTGCTTCTGAGCTGCCGCCTCTTTCGCCTCGGCTTTGGAACTTGCCGTGATCCCCGCGATGGAAATAAACTCGTCGAACACCTTGTTGACAGTTCCCGTTCCGAGGATGATCTGAAGCTGTCCGGACGCCTCAAACACGCCCTTTACACCTTCCACATTCTCAATGGCTGTCTTGTCAGCCTTGCTGTTGTCCGCAATGACAAGACGGAGTCTCGTCGCGCAGTGTGCGGCGGAGACGATGTTCTTGCTGCCGCCGACTTTGTCCAGAATTTCCTGTGCGGTCTTTCTGTAATCCATAATGACTCTCCTTCCCTTGTATAAACTCATGAAATCTGAAATCGATTTCATATTTTCTAATTAAATAATAGTCGGAAACGAGGGGTTTGTAAAGGGGGAATTTTTGCTGATATTTTGAAATATTTTTTGTGTATTTTGCACTATCAAATCTTTTTCCGGAAGTCACTATACAAATATAATAAGATATCGATATCATTTTTAAGTATTATAATCGGACAGAGGAAGTTCCTTTCCCTGTCCGATCCACGCAAAAAAACAGAAGTTCTGACATCAGAATATCAAAGAACTTCTGTTTTTCATCTGCTATTCTGTTTTATATCCCGACATTCCCACTGTTCATCCCGGCACTGTTTTCTTCCAGGGGAAGCCAGTCGAGAACATCTTTGATCGAGCGGTTCCTTATCCCTTTACAGATCCCATGGTGATACCTTTCGCGAAGTTTTTCTGGAAGAACGGATATGCGATAAGGATCGGAAGGATCCCGACAAACGCGATCGCCATACGGATCGTTGTAGTCGGAAGATCCGCCATACTTACCCCGCTGACTCCGCTGGATGCCAGATAAGATATATTCTGATTGATCTGGTTCAGGATGTTCTGGATACTGTACAGACTTGCGTCATCCAGATAGTACATACCATTCTGCCAGTCATTCCAGTGGCGGCCCTGTACAGAGAAAGATCCTTTCGTATACAGATTTGATGTCGAATAAAAGGGGATTTTAGCTAATCCAGGGACTTCACCCCGTTAGAGCCCGCCTATGGCGGGAGAACTAAAAAGTTGCCTGGAAAGCTGATTTCATTATTGTCTGCTTTCCAGGCACTTACTATTCTACATTGCGGTACAAACAGTCCCCCGGCACGCTCCTGTCTGTCCTGTCCGTATCTCTCCTGTCTTCTCTCCGGATGTAAGAATGACCATCACCGCTGTATCCTTTCCGGCTTTTCGGATTTCTTCCAGGTCTGCCTCAACAAGTATGTCGCCTTTTTTCACCTTCTGACCATCCCGTACCATCATCCGAAATCCGGTTCCGTTCATATCTACCGTATCAATCCCGATATGGATCAGGATCTCTGTCCCGTTCTCCGCCGTTATCCCGACCGCATGTCCCGTCTCAAACGCTACGCTGACAGTTCCATCCACAGGAGCTTTCACAGTTCCGTCTGCAGGTTCCACGGCAACTCCGTCCCCAAGGATTTTCTGTGAGAATGTCGGATCTTTTACTTCTTCCAGAGGAATCACCTTTCCATTGACCGGAGAAGAGATTTCAAGAGTCGCCTTGTCCCCCTGATATTGTTCTTCCTGAGGGTCCTTTTCCCGAACCGCTGACTCTGCGCTATCCATTACTCCTGTATTCTGAACAGACGGCATATCATTCTCTTCCTCCTCATCCGGCACCGTCACTTCCTTTGGAATCCCGAACATGCATGTCATAGCAAAACAGAACGCTACGGAGAATACTGACACAACAAAGTACCAGAACAACTGCCTTCCTTCATAAATGTACATCAGATAGGACGGAAGTACCGCCAGTCCGTAGGAATTGGACTGGATATTCAAGATCGAAAGTATCGCGGCTCCAAGTCCTGAAGTGCAAAGCATGATGATCAGCGGTTTTAAGTTATATCTGAGCTGGATACCGAACAGCACCGGCTCACTGATTCCGAACAACTGAGAGAGCATGGCACCGATGCTTGTCTGGCGCACGCTTTCCTTCTTCGATTTCACGAAAAACGCGAGACAGGTTCCCACATTCGCGAATCCGTACATCGCGCAGAGAGTGATGACCGGATTGAATCCAGTATTTGCAAGAAGGGAGGTTTCGATCATCGTGTATGTATGATGCAGACCTGTGATGACCAGCAGCGGATATGTTGCTCCAATGATGAATCCCCCGATTCCCAGAGGCAGATGTACCAGCTTCTCCACGATATCCACAAGCCCCAGCTCGATCACGTGCATCACCGGACCGATTCCCAGGATCACGATCAGGAAAGTCACAAGCATGACCACAAAAGGCGTCATGATCAGATCCAATGCGTTGGGCATCACTTTGCGCAGCTTCTTCTCAAGGTTCGCGCCGATCAGAGCGGTCAGGATCGCTGTCAGCACGCTTCCCTGGCATCCTACGATCGGAATAACGCCAAAAGCCATCACCGCATCAACACCGCTCTTCGGATCTGCAACAGAATAAGCATTCGGCAGGATCGGGGAGACCAGCATCAGACCCAGAACGATCCCGATGACCGGAGTTCCGCCGAACACCTTGAACGCTGACCAGCAGATGATCGCCGGCAGGAAAGAGAACGCGGTCTCCGTGAGCACGTTTACCAGAGTCACGATATAATCCGGGATCATCGCTGTGGATGCTCCGAAAAGCCCCAGCACATTATCATTAAAAATACATCCTTTCAGACCCAGGAACAATCCTGTCGCAGCGATCACCGGGATGATCGGGATGAAGATATCTCCCAGAGTCCTCATCATCCGTTTTACGCCCTTCTGCTGTTTCTTGATGATCTCGTCCTGTTCCTGTTTTGACAGGGTTTTAAGCCCCATGCTCTCCATCTCGTCATATACTTTGTTTACGATCCCTGTTCCAAGGATGATCTGGTACTGTCCCGCGTTGAAAAATGTCCCTTTCACCAGTGGAAGCTTCTCCAGCTTCTTCTCATCGATCTTATCTTTGTCTTTGACGATCAATCTGAGCCTTGTGGCGCAGTGCGTCGCCGACATGATGTTGTCTCTTCCCACGATTTCAATAATCTGGGAGGCAGCCTGTCTGTAATCTGTCCCTGCCATTTTTCTTCCTCCGTTTCCTCTCACTCGTTTTCTTTTATCAGCACAGCCTGATATGGCTGAAGCTTTATTGCCTTTCCATTCATATATGTCTGTTCCAGATTTCCCCAGATCGGGACCATCCCCGTATTCGGAAGGGTCTCTGTTCTTTCTTCTCCTGAGAAATTAAACAGACAGTATATGGATTCTTCTTCCGTAAACCTCCGGTAGGCGATCACATCCTCCCCGGACCTCACCGGCTCGATATTTCCTTCGATCAAAGTACGGCTGTACGGCCCATGCTGTCGGAAAGCGATCATTTCTTTATAAAATTCATAAATGCTTCCCTTTTTTCCCTTCTGTGCCTCTGCATTTATCCTCGGATATTCCTCTGTCATACCCAGCCACGGCGTTCCCTCGGTAAATCCGCCGTACTTTTCTGCATTCCACGGAAACGGCGTCCTTGCATTGTCCCTGCTCCTTAAGTTCACGATCCGGAGCGCCTCCTCCCCGGAGAACCCTTCTTCAAGTGATCTCTGATACTGATCAATGCTGGAAAGGTCGTTGAACTGCTCCATAGACGTCCGCTCAAAGTTCACCATCCCCAGCTCCTGTCCCTGATAAATGAAAGGCACGCCTCTTAAAAAGAAGTACATCGCTCCCATCATCTTCACCGCATCCTTATTATCCTGGGCTTCCTTCAGGTATTTTGACGCCGCCCTGGGCTGGTCATGGTTTTCGATAAAGTTCGCCGGCCAGCCGTACTTCTGCATGATCATGTGGCTTGCCATAATCTTCTCCTCCAGCTCTTTCACCGTCCATGGCAGTCGTTTGAACCACTCGCTTCCGGAGACGATATCCAGGTCCGCATAGCGGAAATCAAAGATCATATCAAAATATCCGTTTTCTCCGATGAACTCCCCCATTTTATCATACGGCACGCCTGCTGCCTCCGCCACGGTCACACACCGGTGCCTGGCAAATGTCTCCTCTTTGAGTTCGGTAAGAAATTCTCCGATACCGGGCATATTCCTCGTTGCTTTCGTACATTTCGCCAGTCCGTCCGCTCCGTCCGGCTCTCTGTCAGACCATGTCAGATCTTTCTTGATAAATGAGATGGCGTCGATGCGGAATCCGGCGATTCCACGTTCAAGCCACCAGTTGACCATATCGAAAAGGACTTTTCTCAGTTCTTCGTTTTCCCAGTTCAGATCGGGCTGCTTCTTTCCGAAGGTATGGTAATAATATTCATCCCGTCCGGGAACCTTCTCCCAGACGCTTCCTCCAAAGATAGATCTCCAGTTGTTCGGTCTCTCATTCCCCTCTTTAAAGATATAATAATCATGATATCTGCTTTCCGGGTCTTCCAGTGCTTTCTGAAACCATTCATGCTCATCGGAACTGTGGTTGATCACCAGATCCATCATGATCTTAATGTTTCTCTTATCCGCCTCCCGGATCAATTCGTCCAGGTCATCCATATCCCCGAATTCCGGCGCCAGCGCCATATAATCCGACACATCATAGCCGTTGTCATCCATGGGCGACTGATAGATCGGACAGATCCACAGCATCGTCACCCCCAGATTCTCAAGGTAATCCAGCTTCTCTGTGATTCCCCGTATATCTCCGATTCCATCGCCATTGCTGTCCCGGAAACTTTTGGGATAGATCTGATAGATCACTTCATCCTGCCACCATTTTCTCGCCATCTCATGCTCTCCTTTCTTCCTCGCAGATTTCCTTTTCTCTTTCCTCTGTTTTTTCTCTCTTCTTTCTGCTGTATCGTTCTCTATTTTTTCTCCTGTATCGTTCTGACCGTAGATGATCCCACGCCTCTTAAGTTCTCTGTATATACCGTCATCCATGGGACTCTCGCACACAGCGTCGGCATACTCTGTCAGTTTCCGACTCCCGCCGCGGACGGCAATTCCTGTTCCGGAAGCTTTCAGCATATCCACGTCGTTGTCTCCGTCCCCGAAGCTCATACTCCTCTCCCTGCTGATATTCAGATACCGGTTCAAAATCTCCACGGCGGTTCCCTTCCCACAGTGTTTCGGGAGAAGTTCAATATACCACTGTCCGTTCCATTCCTTCTGCTGCACTGTCTCCGTCTCTTTTTCAAACTGTTTCCGGACCCGTTCGATTTCTTCTTCTTTACCTAGCAGACAGATCTTGTGTATCTTTCCACGCGCTCTCCACAAATCTGAAAAGTTATCCTCATAAGAAATCTTGTTTTCTTCCTGAAACTGTTTCCTGTCCGCTCCTTCCGGGATCTTCCTCTGGAAATCTTCCCTGAAAAACCGTGCCGCAGCCTCATTCATATATATTTCCTCTTCAGCCTCCAGCGACGCCCCCAGTTTCCGTTTCCGGATCACCTCCAGAAACTCTCCCAGGCTCCTCATCGGGAAGTACTCCCGCTTCAGCATCTCTCCCCGGAACTCGATGAAACATCCTCCTCCGGAGATCACGCCGTCTGTCCGCAGACGCTTCACATCTTCCTGGATGCTCCCCGGGTTCCTTCCCGTACAGATCACGATGAAGATTCCGTCATCCTTGCATTTTTGTATCGCTTTTTTTGCACTGTCCGGGATTCCGTACCGCTCGTCCCTGAGCGTACCGTCTATATCCAGATAAATGATCTCTGTCACCATCATTCCTCTTTTCATCCCTTTATTTTTGATTCCCTTGTTTTCTTTCACGAGCAATACTAGCAGAAAACAAAAGACCATTCAATAGAATGGTCCTCGTTAAGATTTATGTACACTTTTTGTACATGCTTTCATATTATGAATTTTTGTACACCAGTTTCAGATAAATTTGTTTTCACTGTATCCCGTTTTTTCACTTCTGTGAGAGATAATTTCTGTAAGAAAGATAGAGAAATTCAATCAGGATAAAATAGGGCGTCGCGATCTCATATTCTACATCATATTCCACCGGCATCTGTATAGAATTGATATACAGATTTTCACTGCAGAGCGACGCCAGCGTATTGTTCTTTAATCGTGTGATAGAGACTGCCGGCACATGGTTCGTCCTCAGTGCCCGCCCCAGCTCCACGACTGCCTGGGATTCCCCCGAGAGGGAGATCAATATGACCAGATCCTTATCTCCTGCAGTCTTTTGCAGTGCCCGGCACATATCATGCCCGTGGATATGCACCATCTCCTTTACCGGGAGAAAGATCCTTTTCATCTCGCTTGCCGCCCTTGTCTGAGAGGAACCGCTTCCGTAGATAAATACTCTCTCTGCCTGTTCCAGATTCTTGAAAATTCCTGTCATATCCCGCTTCACAAGATCATCCATCATCTTGTAGTAGCTCTGTGTGACCTTTTCCATCAGTCCTTTCGATGAAACAGGATTTTCTTCCAGGTCGATCTTCAGGCGCGCTTTGAGTTCGCCATACCCTGACATGCCCAGTTTCTTGGCGAATCTCACCAGCATCGTCTGGGAAACACTGCACTTTTCCGCGAATTCGCCGATCGTGTGAAACGCACAATCTCTATAATGTCCTGTCAGATAATGGCAGATATACTTCTCATTCTCGCTGAAGCTGTCATACCGGCTGTTCAGAAGTTCTTCTATCCTGCCTCCGGATCTGACCGTCCCGTTTCCCGCTGCTGTATCTGCTTCTGCCGGCTCTGTGTATTCTAGGTACCGTACTGTCAGAATATCCAGCAATATGTAAAATGCCGCTACCATCTCGTATGACTCTCTCTCCGTCTGATAGACGGTACGCGTCCCCACATACAGATTTTCCTGGCACATCCTTGCCAGGGAATTATTCGCCCATCTTGTAAGCGAGAGGGTCTGAATCTCCGCTCCCTGCACACAGCGCATAACCCGGATCGCCTCTCTGCTCTCCCCCGACAGTGAGATCGCCACAAAAAGGTCATTCTCCTTGAACCGTTCCCTGGCAAACTCTACCTCACCGAAATCAAAAAGATCCACACAATACTTTCCGAAGATCAGGAATATCCGCTTGAATTCTTCCGCTACCGCTTTCTGCTCATTTCCGGAACCATAGAGATAGATCGTATCCGCGCCTGCGATCATGCGGTATACCTGGGAATAGTCATGTTTCTTCAGTTCATCGATCACAGCGTGGTAGTGATCCAACACATCTTTCATGACAAACGACATGATATTCCTGCTCTCCTGCTCTTCCTCCAGCAGAAGACGGAATTCAGCAAACGTCCCGATCCCCAGCTTTTTCATAAAGCGCACCAGCGTCGTCCTGGATATATTGAGAAAGGAGGCGAGCTGGGTACTGTTCATCTCCCGGATCGCCTTCTTTTCCCGAAATATTGTGTTGACAATCTCCCTGTCATTCGCTGTGAGCAGGTCATAATTTTTATTGATCAGTGCCTCAAGACGCATCCTCTTCCTCCTGCCCGCTCACCATCCGGAATCCCAGCTTCATCTCAACGGGGATCTTCTCTCCCCGCTCGATCACGTCCAGAAGCAGCTCCGCGCCCCGGATCCCGCTGGTCTTGTACCCGAAATGCACAGTCGGGATCCCGCCGGTCACTGCCTTTAAAAACTGGTTGTCACCGAATCCGGTGACCCGGATCTTCGAGTTGCCCAGAATATACTGCATCCTGCCGCCGGAATTTTTCGCCTCCTCCGGCACCTGTTTCCTGCTGTAGGTAAGGAGCGCCTCGATCGCCCCCGCCGCGATCGTGTCTGTGGCGCAGGAAAGGATGCCGATATCACGGTTCTTTTCCAGAAGATCCATAGCAGCCCTGTAGCCTGATTCCATGGTAAACTCGGCCTTTCTCGTACAGGTTTCTTCCAGTTCAACCCCCAGTGACTTCAACCCGGCCCGGAATCCATCCTCTCTTGCAACTCCTACCGCTTTATCCTCTTTTGTGACTCCAATGTATGCCACTTTACCTCTGTACTGGGTCTCTTCCTGTTCCTCTTCCCGGCGTTTCATCTCCTCCTTCAGAGATGCCGCCACAGCTTTCCCCATTGCCTTCCCTGCGCCGTAATCGTCATGATAGATGCAGTTTGCGTATTTCGTATACTGTCCCACAACAACAACAGGGACTTTTGAGTTCTTGAGAAATTTCCTGTGCTCCGCAGTGATCACCGTACCGATCAGGATGATCCCGTCCACCGGATAATTCTCAAACAGCTTCAGATACGTGACCTCTTTTCCCGGATCATTGTTTGTGCTGGCAAGGAGCATCTGATATCCTCTCGCCGATAGGACCTGTTCGATCCCCGCCGTGACACGGCTGATAGATTCCGAATTGATCTTCGGCACCACCACCCCCACAAGACATGCTTTCTTTGTCCGCAGGATCCTGGCCTGCGCTGATGGCTGATATCCTGTCTCGTCAATCACCCTCTTTATCTGTTCTTTCTTTTCCTCACTCACATATCCGCCGTTTAAATATCTTGACACAGCCGCGCTGGATACTCCCGCGAGCTGTGCTATTTCTTTGATCGTCATATGCTTTTTCGTCCTTCCGAATCGTTCCGGCACATGCCTTCTCCCCATTTCATTCTTCAATCCGCCGTGCCGCTCATCTGAAGTCTAGTTTAACACATTCCTCTTTTTCTGCACATAATATTTGTTTTATTATCGTATCTTTTTAGTAATAAAGCGGGGCAGGTTTCCCTGTCCCGCGATGTTTTATTCTATCGTCTGATTTTCCAATACTACTTCTTTTTCATTATTCTAAGGTCATCTATGCCATGATCGGTTTCATAGCCTCTGCAAGCTTGTCCTTCTCAGCCTGAGCCTCTGCAAGATCTTTTCCAAGTGTTGTGTAGTAGATCTTGATCTTCGGCTCTGTTCCGGACGGACGAACGATGACTGTCTCTTTGTTCTCCAGCTTGTAGATCAGAACGTTTGCTGACGGAAGTCCTGTCTCTTCCGGTTTCGTATAATCTGTTACACTCTCGACCTTGTATCCTGCGATCTCTGTCAGCGGATTCTCGCGCAGGTTTGTCATGATGCCTGCCATCTTGTCCATTCCGCTCAATCCAGGGAATTCAAAGCTGTCTACCTTGTTGAGGTAACGTCCGTACTGAGCATAGATTTCTTCCATCCTCTGTTTCAGAGAGCTTCCAATACTCCTGTAGTATGCCGCCATCTCACAGATGAGCATGGAACCGATGACTGCGTCTTTATCCCGTACATACGGTCCTGCAAGGTATCCATAGCTCTCCTCGAATCCGAAGATGAAACGATCAACCTCTCCTGCCTCTTCCAGCTGAGCGATCTGATCCCCGATCCACTTGAATCCGGTCAGAACGCTTCTTAACTCTACTCCGTAATTCTCTGCAACTGCGTCCGCAAGCGGTGTGGATACGATGGATTTCACTGCAACAGCCTTCTCCGGCATCGTTCCCTTTTCAATACGTCCGGCACAGATATAATCTAGAAGAAGAACTCCCACTTCATTTCCGCTTACCAGCTCATAAGAACCGTCCGGGCATTTCATTGCGATACCTACACGGTCTGCATCCGGGTCTGTCGCAAGCATCAGATCCGCGCCTGTCTCTTTTGCCAGGTTCAGTCCCTGCTCCAGAGCCTCGAAAATCTCCGGGTTCGGATAGCTGCAGGTTGTAAAGTAACCGTTCGGGTACTCCTGATCCGGAACGATGATGATATCTGTAACGCCGATATCCTTTAATACCTGAGTCACAGGAACAAGGCCGGAACCGTTCAGCGGGCTGTAGACCAGCTTCAGTCCTGCAGTCTTGCACAGCCCCGGACGAACCTGTCTGGACTCGATCGCATCGTAGAGGGCTCTCTTGCAATCGTCTCCAACAAAGCGGATCAGTCCGTCCTCAACGCCCTGTGCAAATGAAACATATTTTGCTCCTGTCAGAACGTCTGTCTTCTGGATCTCATCGTATACGATCGCGGCCGCATCGTCTGTCATCTGGCATCCGTCCGGACCATAAGCCTTGTATCCGTTGTACTTCGCCGGATTGTGGGAAGCTGTCACCATAATTCCGGCATTGCAGTTATAATAACGAGTCGCAAAGGAAAGTGCCGGTACAGGCATCAGCGCGTCGTAGATCCTTACTTTAATCCCGTTTGCAGCCAGAACACCGGCCGCTGTCTTTGCGAAAACATCACTCTTAAGACGGCTGTCATAGCTGATCGCAACGGTCTGGGTACCGCCCTGGGTCTTTACCCAGTTTGCCAGTCCCTGTGTAGCCTGGCGTACCACATAAATGTTCATGCGATTCGTTCCTGCTCCAAGTACGCCTCGGAGACCTGCGGTACCGAATTTCAGTGCCACCGCAAAGCGGTCTTTGATCTCCTCATCATTTCCTTCGATCCTTGATAATTCCGGGTTCAGATCCGGATCCTCAAGATCAGCTTCAAGCCAGCGCTTATACTCTTCCTGATACATTTTACCACTCCTACTACTTTCTTTTTTAATTTTTTGTGTAAAAATAACAACACTTATGAATAATATAACATGTTTGGAACGGAACGGCAATCATTCTGTGAATTACTTTTTTAAATAAAAAAGCCGCCCTCCTCATTCTCACAAGGTAGGTTCGGCTTCTCATTCACGTTCCTGGGCGGATTCGAACCGCCGGCCTTCCGCTTAGGAGTTCACTTGAATCCTTGCTTTCACTATCAAAGTAAGTAAAAGGCATTTTTCAGGCTCTCTTTTGCTGTTGATTAGCAGGAGAGGTGAAATTAGGTGG
>DWUT01000081.1 GCA_019120615.1 Candidatus Mediterraneibacter norfolkensis
ACAAACGACCTTACACAGATGACATACGGATTCTCCCGTGATGACGCTGGTAAGTTCCTGAACGCTTACTATGACGCTAAGATCTTTGAGAACGATCCGTTCGCAAAACTGGATCAGACAGGCGTTGGCAAGCTGATGAAGATGGCAATCGAGTTAGGAAAACCGGTTAATCCGAACCTGCACGTTGGTATCTGCGGCGAGCACGGTGGAGATCCGAGTTCTGTAGAGTTCTGCAACAGCATCGGACTTGACTATGTATCCTGCTCACCGTTCCGTGTACCGGTTGCAAGACTGGCAGCGGCACAGGCAGCGATCGCTCAGAAGAACGCTTAATCGTTTCTTTGAAAAATAATCAGTTCTGATATGTTTACAGGCATATTAGAAGACATAAAAATCCCGTCTCGTTGTGTGACGGGATTTTTTTGGTGATGAACCTGACAAGCGGCTGCCATGTTCGCACAAGCAGGCATTTGCCGGTCAGACCGGTCTGATCGTGCTGCAGCATTTATAGTCAGAATCAATGTTGTGAGCAATGGCTTGTGCCCTCAGATTCCTTGTGCCGCGCATTCCTGCACCGGAACTGCAGGAGACGTTAAGGCCGTCGGGCAGTACAAACCGGATGCATCTTACCAGGATATCGCGGCAGCCGGAGGAGTGGTGTGCCGGGACGGTGATCGTCTTGATACCGCGCATATGTTCCTTTCCACTGCAGTCAGTTTCAGTCAGGATGACACCCAGTGCTGTGCGTCTGTTCGGGCAGACATTTTTGATCGTCACGCTAAGTTCTACGATGCGTCCAGTCGATTCAAGATAAGTGTTCCCGAGATTTACGGCCAGGAAATTTTCGCATCCTTCTGCGGTGAAATCGATGGGAACCGGACATGGCTCCGGTGTTACGATCACTCCACAGTCTACCGTAACGGAAGGATCGGGGAAGGTGACAGTGTTGCCCTCTGTGTCAGAGTATGTAATCGACCGATTCACTTTTTTTGGTACCGGAATCCTGACCGATGTGTCTGATATAGAATTCCAGGGAAGCACCTTCATTTCCGGATCCCCCCAGCTCGGTGATCTTCCACTGCAGAGTGGTGGGATCTACCGACATGGCGCTTCCTTTTGTGGGCGAGGAAATACCTGTGATGACGAAGTCGGGATCAATGACCTCATAGATCACGATATCTGTCGCCCCGGGTTTGGAGATGTTGGCTGCCAGATCTGCGAACAGATCCTCCAGTTCGGAATCATCCGGCGTGACTGCTACGTGGGACGCGTCAGGATCGGTCGCTCAGTCGTTCAGTACGGCGACGTCGATGCCGTCTGCCCCAATGAGACCGATGCAGTAGATGATGATCCCGGACGCCCGGGCAGCCGCAGCCACCGGTGCCGGCGGAATACCGGAGGTGGTCCTGCCGTCGGTAAACATGACCATGACCTTCGCATTTGACGACGCGGGATCGAACAGGCCGGCCGCTGTTGCAAAGGCGTCGGCGTGATTGGTCGATCCGCCGGCGGTCAGTGAATTTACAGCGGCTTTCAGATCCATCACGGAAGTGATGAGCTGTGTATCTGCTATAGTGTCGTCGGCGAAGCTTACGATGCCGATCCGGCTGCCGGAACCGATCGTTCCGTCCAGCGTACCGTCTGTCGCTTCATCAATAATGTCGATAAAAGTATCTGCTCCTGATTTCATATTTGCCAGAGGGCTTCCCGCCATACTTCCGGACCGGTCCAGGATGAGGACGATATCCGTCGGATTGGACGCTATGTCGGGAGAGGCAGAGAGCGCAAGGGTCACCTTCAGGGTGCCGTCACAGCTGATCTGGAGCATGTCAATCTGTTTGTTAGAATTTGTAATACCCATTATGCTGCCTCTATATATTATTAGGTTGAGGGAAGATGCATCTTCTTCTGATATCATATGTGGAAACAGTGGAAAGGGGACTCCAAACAGAAAAGTCAGGATTAATTCCCGTCTATCAGTTCATCATAGGTCACATCCAGCACTTCGCATAGCGCTTTGAGTTCAATGTCCGTAACATATCTTTTATTTGTTTCGATCCGTGTGATCACATTCTTGTCCATGTCATATCCATTGAGCTGGAGATGATAGGCAAGAAGCCTCTGAGAAAAATGGTTCCTTTTCCGCAGTTCGATCAGGTTTTTGCTGATCAGATTTTTCTCTCCTGTCTTTGAACGTGGTTTTGGCATATGATTTCTTCCTTTCTGAAATTAATTTGTCTCATTTTCTGCACTTTTTATTGATTTTATCTAATGTGAAATGTATAATCGGTTGTAAAAATGAGACAAAAAGGAGTAAATATGATAATAAGCAACAAATTGAAGACAATGCAGGTTATAGCTGCCGGTTTGACAGTGTTCTGTGCTGCGTGTCTTTTTGCTGCATTGGGAAATAAAGAGCGAGAAGGGAAGGATAATCCAGGAATCCCGGATGCAGTCAGCAGCATGTCTGACGGGGAGACCTGCCGGCTGACTGTAGTGGCCAACAGTGGGACAATCGGGGATGAAGAGAAATTTGCGAGGATGGTGATTGAAATGTGCAGGGAGAACTCATTTCAGTCCCTGCGTCTGTCAACCGATATAGAGGGATGGCCGGAGAAGCTGGATATCCGGGTTTATCTCAGAAAACGGGATATCGGAAAGAGAGAACCGGCAATGCACATCCTTTATGAACCTGCGGATGACGGGGAGAACTATGATATTAGAAATGATGAGGGTAAGTATCATATGACTGTTTGGAGCTGAAAAATGAAGATCTTTTGAAGAATCACAGTTTTATATCATTTCCTTCATAATTCCGTCACAATTTGCCGTTATCTTTAGAAATGTAAAAAGGAAATGGATCCGGGAAGGATCCGGAGAAAGAAAAGAGGCAGAGAATTATGAGTGAAGAGTATTATAACAGTAATGATATAGAAAGACAGGAAAAAGAAAAAGGGAGAAAATCCATGACCACAGGCAGAAGATGGGCGTCTGTTGTATCAATGGCACTTGTATTTGGTCTTGTGGCTGGCGGCACGATGTTCGGCGTCAATACTGCGGCGGAGCACCTGACGGGACGGGACAAAGCACAGATCGGTCAGACTCAGACCACCAGCGCCAGCGCAGATGTTTCCGGTTCTTCAGACAGCAGTGCAGCTCAGGGTACAGTAGCGGAAGTGGCGCAGAATGCAATGCCTTCTCTGGTAACGATCTCCACCATGACTGTGGAAGAGATGAGAAACTTCTTCGGCGGCACCCAGCAGTATGAAGTAGAAGGAGCCGGTACCGGCGTTATCGTCGGGGAAAACGACACAGAACTTCTCATTGCGACAAACTATCATGTAGTAGAAGGTGCGACCAGCCTGTCTGTCGGATTTATCGACGAGGAGAGCGTAGAAGCGTCGGTAAAAGGTACGGATGTGGACAATGACCTTGCAGTTGTGTCTGTAAAACTGGCGGATATTCCGGATGATACGATGAACCAGATCAAGATCGCGACGATCGGTGATTCGGATAATATGCAGCTTGGCGACCAGGTTGTGGCAATCGGTAATGCCCTTGGGTATGGGCAGTCTGTGACAAGCGGTTATATCAGCGCGTTTGACCGTGACCTGACCCTGACTTATGAGGATGGAACAACGATCAATTCCACGGGTCTGATCCAGACAGACGCGGCTATCAACTCCGGTAACAGTGGCGGCGCTCTTCTGAACATGCAGGGTGAACTGATTGGCATCAATGAGGCAAAGAGTTCATCTGGCTCAAATGGAGCAAGTGTAGATAATATTGGGTTTGCCATTCCGATTGACAAAGCGCAGAGCAGTCTTCAGGATATGATGAACCAGGAGACCCGGGAGAAGGTTGACGAAGCCGACGCTTCTTATCTCGGGATCCAGGGCTCGGATGTGAGTGCAGAAGTATCAGAACTGTACGGTGTTCCCTCGGGCGTAGTTGTGGCAGAGGTTGTCGAGAACGGACCGGCGGCAGATGCGGGCATGCAGAGAGGCGATATTATTACAGAACTGGACGGACGGACCATCAGCAGTATGAGTCAGCTTCAGCAGACGCTGCAGTATTATGCAGCAGGAGAGACAGTGGATGTTGTTGTACAGCGCTCCGATAATGGAGCATATCAGGAGCAGACACTGAGTGTAACGCTTGGTTCGGCGGCAGACATGCAGAATCAGTGAGAAAGAAGTATGATGGTAAATGAGTCAAAATGATATGATGACGGCGGGAGTGATCCCGCCGCTGTTTTTTTATGTGATAAGCCCGGCGAGCGGCTGATATGCTCAAACGAGCAGGTATTTGCCGGGCAGCGGGGCAGCGGACAGCAATGCTGTGAGCAGGCCGCTGTATCGTGGCGGATAGGGGGCGGAAATCATTCCCTATCTGATTCAGGGCTACTTCTGTCAACTCCCGAATTTTCTACTGGACGTATTCACCAATAAGAGGTAAAATTAAATAAAATATTGACCGGAAATGAAAAGAATTCTGGGCAAAATGCGGAAAGGAGATAACATTATGAAGTCATTTGATTATGTTATCACTGACAGGGCCGGGATCCATGCGAGACCTGCCGGAACGGTCGTGAAGACGGCGCAGAAGTATGTGTCCGATATTCTGATAAAGAAAGGAGATAAGGAAGCCGACGCGAAGAAGCTGATGCAGCTCATGTCTCTGGGCATAAAATGCGGTGAAGGGATCACTGTGGATGTCTCGGGGGAAGACGAGGAAGAGGCATGTTCGGCAGTGGAAGCGGTTTTCAGAGAGTTGTTGTAAAAAGAGGGCTGCCTGAAAAAGAGATCATAAAAATACATGGAGGAAAATAGATAGTTATGGGAAATATTTGGCATGACATAAGTGAAGAAAGGATATTTCCGACGGATTTTATTTCTGTGATCGAGATATCCAAGGGGAGCAAGAAAAAGTATGAGCTGGATAAGGAGACGGGGCTTATCATCCTTGACCGGGTGCTGTACACATCTACACACTATCCGATGAACTATGGATTTATTCCCCGGACTCTGGGAGATGACGGGGATCCTCTGGATGTTCTGGTCATGTGTTCGGAGCCTCTGGAGCCGCTGACGCTGGTGAGATGCTATCCCATCGGCGTGATGAAGATGACAGACGGCGGAGCAGGAGATGAGAAAGTGATCGCGATCCCGTGGGCTGATCCTACCTACGAAACGTACACAGATATTTCAGAACTGCCGAAACATATTTTTGATGAGATCAGGCATTTCTTTACCGTATACAAAGATCTTGAGGGAAAGAAGACCGCAGTGAATGAGTTTGACGGTGCGCTGGGCGCAGTACAGGTGATCGAGGAATGCATCGAGCGTTATAAGAAAAAGTATGGCGCTCAGGACGGGGGAGAGACCACCGGAGAGGAAACGGCTCAGAAGAGCTGAGGACAGGATACATAGGCAGCATATGAGACTGACAGAGAGGAGAAATGACTTATGGAAAAATTAGGCGACAACATTAAAAAGATCTTACTTGCAGGAATCGGAGCTGTGGCTGTTACAGCAGAGAAATCGAAAGATCTGCTCAATGAGATGGTGGAGAAGGGAGAACTGACCGTAGAGCAGGGAAAGGTCCTGAATGAGGAACTGAAGCACAATATCAAAAAGACGGTGAAAGAGAAAGTCAATGTCTCAGTGAAACCCTCCTCGGCAGAGGAACTGAGCGAGCTTTTGGGGAAAATGAGTCCGGAGCAGATCAAGGCTCTGAAGGAACAGATCCAGAAGATGGAGAGCGAAGAGGACGATGTGCCGGATGATATAAAAGACGCTCAGGAGAAAACGGGAGCAGATGAGTAAGAGAGAACCGATCGAATATAATTCCAGACTGAAGGAGATCACCGCAGTTTTAAGAAAACATAACATTACCCGGGGAGTCACACCGAAAAAACTGCGGCTGATCATCGAGGATCTTGGACCGACGTTTATCAAACTGGGGCAGATCATGTCCATGCACTCGGATATCCTTCCGAAACGGTACTGTGATGAACTGATGAAGCTCCGTTCTGAAGTAACCCCGATGCCCTTTGAGGAAGTGATCGAAGTGATCGAAGAGTCCTACGGCCGATCGTGGAAAAGAGTATTTTCTGAGATTGATCCAATACCGCAGGGCTCTGCTTCTATTGCCCAGGTGCATCGTGCTGTCCTGCGCACGGGCGAGGACGTCGTTGTAAAGGTGCAGAGAAAGGGCATCCATGAGACAATGGCCCGGGATATCGCTTTGCTCCACAAAGCGGTGAAACTTCTTCCTCCGGTCAGTATCAAGGGAATGGCGGATCTGGATCTGGTGCTGGATGAGATGTGGTCCGTCACAAGAGATGAGATGAATTTCCTGACCGAGGCATCAAATATGGAGGAGTTTGCCCGTCGGAACAAAGACGTGAATTATGTTGGGACGCCGATCCTTTATCAGCAGTTTACGACAGTCCATGTCCTCGTAATGGAATATATTGACGGATGCGGGATCGACGATAAGGAAGCGCTTCTGGAAAATGGCTATGATCTCCGGGAGATCGGTACCAAGCTGGTGGACAACTATATCAAGCAGGTCATGGACGACGGATTCTTTCATGCAGATCCTCACTCGGGAAATGTAAAGATCCGGGAGGGCAAGATCATCTGGATAGACATGGGGATGATGGGAAGGCTCACCGAGCATGACCGGAAGGTGATTGGAAAGGCAATACAGGGCATTGCGCTGAATGACGTGGGGATGATTCTGAACGCGGTCCTGGCGATTGGAGAGTTCAAGGAGAAGCCGGATCAGAAGCAGCTCTACGAAGGAATCAGCGCTCTTCTGACAAAGTATGGAAATACTGGCATAGGAAATATTAATGTTGCGGAAGTTATGTCAGATCTTATGGATGTGATGAAAGACAACAAGATCAAGATGCCCCACGGTCTGACCATGCTCGCGCGCGGACTGACGCACATGGAGGGGGTACTTGCCGATATCGCGCCGGACATCAATATGGTGGAGATCGCCACATCTCATATGGCGGGCAACCTGTTCCGGGAGTTTGACTTGAAAAAAGAACTTAAGAGCAGCGGAAAAAGCATTGCAAAATCCATGCGCAAGGCTCTGGATATACCCTCCCTGCTGGCGGATATGATGCATGAGTACCTTCTCGGCCAGTCCAAGATCACGCTGAACCTGGAAGTGACAAATGATCTTTCACAGCTTTTAAGAAGGCTGGTCCGCAATATTGTCATGGGACTCTGGGTCATGGCGCTTCTGATCAGTTCCAGTATTATCTGCACGACCGATATGAAACCGAAAATATTCGGAATTCCCGCATTGGGAGCGTTCGGATATGTGCTGGCGTTCATTATCGTGATGTATGTGTTTATCAAACATATGTTGTCGAGAAAGTGACAGAATTTTTAACTGTGCGGTTGCGATCCGATAATCCATTGGTATGCAATTTATTGCAATGCCAATGGATTATCGGATCAGCAGCCCATTTATTAATGAGCAAAAAGCGGATGCGCTAGCAGACGCAAGAGTGCGTTAGCACGATTTTGCGAATGAATAAGTGGGTTGGATGATTCTTGAATCATCCAACTGTACAGTTGAAAACGGTCGGAAAAAGTGCCAGGTACTTTTTTCGAATATTTTCAGAATTTTCTTGACATGGGACACAACTGGTGATAAAATTCAAAAAAACAAAATAATGCTTTAAACCGTTGAAGCGGAGATCAAAGCAGTCATGCGCGCACAGAGAGTCCGGGAAGGTGAGAGCCGGGTCGAGATGCAGTCTGCCAAATGGACCGCGGAGGGCGCAGTCAAAGGACTTTTCAGTCTGAGTATTCTGCGACGTGTGGGCATACGTCAGTTGCCGGGGATATGCTGGTATCCTGCAGAGAGCACAGGGGAAAACCCGTGAATCAAGGTGGCACCGCGGAGATTCTGAAGAATTACCGTCCTTGACAGAACCAAAAAATTCTGTCAGGGACTTTTATTTTGTCCAAAAGTCCGATGTGCGCCGGGCAAATAGAAGACGACTTGAAAGCAACGCTTTCAGAAGGCGGCTTCAGTTGGACCGGCATAGGGCGGACGCCCGCAGTTTGAAGAAGCGCGAAGCGCGGATTCAAGCTGACGCACATCGGAAAGGAGCGCGAACGGTTCCGGCAGAGATCAGCATCAGCAAAAGGAGGCGCTTATGGAAGAGAAGACATTAGAACAGATCAGAGCCTGCGCACAGGAAGGAAAATACCGAAGATATCCTGTCAGCAGGGAACTTTATGCAGATGCATTCACCCCTGTGGAAGTGATGCGGTCGCTGAGAGCGGCAAGCAGGCACTGCTATCTGCTGGAGAGTGCAGAGGACAGACAGCGATGGGGAAGGTTTTCCTTTCTCGGATATGATCCGGATATGGAGATTACCTGTACGGACGGGGCTATGACAATTGTAGAAGGAAAAGAGGAAGAGGAGAAGAAGAGCCGGAGTTTTCCTGTGGAACATCCGGGCGGGGTGTTCCGGAAGATCCTAGAAGATTACCGGACGCCGGCAGTGGAAGGCCTTCCGCCTTTTACCGGAGGACTGGTCGGGTATTTCTCATATGATTATATTAAATATGCGGAGCCGACTCTGAAGAACATTCTCTCATCAGGGGAAGGGCAGGAATTCCGGGATGTGGATCTGATGCTTTTTAACAAGGTGATCGTATTTGACAATTTCAGGCAGAAGCTGATCCTGATCACAGGGGTCGGCCTGAGCGGTGATCTGGAAGAAAACTGCCGCAGGGCAGATGCGGAACTGGATGAGATGGAGCGTCTGATCCGAAGCCAGGCGAAAGCAGATTTCCGTCCTCTTGTTCTGAAGGAGGAGTTCCATCCGGCAAAGAAAAAGGAAGAATATATGCGGATGGTGGAGCGGGCAAAGGAATATATCCGTGAAGGAGACATTTTCCAGGTTGTGCTGTCTAATCCGCTGACAGCTAAGGCAGAGGGGAGCCTGTTTGATACGTACCGGGTGCTGCGGACCATGAACCCTTCCCCCTATATGTTCTATTTTTCCAGCGACGATATCGAGGTCGCAGGGGCATCCCCTGAAACGCTGGCAAAGATGGTGGACGGAAGAGTGTTCACATTCCCGCTGGCGGGGACGCGGCCCAGAGGAAAGACTAAGGAAGAAGACCAGGCGCTGGAAGAGGAACTGTTAAGTGATGAGAAAGAACTCTCAGAGCATAATATGCTGGTGGATCTTGGAAGAAACGATATCGGGAAGATCAGTATCCCCGGGACTGTCAAGGTGGAAAAATATCTGGGGATCGAAAGATTTTCTCATGTGATGCACATCGGTTCAACAGTGGCGGGAAAGATCAGGGAAGACCGGGACAGTGTGGACGTGGTAGACGCCGTACTTCCAGCAGGCACTCTTTCAGGAGCCCCCAAGATCCGGGCATGTGAGATCATCGCGGAACTGGAAGAGCAGAAGCGGGGCATCTACGGAGGGGCTATCGGATACCTGGATTTTGCAGGAAATGTAGATACCTGTATTTCCATACGGCTCGCATGGAAAAAGAATGGCCGCGTGTGCGTGCAGTCAGGAGCGGGGATTGTGGCGGACAGCGTTCCGGAGAATGAATTTACCGAGTGTCTGAATAAGGCGGGGGCAGTGCTTCAGGCTGTCAGGACCGCACAGGGAGGGCTGAAATGATTCTATTGATCGATAATTACGACAGTTTTGTATACAATCTTTATCAGTTTATTGCCGAAACGGGGGAAGAAATAAGGACAGTGAGAAATGACCGGATTACCCCGGAGGAAGTACTGGAGATGAGACCAGATGCGGTGGTTATCTCACCGGGGCCGGGAAAGCCTGCGGATGCAGGAATCTGCGAGGAACTGATCCGGAAGGCAGCAGGAGAGATCCCAATACTTGGCGTTTGCCTGGGACATCAGGCGATTGCGGAGGCATTCGGAGCTGAGGTAGTTCATGCGGGGAGGCTGATGCACGGGAAGACTTCGATCCTGACGGAAGTAAAGGATAGCGTGCTTTTTGAAGGAATCCGGGAACCGATACAGGTGGCAAGATATCATTCTCTGGCAGTTCGGGAAGATACCCTGCCGGAGGAGATCCGGGTGACGGCACGGTCAGAGGACGGCGAAGTCATGGCGATGGAACACAGGCAGTATCCGATATATGGGATCCAGTTTCACCCTGAATCGGTGATGACGCCGGAGGGACACCGAATGATAGAAAATTTTGTCCGA
>DWUT01000082.1 GCA_019120615.1 Candidatus Mediterraneibacter norfolkensis
CGTCACTTTTTTATATGGTTCAGCCAGAAGGCTGAATAGTTACAAAGATATGGCTCAAAGGTATTTGTGAAAATGGTTTTAAAAGTGAAGAAAATGGGGAAGATATTTAAACAATATTTAAGAAATCATTATAATTACCCGGATTTGTTGCGAAATAAATCGAAAAATGCTAATATAGGAAGAGCGTGTTACCAGAAACAGGATGCTGTCCGGCGTTCTTCCTGTGAGCTGGATGGACAGCGGCATAATACTATAAAAGAAAAGATGAGAAAGGGTTTGAATATAAATGAGTCAGAGAGATGATATACAGCGCAGAGGGAAGAAACCGGCACAGCGGCGTAAACCTTCCGGTTCGGGACCGGGGAGTTCCGCCAGCGGCAGGAAACAGCAGGTAAAGAAAAGATCCTCATCTCAGTCGGCATACGGGAGAGGTGCACGCAGCACCGAGTATGGCAGCGCAAAGAGCGGGAACAGCGGACGAGGACGAAAAAATTCTGGCGCGGTATACGAAGAAAGACATGAAAACAAGATCAGCAGGAATGTGGGACTTGTCATAGCGGTGATCCAGCTGATCGCAACCATTGTATTTATGGCAGGACTCTTTGTGCTCAACATGCTGCCGAACAGTTACCTGGGTGCGATTGGCATTCTTCTTTTCCTCTTCTGGCTAATCATCCTGGTGAGTCAGTTTTTTTCAAAGAAGAATGCGATCACTGGAAAGATCATCAGTGTGTTCATAACGATCATACTGATCATTGGCTCCTATTTCCTGTTTAAGACAAGCGGAACGATTTCCAACATCTCCGGAGGTGATTATGAGCTGGATAATATTGTTGTGGCAGTCATGGCAGATGATCCGGCAGAGTCGATTCAGGATGCGGCGGATTACACCTTCGGTGTCCAGTATTCCATGAACGGGGATCAAATCACCCAGACTGTAGAAGCCATCAACAGTGAACTCGGCAGTGATATTGCAACGGAGGAATACGACAGTCTCGCGGAACAGGCTCAGGCCCTTCATAATGGTGAAGTGGACGCGATCATCTATAATGAGGGGTATACCGGCATTCTGGAAGAGGCCTTTGAGGGATACAGCCAGAATACAAAGATAATCTACTCACACAGTATCAGAAGTGAAGTGGAAGACCAGTCGGTGGACGTGGCGGTACAGGATGAAACCTTCAGTGTGTATATCAGCGGAATCGATGTGTTTGGTCCGATCGAGACAAACAGCCGCAGCGACGTGAACATCATTGCTGTTGTAAATCCGGTCAGCCATCAGATCCTTCTCGTGACAACGCCGAGAGATTATTACGTGGAGATCCCTGGAGTGTCCGGCGGTCAGAAAGACAAGCTGACCCATGCGGGGATCTACGGCGTGGATGCATCCATGTCTACGCTGGAGCAGCTCTACGATACAGAGATACAGTTTTACGCGAGAGTCAATTTCACATCCCTGATTGAGATCGTGGATGCGCTCGGAGGTGTGGATGTGGAATCTGAATACGCATTCACAACAAGCGGCGATTCGGGAAGAGTGGTCAATGTAGTTCAGGGCACAAATCATTTTAACGGTGAGGAGGCGCTTGCATTCTCCAGAGAGCGTCAGAATGTACCAGGAGGGGACAACCAGAGAGGGAAGGATCAGCAGGCTGTTATCACCGCCATGATCAAGAAGATGGTTTCACCGGCGATCCTCACGGGAGCCAACGGGATACTGAACAGCGTCAGTGGAAACGTGGAGACGAATATGTCGGAATCGCAGATCCAGGAACTGATCAAGACCCAACTCTCGGACGGCGCGTCCTGGAACATCACATCCATGGCGGCAGAGGGAACAGGAGACAGTCAGTACTGTTACTCCTACTCCGGTGCTCCGCTGTACGTAATGCAGCCGGATCAGGCTTCTGTCGACGCGATCAAAGAAGCGATCGATAAAGTCGAAAATGGAGATACTCTGGAGGGGACTGCCACAGAGTAGCGGCTTTTGCACAGAAAAATCAGGCGGGAGAGGGGTCTGCCTGGAGACTGTAAAATAAGGTTGGTAAAAGTTTATGAAAAAGTGGATTAGAAAATGGGACCTTTCAGTTATATATAAAGTATTTCTGGTATTGCTGGACATTGTATTTATCAATATCAGTTCATTTCTTGCGCTTTGGATCAGATTTAACATGTATCTGGCTGATATCCCGATCGAGTATTATACTTCGGTGAAGGAACTGGTGATTCCGAATACGATTGCGACGCTGATCGTATTTGCCATATTTAAGCTGTATACCAGCCTGTGGAGATATGCCAGTATAAAAGAACTTGTCAATATCATCGAAGCGTGTGCGGTATGTATGCTCCTCAATGTTCTGGGTTACTATCTGACATACCGCCCGATCTACAGAAGCTATTTTGTGCTGTATGGAGCAGCGCTGTTCCTGCTGACCTGTCTGAGCCGCTTCTCATACCGCCTGATCCGTCTCCTTTACCGGAGCAATCTGCACGGGGCTCATATGCGGAACACGATGATCATCGGTGCCGGCGAAGCGTGCAATGTGGTCATGAAAGAGCTGGAACTGAGCACAAAGCTGGACTCCAAACTCTGCTGTATCATAGACGATAATCCGAGAAAGCACGGAACCTATATACACGGCGTGAAAGTCGTGGGAGGAAGAGACTCAATTCTTGAAAATGCACAGAAATACGGGATCACGGAGATCATCATCGCGATCCCCAGCGCCAGCAAAGCGGAGCAGAGGAAGATACTTGAGATCTGTCAGAAAGTACCGAACTGCGATCTGAAGATCCTCCCGGGAGTGTATCAGCTCGTAAATGGAGACGTTACAGTATCGAAGCTGCGCCACGTGGAGATTGAGGATCTCCTTGGCCGGGAACCGGTCCAGATCACTACAGAGAAGATCGGCCGTTATGTGTCCGATAAGGTGGTGCTTGTGACAGGAGGGGGCGGGAGCATTGGAAGCGAGCTCTGCCGCCAGATTGCGGCAAACGGCGTACGCCAGCTCATCATATTTGATATCTATGAGAACAATGCCTATGAGATCCAGCAGGAGCTGAGGGCAAAATATCCGTATCTTGATCTTGTGGTACTGATCGGATCCGTGAGAAACGGGAGGAAACTGAACAGTGTCTTCGCTGAGTACAGACCGGATATTGTCTATCATGCGGCGGCTCACAAACACGTGCCGCTGATGGAGGACAGTCCCAACGAGGCGATCAAGAACAATGTGTTCGGAACTTATAAAGTGGCTCTGGCAGCGGACCGGTTTGGAACGCAGAAATTTGTGCTCATCTCCACAGACAAAGCAGTTAACCCGACGAATATCATGGGGGCGTCTAAACGGATGTGCGAGATGATCATCCAGATGTTCAACAATCACTCTAAGACAGAGTTTGTAGCGGTTCGTTTCGGAAATGTACTGGGCAGCAACGGAAGTGTGATCCCGTTGTTTAAAAAACAGATCGAAGCGGGCGGGCCGGTGACGGTCACTCACCCGGATATCATAAGATATTTCATGACCATACCCGAGGCGGTGTCCCTTGTCCTTCAGGCGGGAGCCAGCGCAAAAGGAGGAGAGATCTTTGTCCTTGACATGGGACAGCCGGTAAAGATCGCAGATCTGGCAAGAAACCTGATCCAACTCTCCGGATTTGTGCCGGATCGGGATATCGAGATCAAATATACCGGCCTGCGTCCGGGAGAAAAACTGTATGAAGAACTCCTTATGGACGAGGAAGGACTGCAGGAGACGGAGAATGAGTTGATCCATATCGGAAAACCGATCGAATTCGATGAAGATGAGTTTGTGAGAGATCTGGAAGATCTGTACAGAGAAGCGTATGCGGAGACAAAGGAAATGAAGCAGATCGTACACAAAATCGTTCCTACTTACCATCTGCGGGAGGCGGATATTGAGAGGGATAAGAAGATACAGGAAAGTCTGCACGATGAGTTCCCGGATCACAATCCAGAACTTCCAAGCGCTTTTCTGGATCATACTGCTGCGTATAATGGTCCGAAAGATAAGGAGGCGGCAAAATGAGAGTTGAATTTTCACCACCGGATATTACAGAAGAAGAAATACAGGAGGTCGCTGAGGCTCTGCGCAGCGGCTGGATCACAACAGGCCCGCGCACGAAGGAATTCGAGCGCGGGATTGCCGCCTTGTGCGGAACAAAAAAAGCGGTCTGCCTCGGATCAGCGACTGCGTGTATGGAGATGACCCTCCGGATCATGGGGATCGGCCCCGGCGATGAGGTCATCACCACGGCATATACGTATACGGCAACGTGCAGTGTAATCTGTCATGTGGGAGCTGCGCCGGTCCTTGTGGACACCCTGCCGGGAAGCTTTGAGATGGATCCGGCAGAGGTGGAGAAAGCTGTGACAGAGCGGACGAAGGCAGTGATCTGTGTTGATCTTGCCGGGATCGCCTATTCCAGATATGACGAGATATTTAAGATCGCGGAGGAGAAGAAACCTTTATTCCGCCCGGCGAATGAGAGACAGGAGGCGCTGGGGCGCATCCTGGTCCTTGCGGACGCGGCTCACGCTTTCGGTGCTTCCAGAGACGGAAAGATGTGCGGTCAGATCGCAGATTTTACCTGTTTTTCCTTCCATGCCGTAAAGAATCTGACCACGGCGGAAGGGGGTGCTGTGACCTGGTCGAAAAAAGTCGAAAATTCAGGGGTTGACAGCGAAGAACTCTACAGAGAGTACATGCTCTATTCTCTTCACGGGCAGTCCAAGGACGCTTTGGCGAAGACGAAGGCGGGGGCGTGGGAATATGATATCGTCGCGCCTCTTTATAAATGTAATATGACAGATCTCCAGGCGGCCATCGGCCTGGCGCAGATGAAGCGCTATGACGGGATCCTCAAAAGGAGGAGAGAGCTCATCGGACGGTATGATGAGGAGCTGAAGAGCGATAAAGTACAGGTGCTGGAACATTATGGAGATACCTGGAGTTCAAGCGGCCATCTCTATCTGACCCGCCTCATCGGAAAGACAAGAGAGGAATGCAATCAGATCATCACGCAGATGGCGGAGAAGGAAGTTGCAGCCAATGTGCACTATAAGCCGCTGCCGCTGCTGACAGCGTATAAAAATCTGGGATTTAATATCGGGGATTATCCGAATGCATACGCCCAGTTTAAAAATGAGATCACACTGCCCCTCCACACGTGCCTGACAGATGAGCAACAGGAATATGTGATCAAGATGTTTAAAGAATCAGCGGGAGTATAGCTTTCTGTATAAGCAACAGTACAGTGCCTGCAAAAACACACGGTAAAACAGGGAGAAAAATTATGGGATTCAGGAAATGGGATCAGCTTCCGGAATGTATGAAAAACCAGAAGGTAAGACCATACTATGATGTTCTGAGAAAAAGACAGGGAGATCTTGTGCTGAAGAGAGGAATGGACCTTCTCATGGCACTGATCCTGACATTGATTCTCTCACCTGTCATGCTGATCCTCGCTGCCTGCATTAAGGCAGACAGCAGAGGTCCGGTATTTTTCCGCCAGAAGAGAATCACCCGATATGGAAAAGAGTACCGGATCTTCAAATTCCGGACTATGGTCGCGGACGCGGATCAAAAAGGCCCGGCGGTCACTACGGCTGGGGACATCAGGATCACCCGCATGGGAAATCTTTTGAGAAAATGCAGGCTGGATGAACTCCCACAGCTTTTCAACGTGATCAGCGGAGATATGAGCTTTGTTGGGACCAGACCAGAGGTGAAGAAGTATGTGGATGCCTATTCAGATGAGATGTTCGCGACACTTCTGCTCCCGGCGGGGATCACGTCCAGGACAAGCATTGCCTATAAGGATGAAGACGAGATAATGGAGAAATACCTGAAAGAGGAAGCAGGGACAGTGGACGCGATTTACGTCAGGTATATTCTTCCGGAAAAAATGAAATACAATCTGGACTATCTGAAGAAATTCAGTATTTTCGGGGATATTAAAGTGATGATCGACACGGTGTTTGCCGTGATCCGATAGAAAAAGAAAACCAAATAGTAACAGTTCAGTCCGCGCCATTCGTAAAACCGCACCCAGTCTTATGGCTGAACTGTTATCTAAAATGATCAGGAGTTATCAGAATATGTACAAGATCGCAGTTGTTACCATGGGCGTGCGCCTGAACGACGAAAAAGGATATACGAGATTCCGCTATATCTGCGAGTTTCTCACAGATGCTGGATATCAGGTGGATCTGATCACGACCACATTTCAGCACTGGGAGAAAGCGCAGAGAGATCTGGATAAGATCAGAAAGGATCACTATAAATTCGGGATCAAATTTATCTATGAGCCGGGGTATAAGAAAAATATAGATTTGCGCAGAGTACGAAGTCATGCTGCCGCGGCAAAGAACCTGAGGACTCTTCTTGAGAAGGAAGGGGATTACGATCTGATTTACGCGGAGATCCCGCCCAACGACGTCGCCCTGGCGGCAGCGGAATTCGCGAAAAAGAAAGGGATTCCTTTTGTCGCAGACGTCAATGATCTGTGGCCCGAGGCGATGCGGATGGTTCTGGATATCCCTGTGGTGAGCGATATCCTGTTTTATCCACTGAAGCGGGACGCAGAGAAAGTATATCGTCTGGTCTCTGGTGTGATAGGCACGTCCGATGAATACAGGGACAGACCGTTTCAGGCTCAGGATCGTCCGATCCCGCGGGAGACAGTCTATGTAGGGAATGAACTGAAAGAGTTTGATGAAGGCGCTGAAAAAAAACGGGATGATGTCCGGAAACCTGAGGGAGAATTCTGGGTGTCCTATGCCGGGACTATCGGGACAAGTTATGATATCCGTACAATGGTGCTGGCGGCGGAGGAACTCTTAAAAAGAGGAAGAAGAGAGATAAAATTCAAAATTCTGGGCGGGGGCCCAATGAAAGAAGAACTGGAAGAACTTACTTTATCAAGAAACATTTCCAGTGTTGAATTCGTCGGATACGCGCCGTATGATAAGATGGCAGCGTACCTGAAGGCTTCAGATGTCCTGATCAATTCTTTTGTGAGAAAAGCGCCTCAGAGCATTGTCACAAAGATCGGTGATTATCTGGCTGCCGGAAAGCCTATGATCAATACGTGCATGAGCCCGGAATTTCGGGCAAAGGTAGAGCACGACGGATTTGGGATCAACATTGAACCGGAGGATGTGAATGTCCTTGCAGATGCAGTGGAAAGACTGTACCGTGATAAGAACAGATGCCTGGAGATGGGAAAAAGAGCCAGACAGATCGCGGAGGAGCAGTTTGACCGCCCCAAATCCTACCGGAAAATAGTGGGCCTTATAGAAACACTTCTGAAAAAGTAAGAGGGGGAAGCGGGACAGAATGGATATGAGAGAAGGGGAAAAACCGTTTTTCAGTATTGTGATGCCGGTATATAACTGTGAGCACTATATCGGCAGGATGATCGATAGCATACGGAAACAGACATTTACGGACTGGGAGCTGATCGCGGTAAACGACTGCTCCACAGACGGAAGCGCAGCGCTCATAGAGAAGGTGGCAGAAGAGGACAGAAGGATACGTCTTCTCTCGATGGACATAAACAGAGGGGTCAGCGCTGCAAGGAACAGAGGGATCGAAGAAGCGAGGGGAAACTATCTGTGGTTTGCAGATGCTGATGACAGAGTTGATCCTGATCTGCTTCAAAAAGTAAAGGAATCGCTGGATGTCAATCCTGCGAAGATGGTGATCTTCGGCCTTGAGGAGGAGTACTTTGACCAGCAGGGCCATTTTCAGTACAGCCATGTTATCTGCCACGAAGAAAAATATTTCCGGACGAAAGAAGAACTGCGTCCGGAGATGATCTGCCTGGAAAGGGAAACGATGTACGGTTATCCCTGGAATAAAGTGTATGATCTGGAATACCTGAGAAGAGGAGAGTTCCGTTTCGCGGACTATGACGAGGCAAAATTTATTGAAGATATCAAATTTAATGTAGAGTACTGTATGGATATCGATTCGCTCAATATCCTGGCATTCTGTCCGTATCACTATGCAAAACGGATGGAGGCGAACCTGACCAATGAGTTTACTCGGGATTACTTTAAGTTTCATAGAAGGCGCATCCAGATGCTGTTTGAGCAGTATACAGGATGGGGGATCTGTATAGAGGAAGTAAAAGAGATTCTGGGCAGTCTGTATGCGAGATATATTCTCTCGGCAATGCAGAGAAACTGTGATAAAAGATCAGAAATGGGGCATGCCGAAAGGGTGAGATGGTGCAGAAAATTGTTTGATGACAGACTTTTCAACGATCTGATCGACGTGTCAAGGGCTGAGGACAGCCGCGCGCTATCTGTTCTGATCGCGGTGCTGCGGACCAGGAATACTTTTCTATGCCTTAGTATGGGAAGAACTGTTTATATGATCCAAAAAATGATGCCGATGGTATATTCAAAGATAAAATCCGGGAGATAGTAGAATGAAACGATTTTTATTTGCTTTTAAATTATATTATCTGGTTTATATCCTGCTCGCCTTTAATGCGTTTATCAATGAAACGACAGTCATGGGATGGGCGACAGACTTTCTTGCCGTTTTCGGGGTTGTGGCGGCTGCCTGTATGCTGATCCGATTCCGGGATTATATAAAAGTCTGGAATATCTGGCTGATCACCGCGTTCCTCGTGAGCTATGTCCTGAGTTCACTGCTGAATTACAGATATGGCGTTGCGGAGAATATAAAAGAACTGATCTGGCTTGTGCTGTCGATGACCGTACTGTATGCCTCCTGCGCGATCTGTTCCGTAGAAGAGAAGAAAAAAGAATTTTTTGCTGTTTCAGCGATATGGACCGTCTATTGCGTGATCGTAAACTTCATCAGCATCACTATGGTAGTATGGGGGAGAGAGTATGGAGTTTATGTGGTGAGAGATGGACAGAATGTCGGATTTAAGACTGTTGGTTTCAAGTGGGGGCGTCTCTGGGGAATGTACGATGACCCTAACCATGGGGCGGCGATCGCCATAGCGGCCCTGCTCCTCTCGTTTTATCTGTTTCTTGCTGTAAAGAGGAAAGTGGTCAAAGCCCTTCTGATCCTTTCAATGATCGTGCAGTTCCTGTACATCGTGCTGTCAGATTCAAGAACGGGTACGGTAATGCTGGCGGCAGCGGGCTTTCTGTGGACTGCGGCCCTGGTCTACAGAAGAGAAAGGAAAAAAGGCAGCTCAACCGTGAAGACACTGACCGTATGCTGCTGCTTCGGGATCCTTGCCGCTGCCATCCTTGCCGGAGGCTCCTACGGATGTAAGCAGGAGTATAATCTGATCGACAGCAAGATTGAGGCGATGCTTCCGAAGAAGCCTGCTGTTGATCAGGGGAAAAACACAAATACAAATGCAAATAAAGACAAGAATCTGTCAGGCCAGGTTGGAAGAAAGCAGGATCTGGTGCAGGATGCAAGTAACGGGCGGTTTTCAATCTGGAAGAGCGGGTTTGAGATCGCGGGGGCGTCCCCGGTATATGGTGTGAGTTTCCGTAATATGACGGCTTACGCTGAAAAAAATCTGCCGGATACATATCTTGTCAATAATCCGGAGAAGGCCAAATATGACTCTTTACATAATTCGGTCATGGACATCCTTGTCAGCCAGGGAATGATTGGAATCGCGATCTTCCTGGCGATTGTGGTAAATACGGGCCGGCTTATGAAGAAAAAGATATTCTCTGTAAGGGCGGAGGACCAGGATTTTGCAGCAGCGTGCTTTATCACTGCGGCAGTCATGGGGGCGGGAAGCCTGTTCCTCTCAATGGTATTCTATCTGAACGCGCCCCAGACATATATATTCTGGCTCTGCTTCGGATACTTTATGGAAACACTCAGACGAGGGGAGGTATCCCGATGAAAAAGATCCTTCTGGGATTTATCATGGACGGGCGTTCAGGCGGGCTTGATACGTACCTTCTTCATTTTATCGATGCGGTCTGGAAAGAAGGGATGCAGATCGATCTACTGACAAACGAAGCAGATTCTGAATTAAAAAAGCACCTCAGCCGTTATGGATCCAGGCTGACGGAGATCGCGACTTTGAAACATCCTTTAAAACAGTTCCGCCAGGTAAAACAACTGATTCGGAAGGAAAAATATGATATCGTGTACCTGAACGTATCGACATCCATGGATATGCCGGCCGCATTTGCGGCAAAATCCTGTCAGGTTCCCAGAAGGATCCTGCACAGTCATTCAGGGGGGAACGACTGTGAAAGTCCCCTGAAAAAGATGATATTTGACATTTTGCAGAGAGTGTGCAGACCTGTATTTTACAGGGCGGGAAATGAATTCTGCGCCTGCTCTGTGAAAGCGGGGTACTGGATGTTCCCCCGGCGCATTGTCCAATCGGAAAACTTTCAGGTGATCTACAATGCAGTGGACAGGGAAAGATTTATCTTTCGTCCGGAAGTGCGCAGCAGGATGCGGGAAGAACTGGGGATAGAGCATCAATTTGCGGTGGGGCATGTGGGAAACTTCTGCTATCAGAAAAATCATACTTATCTGATCCGGATATTCAAAGCGCTCCATGAAAAGAGACCGGACTCCATCCTTCTCCTTGTGGGACAGGGGATCCGGTTTGAAGACGTAAAACGGCAGGTTGAACGGGAAGGCCTCTCCGACGCAGTCCGGTTCCTGGGACGGCGGGAGGACGTGGACAGAGTCCTTCAGGCGATGGACGTATTTCTTCTGCCGTCTCATTTCGAAGGACTTCCAACGGTCGGAATCGAGGCCCAGTGTACCGGACTTCCCTGTGTGATCAGCGATTCCGTGACAGAGGAGACAAGGATCTCAGACCGGTGCAGCTTTGTCTCGCTGAAGGAGTCTCCGGAATACTGGGCGGACGAAGTGATCCGCATGGGAGAGCTGGACAGAGATTCTGTGGTATACAGTGAAAATGCCGTAAACTATGACCTCAGGGAACAGAAAAAAAGTCTGAACAGACTGATATCGGGAGGAAAGGATGAATAAAGTACTTACGGTTGTGATTCCGTCTTATAATGTAGAACAATATCTGAGGGATACCCTTTCGTCTTTTATTTCAGAAGAGATCATGTCTGAGATCGAGATACTTGTCGTAAATGACGGATCAAAGGACAGTACACCAAAGATTGCGGAAGAGTACGTCCGACAGTATCCCCAGACATTCCGGCTCATCAATAAAGAAAACGGCGGACACGGTTCCACGATCAACCGGGGGATCGAAGAGGCGTCGGGGAAATACTTCAAGGTTGTGGACGGAGACGACTGGGTCAATACAGAAGACTTCGCAGAGCTTGTCCGCCGGCTTGAGAGTACGGACGCTGACTATGTGGTCACGAATTATTATAAAGTAAACGACAGGACAAAAGAAAAGAAGCTGGAAGATTTCCCCTGGTTCAGGGAAAATCCGGTAAGTACATTTAACGAAGCCGCTCATCAGTCGGAAATTCCGATGCATGCGCTGGTCATCCGCACTGAGATCCTTCAGAAAAACGGGATCCGGCTGGACGAACACTGCTTCTATGTTGACAACGAATATATCACTTTCCCGGTGCCGTATGTAAATACTGTGCAGTATTTTGACCTGTGCGTTTACATGTACCGGCTTGCGGTGGCGACACAGAGTGTGAGCATGCAGGGATTTCAGAAACATCTGCCGGATCACGTAAAAGTGACGCTTCGCCTGGTGGACTTTGCCGTCAGCTACGAAAAGTCCGGCGGAGATAAGGACAAGGCGGTATACCTGAACAATCAGGCGGCGATCATGGTAGGGGATCAGGCGGGCATTTATGCCAGCTTCCCGGCTTCAGACAAAGAGATTCGCAGGCAGTTTGAAGAATTTGACGCGGCGGTAAAAGAAAAGAGCAGGGCGATCTACGAACTCTCAGACTCCAGAAGCAAAATGCTGCACGCGCTGAGAAAAAGCGGGTTCAAGAGATACTGGCTCTGGACTTCCTTAAGCAAACTTCGGATGAGGATGGGATAAGATGAAAACACATTCAGTCAAATTTAATTTCATTATGAACGCGATCTTTACGATGTCATCGATCATATTCCCGCTGATCACGTTCCCGTACATTTCCAGGGTGCTGCTCGTAGAGCGCAGCGGCACCGTGTCCTTTGCTGCGTCGGTGATTTCGTATTTTACGATGTTTGCCACGCTGGGTATCCCGACTTACGGCGTGCGGGCCTGTGCTGTAGTAAGGGACGATAAGGAAAAGCTCTCAAAGACCGTTCAGGAGCTGCTTGTAATCAGTGCGGTGACGACGGCGATTACTTATATCGCATTTTTTATACTGCTGTTTGCAGTACCTCAGTTCGCGGCGGAAAAGCAGCTGCTGATTGTAGTATCGGTGAGTATTGGCCTTACGGCAATCGGAGTGCAGTGGTTCTACAATGCCCTGGAGCAGTATTCTTATATCACGACCTGCGCAATCATCTTCAAGCTGATCGGCCTGATCCTTATGGTCCTCTTGGTGAAAGATCCGGGAGATTACGTGATATACGGCGGGATCTATGTGGTGGGAAGCTTCGGCTCCTATGTGCTGAACTTTATTCGGCTGAGAAAGTTTATCACATTCAGAAAAACGGGGACATATGAACTGAAGAAACATGTCGGAGCTACCCTGCGGTTCTTCCTGCTGTCAGCGGCGACCAGCGTATATCTGAACCTGGATATCGTCATGCTGCAGTTTATGAAAGGGGACGCGGAAGTAGGATATTATAACGCCGGGATCAAGGTGAAGACTGTCCTCGTGAGCTGTGTGACATCCCTTGGAACAGTACTTCTGCCCAGACTGTCATACTATGTACAGAGCGGAAACAGAGAAGGATTTCACAAGATGGTCAGGAAAGCGTTCAACTTTGTCTTTGTGGCGGCCACCGCAGTGACGATATATTTCGCGCTCTACGCGGAAGAGTCCATCCTCTTTCTGGCGGGAGAAGCCTTCCTTCCGGCGACAGCGCCCATGATCATACTTATGCCGACGGTTCTGCTCATTGGACTGTCAAACATTACGGGAATGCAGGTTCTGACTCCGGTTGGGCAGGAAGTGAAGGTGGTCTATTCTGTTACGGCAGGGGCAGTCCTTGACTTTTTGTTTAACCTTGTACTTATTCCGAAGTTCGGGGCGGCGGGAGCAGCCTTTGCAACGCTGATGGCGGAAGCGCTGGTCCTGATCGTACAGGGCGTATATCTGAGAGATCAGATTGGAGGGATGCTGAAAGGGATTCAGTTCTGGAAGATCGTCCTGGCGTCGGTGCTTGCAACGGGAGCTGGGATACTGATACGCATGTTTACATCCTTCGGGACGTTTCTGACGCTGGTGGTGTCGGCGATTGCTTTTTTCGGGGGATATGGTATAGTATTATTAGTTTTAAGAGAAAAATTTGTCAGGGAGATCATGGGATCAGTCTTCGGGCTGATCAGCAGGATCAGATCACAGAGGTAGAGGTATGTACCAGAGAGATAAAAGCGTGTGGATAAAGCACCTGGATTTTATTATATTGGATATTCTCTGTATGCAGATCGCATATGTGGCGTCATTTATGATCAGGCATGGATTTGTGTGGCCTTACGAAGATCCGGGCTACAGGAATATCGGGATTATCATCGCGCTGGTCCAGATCTGTACTTCTTTTTTTCTGGAACTGTATAAAGATATTCTCAGACGGGGATACTTTCAGGAATTTAAAAGTTCCATTATGAGCACCACCATCGTGGTAATGTTTGTATTTACTTATCTTTTCGTTACAAAGACTTCCAGCATATATTCCAGGGCGGTTTTTCTTCAGCTGTGGGTGACAGGAACGCTCCTTATATACGCGGAACGCCTTCTGTGGAAGAATCTGATAAGAAAACGGATGCAGGATAAGAGGTATCTGCAGTCGCTTGTCGTGATATCAACAGAGGAGCGGGCAAAGGAGACTGTTGATATTATAAAGAAAAAGACCTATACCGGATTCTACATCCAGGGAATCATACTCATCGACTCTGCTAAAGAAAACAGTTCCGATATACTTGGGATCCCGGTCATCGCCGGGAAAGAAGATGCCATAACGTATCTGAAACGGAACGTGGTTGATGAGGTCTTTGTAGATCTTCCGGAGGGCAGTGATCAGAAAACGGTGCTTGCCGCGTGCCGGGAGATGGGCATCGTCTCACATCTTAACCTGGGCAGGAGAGTACAGGAGACAAGGCATATGATGGTCGAGACATTCGCGGATCATCTGGTGATCACATCTGGAATAAACTTCGCGGAACCCAGAGATATGCTGATCAAGCGGATCATGGATATCATAGGAAGTCTTGTCGGGATTGTTTTTACAGCGGTCCTGACGGTTATATTCGGCCCGGTCATCTTCATCCAGAGCCCCGGCCCGATCTTCTTTTCCCAGGAGAGAGTAGGACGAAATGGGCGTAAATTCCGTATTTATAAGTTCCGATCAATGTATCCGGATGCGGAAGACAGAAAGAAAGATCTGATGGCGGAGAATAAGATGCAGGGGCTGATGTTCAAAATGGACAACGATCCCAGGATCATACCGATCGGACGTTTTATGAGACGAACCTCTCTGGATGAGTTCCCTCAGTTCTTTAATGTGCTGAAAGGGGATATGAGTCTGGTCGGGACACGTCCGCCCACTGTGGACGAGTATGAAAAGTATGAGATGCATCACAAGGCAAGACTGGCGGCAAAGCCCGGGCTGACGGGAATGTGGCAGGTCAGCGGACGAAGCGATATCGTGGACTTCGAGAAGGTCGTCAGACTTGATACAGAGTATATTGAGAACTGGAGCATAGTTATGGATCTGAGGATCCTGTTCCAGACCATCAAAGTAATATTTACGGGGAAAGGATCAGTATGACAGATACGAAGAGAAATATAAAAGTGTGTCTTGTCGGTTCAAGTGGAGGCCATCTGACACACCTCTATATGCTGAAACCTTTTTGGAAGACAAAGGAACGTTTCTGGGTGACTTTCGATAAAGAGGATGCACGGAGTATCCTGGAAGGAGAAAAGGTATATCCATGCTATTATCCCACAAACAGAAACCTGAAGAATCTTATAAGGAATACTTATGTGGCATGGAAAGTGCTGCGGAAAGAAAAACCGGATCTGCTTATCTCTTCTGGCGCTGCGGTGGCTGTTCCTTTTTTTTACCTTGCAAAGCTGATGGGGAAAAAGCTGATTTATATCGAGGTTTATGACCGGATCGATAAACCTACTATGACCGGAAAAATGGTGTATCCGATCGTGGACTGCTTTATCGTACAGTGGGAAGAACAGAAAAAGGTTTATCCGAGAGCTGTTAATCTGGGAGGAATATTTTGATGATCTTTGTTACAGTGGGGACACATGAGCAGCAGTTTGACCGGCTGATCAGGGCGGTGGACGAGCTGAAAAGAGATGGAAAAATAGAAGACGATATTGTAGTCCAGACTGGATACAGTACATATATTCCGGAATACTGCCAATGGGAAAAAATGTTCCCTTATAGAAAAATGCAGGAGATGGTAAGCAAAGCCGGGATCGTCATCACACACGGAGGACCGTCAAGCTTTATCATGCCGCTTCAGATCGGAAAAGTTCCGATCGTTGTGCCGAGGAAGAAAGAGTTTGGAGAACATGTTAATGACCACCAGGAAGAATTCGTGAGAATGGTGTCAGAGAGACATGGGAATATTATTCCTGTCTATGATATAGAGGATCTGGAGGATAAAATCAGGGGGTATGACAGTATCGTTTCAGGAATGTCTAAGGGAATGAAGAGCAACAACGCAAGATTTAATGAACAGCTTGAATTGATCGTGGACAGGATAATGGAAAAAGGGAGACAGAGGGGAAAGTAATGGACAGGATTAAGAATATTAATATAGAAAAGGTGTTGGAAAATGTATATTTGTTCTTCTTTGCTGTCTTTCTTGCACAACAGTTTCTTTATACAACGATGTTTGAAATTGCATGGCCGGAAGGGATGTATGGAGATCTCAAAGCGGTTTTGATGACAATAATACTTTTGAGATTTCTGGTCAGCGAGAAAAGCGGATGGAGCGAATATATTCTGATTGCAATTATAGGAGTTGGCTTTGTCGTTTCATGGAACCACAACGGCTATGATGAAATATATAATTGCTTTCTGCTGATCGTCGGTGCAAGAGGGATTGATTTCAGAAAAATATGTAAAGTCTTTTTGTCAGTTATTGGAGGGCTGTTGGTTATAACTGTAGCAGCTGCATTGACCGGTCATGTGGAAAATCTTGTGTATCATCAGGAAGGACGACGCACCAGAATGGCGTTCGGGGTTAATTATCCGACGGATTTTTCTGCATATGTGTTCTACTTAAGTGCCGTATACTGTTATCTCCGCAGAGAGAAAATCAAATATATAGAGATTGCCGTACTTGCGGGACTTGCGGCATTTGTCTATCTTTTCTGTGAAGCCCGGCTGAATACGATCTGCATCCTTCTGCTGGCGGCGGGGATTCTTTATTATAAGATACGGAACAGCCAGTTTCTCAGAAAAGGCGGAATGTATCAGATGAATGGCGGGCTGTCTATGCTTCTTGCCGTTGTCCCTACGCTGTGCGCTGGTGGTGTCCTCGCAGCCTCCTGGTTGTATTCTGAGAGTAATCCGCTGCTTTCATTTGTGAACAGAGTGTTGAATAACAGGCTGTATTTCGGAAAAAAGGGACTGGATCTGTACGGACTTTCGATTCTCGGAAGATATATACCGATGAAAGGAAACGGCGGAACAACGAAAGATGTCATTCACTACTTCTTTCTGGACAGCTCGTATATGTATGTACTTCTTCAATATGGCGCGGTCGTGTTCGGGGTGATACTTCTGATCTTCTGCATCATGAACTTTCGTGCGAGAGAGAGGAGAGACTGGGCTTTTCTTATCATTGTCACAGTAATCGTGATACAGTGTGTTGTGGAACATCATATGATGGCGGTGTCTTATAATCCATTCTTTTTTGCACTTCTGGCAGCATGGAAGGGAAAAGGAAAGGATAAAGCAAAAGCAGGCGATATCATTGGGAAACGTCAAGAAGTTATTGAGGAAACAGTATGAGACAGAAAAAGATTGAAATAGGAAAGAAGATAAAAAAATATCCAATCCTGGCAGGCTTCGCTCTTATAGTTCTGGTGATGTGTCTTGTTTTGGTGATAAAGATGTATGAGAGAAGATCTGCGATCGAGGCCACAGTGGTGACCGAGGCGATGGCAAGACCTGCTACTGTCGATGGCTTTACAGCGGGGGAAGATACGGTAAGATATCTGATAAGTGCCGTAAGAGAGGGCGATCTTGATAAAGCAATGAGAGCTTTTCCTGTGGATGAGATGGTGCTGGGAGCTGATTCAGCAAAGATCATAGATATGGAGGAACAGTTCTCTTCAGAATTCAATCCGCCTTCTTCCGTTTATGCACAATATGTGCCGGCTGCATCCTCTGAGATCGCCGGACAGTATGCGGCGGAGATGGCATCCTTTGAGAATGCCCTGGAGTGGGAGAAGGTTGAGATCCTGGATGTGCGTATACTTCTTCCTGAAGATCAGATGACAGGACAGTATCAGCGCGAGATGCTGGAACTGAGTGAGTGCTGGGGGGCTGACGTGATGTGTGAGATGCTGGCGGAGATCAGGTGTGGAGAGGAACTGTATATGCTTCCGGTCACTGTTGCGAAATATGGAGAGGGCTGGAAGGTATTTCGTTTGGAAGCGGCTGTCTCCGGAAGTGTCCAGAGCGGACTTGCCGGGACAGATGAAGAAATTTATGAGAGCCTGACAGATCCGGAACTGGAAGAAGAAGTGTGGGAGACTCTGGGAGAAGAGGAAGAAATCCAGTATACAGATGATCCGGAGCAGCAGATGCTCCCTCCGAATTACTTTCTTGCAGGGCAGGCGTATTCTCAGAGTCCCGAGGATGTGATCACACAGTTCAGTAAATATATTGAAAAGGAGGATATCACATCTGCACTCTGCTTCGGATACCTTGGACATGAGCAGCTGGAGAGCGATCAGGTATCAGTCATGAACCGTCAGAAAGAGTTCGCAAAGCAGATCATGGAGATGTATTACGGACTGCTTTTTGAAGAGAAAACACGCGATCCGCAGCCGCTGGAAGATCTGGGGATGACAGGAGAAGAAATCGTGGAGAAGCTGAATCCTGAGAATATCCCCTATATGGATCTGAAAAAAATTGTTCATCTTGGTGAGAATGAGTACGCAGCTGTATATGTATATGGAAGGGAATACTATCTGACCGGTTTTACAATGTGTGAGAATGAGAACGGGTGGCAGATAAAGTCTCTTACGTCAGCTCTGGCAGGACTTGAAGATGGTGGAGTGAGAAAGATCACGGAATCAGAGTATGAGAGACTGGAGGTTGAATGATGGAAAGTGGACAGAAAAAAATTCCTAAAACGATCCATTACTGCTGGCTCGGAAGAAAAGAAAAGCCGGAAGAGATACAAAAATATATGTCTACATGGAGAAAGTATGCCCCTGATTTTGAGATAAAAGAATGGAATGAGGATATATTTCCATTCGAGAAAATAAATATGCCATATGTAGAGGAGGCAATACAAAAACAAAAGTGGGCATTTGTCACAGACGTAATGAGACTTTATGTACTGTACGAGTACGGAGGAATATATCTGGATACGGATGTGGAGATCATAAAATCTATGGATGATCTTCTGGAGCATCAGTCTTTTATCGGTTTTGAGAGCAGATATACTGTCTGTACTGCGGTGATCGGTGCGAGAAAGGGAGAACAATGGCTCAAAGAATTGCTTGATGATTACAGAAACAGGAGATTTCTTGATAGCCAGGGAAAATCAGACACCATGCCCAATTCGCAGTATATTTACAAATTTTTTAATGAAAAGTATCAACTTCTAATGTCAGACAGTATTATAAAAACGCCTGATGGAGTGACTGTCTATCCAGCGGATTATTTTTCCCCGATCAATTATTCTACAATGCGTATGGAGATTACCGAAAATACTCGTACAATCCACCATTACAGCGGAGCATGGAAAAGTTCATGGGATCGAAGAAAAGACTGGGCGAAAGGAATGATCACGCGCGTGATTGGAGAAACGGGCAGAGAAAAGTTAAAAAGGATGATCAGAAAATAGAAAGACGGGGGAGTGAAATGACTGACAGGCCATTAATTTCTGTTATTATTCCGGTTTATAATGTTGAAAAGTATTTGAGACGCTGCATTGAAAGTGTTATTGGCCAAACATATCAAAATCTGGAAATTTTGCTGGTGGATGACGGGTCGTCTGACGGTTCCCCGCAAATATGCGATGAGTATGCAGAAAAAGATTCTAGAATTACTGTGCTGCATATTTCAAACAGTGGTCCTTCGGCGGCCAGGAATAAAGCTTTGGAAATATGTACGGGAGATTATGTCGGCTTTGTAGATTCTGATGACTGGATTTCTCCTGACATGTACGAAATATTGTATGATAATCTTCAAGAAAATAATGCTGATGTCTCCATCGTCGGATATGCTATGGTATGGCCATCAGGCAAAACACAAAAGCAGTCAGATGAGAACCTGTTCTATGTGTGGACTCATGACCAGCTCATGGAAGAGTGGATCTCTCAAAGGCTGTTTAAGGGGTTTATGTGTGATAAACTGTTTAAAAAGAAGCTTTTTCAAAATGTTGCCTTCCCAGAGGACCGAAGGTATATGGAAGATGTGGCTATAGGAATCGAGTTGTATGATCAGTGCGATAAAGCGGTGTATACGGGAAAATGCTGTTACTATTATTTTCAGCGGGAAGACAGTGCAACAAATATAAGATTTTCAGAAAGAGAACTGATCGGTATCAAAGAGGCTGAAAAAATGATAGTATATTCTGAGCAACACGAGAATAAATTTGATAAGGCGGCATATTCCAGACTTATTATTGTTTTATTTACTATAATCGACCGCATTATTTATACAAAGAAAAGAGAATACTATCGTTTGATATCGGACCTTAAAAGAACGATCAGACAAAATTCAAAATATATAAACAGCGGTTATATAAATTCAGCTAACCGCATTTTTATCAGACTGCTCTGTCTGGGTGTGCCGGCAAAGTGGCTGGTTGTGTTACGGCATTTTTTGTTAAATCTACGGAGAAGCGTTTAACAAAAGTTTTTGTGATCATTAAAAAGTGAGGGCATATTTTGTGAAAAAATATTTTGTTCAGGAAGAAGCAGGAAAAGATCAAAGTGCTCTTTCTAAGGCAAGACAAGATGTAAGTTCTATTTTAAGTAAAAATCATTGGACTGCATTAGACATCCATAGAAAAAAATCGTTACAAAGTAAAATTGCTCATTATATACGAATGATGTTCTGGACCAATCTGGACTGGATAAAAATCGGGAATCGGATAGAGCGTGACTCAGTGATGTTGGTCCAATTTCCATTTCTGAACAGTCTGGTGTTTAATAAACTGGCGGCCTGGTATATTGCCAGATTGAAAAAACAGAAAAATGTTAAGGTGATATTATTGATCCATGACATTGATTCCATTCGTTTTCCGCAAGAGACAACAAAGCAATATTCACATGAAAAAGTATTTTGGGGGCTGTCCGATGTGATCATAGCTCATAATGACAGGATGAAAGAGTATCTTCTCGAGCAAAGTGTGAAATCTCATATTTTGACATTGCAGGTATTTGATTATATTGGAAATTCGACTGCCGTGACTGATGAGAGGAGGGATGGAAGTGTAGTTATCGCAGGAAATCTGGATGGGAATAAAGCCGGATATCTTAGAAAACTAAAAGAAATCAAAGACTGTGATTTCTCATTGTATGGTCCTGGATTTGAGAAGCAAATGGAAGCGGATAATGTCATATACAGAGGAGTTTATCCATCGGATCAGTTAGCGGCACACATCAGAGGGAGCTGGGGATTAGTTTGGGATGGAGTGAGCACAAACGCGTGTACGGGAGCTTATGGGGAATATCTGCGGTATAATAATCCCCATAAAGTATCGCTGTATATTTCACTCGGCATTCCGGTGATTATCTGGAAGGAGGCTGCTGAAGCTTCTTTTATCGAAGAAAATAAGATTGGTATTACAATTGATTCTCTGGATGAACTGGGAAAAAGACTAAAAAATATATCTGTGGAAAAATATGTTGAAATTGAAGAAAATATTAAACATATCTCGAGTAAACTCTGTTCAGGCGGGTATCTGTCGGATGCGGTAGAGGAAAGTCTCAGATATCTTGAAAAATAAAAATAAGCCATTCTATCACTCTGAAATATCTGTGAGGATAGAGTGGCTGTTTTATTGTTTACATAATGCGTTGATAAGTGATCGAATCCAGTTCAAAAAGAGAAGTGTCATAAGTATAAACACGAAATTCTACAAAGTTTGAGTTCTCACATGTGAAAGTGTAAGTGAGTTCTGCATAACCGTCTTCGTCAATTTCAGCAGTTGTCAAAGCGCTCCACAGTAGTTCGTTTGCCCCCTGATCTGTGGTTATATCGAAGCAGCCAAGCGAAGTATCCGTGATTTCGCTGACATGGAAGGAAAGATTGACTTCGTAAGTTCCTGCATTTAAAGAAAGATTGTTTCCGTAGGATAACATCCCCTCTTTATGACTGGATGATAAGGAATATCTTCCGCCATAATCTTCGATGCCATTTGTTCGATCTGTTGGGTCAAAAACAGACTCCTCGAACTGTTTGCTGAGGGCGGCTTCAGCAAGAGAAGCGTCAGTGGGGACAGCCGCGACCATGCCATGGGCTTGTGAGTAAACAGTATAGTCATCCATATTGATCCCATTCAGACTGTACTGAAGAAGGATATGATCGCCGGATAATGAGTCTACGTCTTCCGGCATAATAAGCTGAATTTTTCTGTCATACAGTGAGAACTGTACCCTCTCAATGTTCCAGTTCGAATTACCGAGCTCTTCTTTGTATACAAAATAAATAGGAAGGTCTTCTCCAAGCTCTGTGATATCATCGCAGAGCTCATTGTAACCGGAAGCGAGTCGCTGCGACTCGTTGACATCCACTTTTAAAGTGTAGTAATCTGCATAGATCCACAGAGATAAAAGCGGGATTACAGCGACAAAGTATAGTATTCTCCTACGCTGCTGAAAAAGAACAAAGAGAAAAATACCAATCAGCAGCGGAATAACAATAAGATATCCGGTATTCATGCGGTCTGTAGCAGAGTCGTAAAAAATGTTGCCAACAACACTGCTTAAATACATGTTTCCTGAACCTTCAAACAACTGTCCTGTCGCTGTTAAAGAAAGAAGAAGGTAAATAAATATTCCGCTGAGCAGAACTTTAGTCGTCCCCATATTTTGATAGAGAAAACATAGACCAAATAGGATAAGAGGAGCTGCGGCAAATTCTGCATAGCGGCCATAGAGGACTGTGTCAAGGCGTGAAGAGTTATTAACGTAAAGTGCGCTGATACCTTCTAAAGCCAGAACGGATAAAAAACAGAAAATATATATCATCTGAGAAGGGGCATTTTTTAAATCAGAATGAAAGTTCTTGTAAACGATAAAATACATGCCCCACAATATCAGGAGTCCGCTTGCGCATAAAAGATAAAATGTTTTGGATAAGAATCCTTTTATGACAGAAACGAAAAAATCACCTGATGTAAAGAATGAGATGACTTTTCCGATCTGTCCGCTGTAATCATTGAGGTTTGATGATGAAGTAGAAAAAGAAGGACTCCAGATTGAGTTTACTAGATTCCCCTTTACAGCAGTTACAACAGCGAAAAAAATGAGAAATATTATTAATATCAGGAAAACATATTTTCTGTGTGAGCGTTCGCTGGAGATGAGAAAATGAGAAAAAAATACAAGGAAAAGAGCAATCACTACTCCGAGCGTGCGCTGATGTATAGCATAGAGATATATGCTCTCTGCAATGGAAATAATTAACAGATATAGGGAGCCGGTATCAAAATAATTAGTTAAAGTCAATACAAGCAGCCAGAATACGAACAGGAGGAGCGGTTCGGCCCAGGTAATATTTACATCAAAAATATAGCCTCCGTAAAAAGAAGACAACAGACAGAAAAAAACCAGGATTTTTTTTGATATATCCGGGAAAAGCCGGAAGGCACATTTGCATGATACGAGATAACTTAAAACAAGTAATACAATATTAAGAGCAACTGCAATACGATAAATTGTGGTACTGGAATGGAATATATGAAAAAGAGGAGCAAGTAGCAGACTATATCC
>DWUT01000083.1 GCA_019120615.1 Candidatus Mediterraneibacter norfolkensis
GCAGCAGGCAGCAGGCAGCAGGCAAGTATAACTCTGTCTTGATTTCTTGTCAAGTTGAAAATTACATAAAATCAGAAGGCGTATTCTGTCCGATTTACAACGGGCGGGATGCGCCTTTTTGCGTTGCCAAATCAAAATCTATTACCAGAAAGGAATGTGAAAAATGAAAACAAAGAAAAAAAGATGGCTTGCAATCCTGAGTGCAGTAATTATGGTATCAGCCATGTTACCGACGACAGTGTTTGCATCATCATGGCGGCCGCAACTTTATGTCAATGGAGAAGATATTTTAAGCGCAGAGAATAATACTGTTGCATGTGGAAACGGTACGGCGGTATATGATTCGGCAAACAATACTCTGACGCTGAACAATGCGACGATCACCAAGGAATATAATAATAATTATGGGATTTATGCAAGAGATATGAATTTGAACATTGTTCTGGTGGGAACCAATTCTGTCTCAGCGACGAATCAAGGCATTTATGTGGCTAATAGCAGCGGCGGCAGTGATGTCGATGACGGATATCTGAATATCAGTGGCAGTGGCAGCATAGAAATCACTGCTGGAATTTATCCAATTTATGGGTATAAAGGAGTGACGATCAGCGGCGGAAACATTACCTGTATAGGCTCGAGGGCGATTAGCACAGAGGGGGCACTGACAATCGAAAATGCCAGCATCACAGGAATATGCACCGATAACAGCGTAGAAGATTCTGGAATTGTCGCTACACAGAACATTGTCATTACGAATAGCACTGTAAGCATGCAGGGTTACTTTGGCGGTATAAATAGTATACTCTCTGGTCTGAGCATCAACGGAGGGAGCGATGTTTCAATTTTAGAGACAATTGGAAATGCCATCAATACCCCCTCATTGACAATAGATGGGTCAAAGCTGACAGCGAAAAATACTGGATATGTTGCTGCCGTGTACAGCTCTGGAAATGCCTCATTCAAAAACGGTAACGTCGAGATTTCTTCTGTTTCAAGTAATGGGTTGTATGCAGATGAAACTGTTACAATATCCGGCGGAACGGTAACGTCGACAGCTACAGGCGACTACTCTAATGCCATTTATGCTTACAGCACGATAGAGATTATCGATGGGGCTACCGTAACAGCGAAAGCTACGAGCGAAAACAGTGGTACGGCAATATATGGCTATGAAGGTGTTTCTGTTACAGACAGTAATTTGACTGCGAAAGCCGGCGGCGATGTGGCTGTTTACTCACCATCTGATGTCACCATAGAAGATAGTATTGTAACCGCATCTGCTCCGAATGGGCGAGATGGTATAAGAGCAAACGGCAGCTCATCTGTTACCGGTTCGTGGGTCAGCACATCGGGAGATGAAGACTTTGGAAATAATATCACGGATAGCGTCCTGATCAACGGGAACTCGGGAAGAGTCATTGGTTCTCATGCTCTGCCCGAAGATGTGACCGTTCCGGCAGAAACTACGGTGGAGTTCACGGAAGGCTCTGGCCTGACCGTTCCAACAGGTGTCACGTTCACGAATAACGGCACGATTACAGGCGATATTAATATCACAAATAACGGGACTATAATTTGCAACAACCACACCGGCGGGACAGCCACCTGTACAGAACAGGCTGTTTGCGCGGTCTGTGATCAGAGATACGGAGATTTGCTCGCACATGAACTGACCCTTACGGAAAAAGTGGAAGCCACTTGCACCACAGATGGAAAGGAAGCATACTATACCTGCGAAAACTGTGGGAAACATTTCGAGGATGAGGCAGGAAACACAGAGATCGTGAACCTTGACGAATACGGAATTATCCCGGCAACAGATCATGAGGCAGGGACGGAATGGAAGTCTGATGGAAACAACCATTGGAATGAATGCGTAAATTGTGGAGAAAGACTGAATGAAGCTGCCCACAGCTATGAGTGGGTAGTTGATAAAGAAGCTACGGCAACCGAGGCAGGCTCAAAGCATGAGGAATGCACAGTATGCGGCTATGCGAAGGCTGCGATAGAAATTCCTGCAACAGGAACGCCAACGGATCCATCTGATGAAAGTGAAGACAAGGGAGATAACACAACCTCCCCGGGTAGCGGAGACAAGGGAGATAACACAACCTCCCCGGGAAGCAGAGACAAGGCAGATAATACAGTCTCTCCGGGAAGCGGAGACCAGACAGGCAATACAACCTCCCCGGAAACCGGAGATGACAGCAATATCGCCCTTTCGATTGCGGTTATGCTGGTTGCCGGTACAACCGTAACTGGTACCATCCTTTACAACCGCAAGAGAAAATACAGCAGATAATCCATAACAATAACAATGCGCTCTGTGGAACAAATAGCCACAGGGCGCGATTTTTATGTATACATCGAGGGAAGTCTGAGGAGTTGTTTTCGATGTTAAAGATATCGTTTTGGCGTGCAGGAACAGTGAGATCACAGACTGGTGAAGCTGAGATTGTCCTGAGGGAGCCGTCAGATAGATGTGCCCTTCTTGACGTCATTTTGAAATATCGATAGAATGAAACTGGATATCACTGATATTAGTGATATAATACAAAGCAGAATACAGGTGAGTTTTTTTCGTAAAAGAAAGACCAAAGCAGATAATAGGAGATGACTACCGTGAACATTCGAGAGGATATCATAAGAAAATGGTTCGGCATGTGGCTTGCGGCAGAGGATACCGGCATTGCTGACATCTTCACCGAAGACGCGGTCTACATTGAAAGCTGGGGACCGGAGTACCACGGAGCCGCGGCGATCCGGCACTGGTTTGAGGAGTGGAACACCCAGGGAAAGGTACTCAGGTGGGACATCCGGCAGTTTTTTCATGACGGGGATCAGACAGTCGTGGAGTGGTATTTTGAAAATGTCATGAACGATGGAACTGCCGACTCATTTGACGGGATGAGCCTGATCCGCTGGTCAGCGGGGAATCGGATGTGTTACCTCCAGGAATTCGGATGCAACCGAAACCGGTATGATCCCTATGAGAAAGGGGATACACCGAGGTTTCGGGATGAGAAGGCAAAGTGGTTTTAGGAGAAAGCAGGAGGCGTTCTATGAAAAAGGATGCGAAAAAGGTTCTAATAAGCGACAAATCCCCAGAAATAGAAAAGAAACTCAGGGAACGCTCTTATGAATATGGGCTTCCGGAATATCTCCAACATGATCTGGATGCTTATAAGGAAGGCCTGAAAAATGGTTCTTCTTTGTTGGACTGTCTGTGGGGAGAATTATATGGAAGTATCAATTCAGCAGAAATCAGCGATGGAACGATCACACAAGAACATGCTGATTACCTGAGAAAAAAATTTTTATGGGGAGGAGGACAAAATGAATCTGATTGATTTTACAGACTGCCATAAAGTTTTTGGAAAAGCTTATAACGGCGCAAATGGGAAAAAGATTGCGGTAGAATATGAAGGAAATACCTATATGCTGAAGTTCCCGCCGTCAGCAGAGAAGAAACCGACAGAACTATCGTATACGAATAGCTGCTACAGCGAACATATTGCGAGCAGCATTTTTGGTATGCTTGGTATTTCTGCGCAGGAGACAATGCTTGGAACTTACCGCATAGCTGATAAGGTCAAAGTGGTCTGTGCATGTAAAGATTTTACTGCTGACGGAAAGGTTTTGCATGATTTCTGCTCTATCAAAAACACTGTCATAGATTCAGAGCATGGCGGGACCGGTACAGAATTGTCTGATATTATGGATACCTTGGAAAAGCAGGAGTTTGTGGATCCGACAAAATTGACAGAACATTTCTGGAAGATGTTTGTAGTAGATGCGTTTCTCGGCAACTTTGATCGACATAACGGGAATTGGGGATTTCTTGTTGACAACACCAGACGAACTGCAGAGATTGCGCCAGTCTTTGACTGTGGAAGCTGTCTGCTTCCTCAGGCTGACGAATCTGTTATGAAGAAAGTACTTGAAAATGAAGATGAACTTAATGCCCGTATTTTTCAATTTCCGACATCAGCGATCCATGAACATGGGAGGAAAATCCGTTACTATGACTTCTTGATGAAAGGCGATTACCGGGAATGTACAGAGGCATTGTTAGAGATTATTCCCAGAATCAAAATAGAAGATATTAAAAGATTTATTGAAAATGTACCGTATCTTTCTGACTTGCAGAGGGAGTTTTATCAGAAATATATTGAAGCGCGTTTCAAGAAACTTCTGCTCCCTGCTTTTGTTTAGGCAGGCGGACAACTTTAGAAAGAATAAGAGAAAGCGGGATAGAAAGATATGGAACGTAAAGCAAAGATCCTGATCGTAGAAGATGACGAAGAAATCCGCAGTGAACTGGAGCATTACCTTTCAGGCGCAGGGTATGAGGCTGTTTCTCTGTCGGATTTTTCAGACGTGGCGGCAGATATCCTGAAGGCAGATCCGGATCTGATCCTGCTGGATGTAAACCTTCCGGGAGTGAGCGGTCTGAGCATCTGCGAGAAGCTTCGCAGGACCTCTCAGGTTCCGGTCATTTTTGTGACAGCCAATAACACGTCCATGGACGAGCTGAACTGTATTCTCCGGGGCGGCGATGATTATGTCTCGAAACCTTATGAACTGCCGGTTCTTATGGCGCGGATCGGGGCGGTCCTGAGGCGGACTTTTGCGCATGCGGAAGAATCCTCCGCCCGGCAGGAGCGGAAAGGCGTGATTCTGGATACCGCCGCAGCCCAGATCCGAAAAGGGGAAGAAAAGAGAGAACTGACGAAAAACGAGGTGAAGATCCTGTACTGTCTGTTCCGGCATCAGGGGGAGTTCGTCTCAAGGACAGACCTGATCGACGAGCTGTGGGATGATGAAGTTTTTATCGACGACAATACGCTGAGCGTCAATATCACCCGCATCCGGGGCAAGCTGAGAAAAATCGGGGCGGAAGATTTCATCGAGACAAGACGGGGCCTGGGATATCGGATCTAGCGGAGAGGCTAATTGAGAAAGAGAGAGGATACAGTTTGAAATTCTGGGATTACTGTAAAGACAGGGCGGGAGTCCTGCTCGCAAACGCAGCGGGGCTCCTTGTTCTGTCTGTTTATCTTTTACTGCTGAATACTACGGGAACTGCGGTGTTTCTGATCGATGTGGTGTGGATCAGTGTGCTGGCGGTCTGGCTGCTGGTGCGGTGGCATTTTCGAAGAAAATATTTTCAGGAAATTTTTGATACATTGGAGGGACTGGACCAGCGGTATCTGATCGCGGAGGTGATGCGTCCCGCGCCCGGGCTGGAAGACCGGCTCTATTGGGAAATCCTGAGAAAATCAAACAAATCTGTGATCGAGAAGATACGGGAGATGGAGAACAGCCAGAGAGAATACAAAGAATATATCGAGAGCTGGATCCATGAGGTGAAGACGCCCATCACTGCCGCCCATCTGATCTGCGAGAATCATAAGGACGGATATACCCGGCAGATCATGACAGAACTGGATGAGATTGGCAATGAGGTGGAGAAAGTTCTGTACTATGCCAGGATGGAACGGGTGGACCGTGACTATCTGATCCGGCCTGTCAGTCTCCGCAGCATTGTCCTGTCCGCCGTCCGCGGGGAGAAGCGTCATCTGATCCGGTGCGGTATGCAGATCGACCTGGACATAGATGAAGACATATCAGTCTCTACAGATGAAAAATGGGTGGAGTTCATCCTGAAACAGATTTTCTCCAACAGCATGAAATACAGAAGAGAGACTGAGGCGAAGATCGGGATCCGTACAGAAGAGGGAACGATGCAGAAATCCCTGATCATAGAGGACAACGGATGCGGAATTCCCGAGGAGGAGATCGGAAGGATCTTTGATAAAGGATTTACCGGGAGCAATGGGAGAATAGGAGACAGCCATGCCACGGGTATGGGGCTGTATTTGTGCAGCAGGCTCTGCCGGAAGCTGGGACTGGGGCTTTCCTGCGAATCGGAAAAAGGAAAATATACGCGGATGATCCTGACGTTTCCAGATTCGGACCACAATAAGATTTCTGAACACTGAATCATACAAAACACTGAAACTTACAAAAATGAAAGAATGGCGTAAGGGAGTCTTATATCATGAGTCCCGGGCGGCTGGTAAACTGTTCCTGTAAGGTTACAGTTCACACCGTACTCATGCGGGCAGCGGTAAGGCATACACTGTAACCTTGAAAGAAAGAACAGAAAGGGACGACGAGATATGGATGAAAGTTTAAGAGTCTGCGATGTAGAGAAGTATTACGGGACGAAGAATAATATCACGAAAGCAGTGAACCAGGTGAGCTTTACCGTGGAG
>DWUT01000011.1 GCA_019120615.1 Candidatus Mediterraneibacter norfolkensis
TAAATCAAACAACCAGTAACAAAAAAGGAGGACAGGTTTATGAAGAAAAAAGTTGTAAGTGTTTTACTCAGTCTGATGATGATCGGCTCCCTCGCGGGATGTTCATCAGGTTCCGGAGATTCAGGGGCAGGGGATGCGTCTTCTTCCGATCTTCCGTATGCAGGACAGGAAATCTCCATACTCTGGGTATCAAACAGTACGATGGACGGGATCAACGCTCTGATTGAGGCGGCGGAAGCTGAACTCGGGCTTACGGTCAATCTGGAGCAGGTTCCGGGCGGTGAGGACGGAGACAATGTGGTGAAGACAAGACTTGCATCCGGCGACATGGCTGATCTTCTCAGCTACAACTGCGGAGCGCTTCTCGCGTCTCTGAATCCGTCAGAGTATTTCGAGGATCTTACGGCAGATTACGCAGACAAGCTGGATGAGAATTTTGTCAATGCGGCAAGCACCGACGGAGTCCTTTATGGAATCCCGGCAACCGCTTCCCAGGCAGGAGCAGTCCTTTATAACAGAGATATGTATGAGGAGTACGGGCTGGAAGTGCCGAAGACGTGGGATGAATTCCTTGCAAACTGTGAAGTGCTCCAGGAAGCAGGTGAGACAGCAGTATTAGGAACAGATGCGGACAGTTGGACAAGCCAGGTTACATACCTCGGAGACCACTATAATGTGCTGGCGGCTGAGCCCGACTTCGCGGAAGGGTTTGAGGCTGGAACGACAAAATACGCGACGACTCCGGCAGGTCTGGAGAGCTTCCAGAAGATCGCGGATATCGTTCCCTATATGAATGAGGAACATATGGCTACAACATATGACGACGGCTGTGATATCATGATGGAAGATGGGGCGGCTCACTGGATCATCCTGACATCCGCGCTCAGTAATATCTATGAACTGTACGGCGATGACGTTAATAAACTGGGCTGTTTCGGAGTTCCGGGGGACGATGCGGATAACGCGGGTCTTACCGTGTGGGAGCCGAACGCGATCTATATGAACAAGAACACGGAAAATGCCGAGGCTGTCAAAGCATTCATGGATTTCTATATCTCTACAGAAGGTCTTGACGCGCTGGCAGCGGCAGAGCCGCCCTGCGGACCGTACTGTGTCAAAGGGTATGAGCTTCCGGATGACGCGTATAATGCTGTAAAGGATATGCAGACATATTTTGACGCAGGACTCACAAATGTGGCGTTAGAGTTCCAGACAGCAGTAAAAGGTTCCAACTGTGCATCTATCTGCCAGGAACTTGCTTCCGGACAGACGACACCGGAAGAAGCGGCGGCAAAATATGATGAAGACTGCGAGAAGCAGGCGGTACAGCTCGGGCTTGACTGGTAGAGTCCGAACTGAGGAAGAGTTATCAATAATAAGTGAAGATAATGGATCATCTGTGATCTTGCAGATGGTCCATTGTTTCCAGGGAAGAGAGGAGACTTATGGATAAAAAGAAAATATATTCCAAATGGTTCCTTGTTCCGTCCATGGCTGTCTTTACGGTAATGTTCATCATCCCGCTTCTCCTGTCACTGTTCTTCAGCCTGACAGTGTGGAATTTCGACGGATTTACGTTCTGCGGGATCGACAACTTTATCATGTTCTTCCAGGAACAGTCGCTGAGGATCGGAATCAAGAACACACTTATTTACGCGATCATGACCAGTGGACTGAAGCTGATACTTTCATTCTTTATCGCTTTATTCCTCACATCGAATATCAGGACAAAGACACTTCAGAGGTCCATCGTATTTTTCCCGAACCTGGTAAGTACCGTGGCTGTCGGCGTTGTGTTCACGGCGCTGATGCATCCTTCCAAGGGGCTGATCAACAGGGCGCTGGAAGTGATCGGGATCACCGGACCCGATTGGCTGGGAAATCCGGACCTTGCACTGTTTTCCGTGATCGCGGTAGATGTATGGAAAGGTCTCAGTATTGCGACGGTCATCTTTATCGCCGGAATGATGTCGATAGATAAAACGTATTATGAGGCGGCGATGATAGACGGAGCGAATTTCTGGCAGAAAGTGAAATATGTCACAGTCCCGCTGGCGAGAGCATCTATGAACTCTGTCATCATCCTTTCATTCATCGGGGGCTTAAGAAGTTTCGACCTGATCTGGGCGATGACAGGAGGCGGACCGGGATTCGCGACAGACGTTATGGCGTCCATCGTTTACAAACAGTATGCGGCAGGATATTACGGGCTGTCTACGGCCGGGAACGTGATCATGTTCGTCCTTATCGCCATTCTGGCGTTCCCGCTGCAGAGATACCTGCTCAGCAAGGAGGTGGAGTAGATGCAGAAGAAAAGAACGATCAGATCGCTGATCGGAGATGTTGTCGGACTGCTCGTCTGCTTTGTGATATTTGTCATACCTTTCATCTTTATGGTAGTCAACTCGCTGAAGGAGAGACGAGAGGCGAACAGACTCAGCCTGGCGCTTCCGGAATCGATCGCGTGGGAAAACTTTGTGGAAGTGTTCCAGACAAATAACTATCAGATCCTGACGGCATTTAAAAACAGTGTCATACTGACTGTGGGATCAGTAGTGCTTCTTGTCATCTTTTCCTCGATGGCAGGTTATGTGATCCAGAGAAGAAAAGACCGCCCGGTAAAAATCGCGAGTACGATCATAATGACAGGACTTATGATCCCGGCGGCGGTACTTCCCACGATCTGGGTCATGCAGACGTTGCACATCTACAGGACCATGTTCGGTATGATCCTTGTTGAGGTGGCACTACACACTCCGTTTACGATCATGCTCTACAGAGGATTCATGAGCACGATCCCGATCGAGCTGGAAGAGGCGGCATATATTGACGGATGTACTCCGTTCCAGGTGTTCCGCATGATCATCTTCCCGCTTTTGAAATCAGTTACATCCACAGTCATTATCCTGGATGCGGTCACGATCTTCAACGATTTTACAAACCCGCTGTACTTTTTCCCGGGAACAGAGAATGCAACAATGCAGGTTACGTTGTATAATTACATGGGACAATTCTCAAGCGCATACAACCTGCTGTTCGCAGACGTGCTGATCATTACGATTCCCATGCTCATTATCTTCCTGATCTTCAATAACAAGATCGTAGACGGTATGGTGGCAGGCTCGGTAAAGGGATAAAATGAGGAGGTCGGAACATGTTGATGCGCGGGAAAATAAAACGACCGGGAGGCGGAGACATGAAGTTCCGGACAAGAATAACGCTTGTATACGCAGCACTTGCCCTGGCGGTATCGCTGGGGCTTGGCGTATTTTACAACAATTATATGGTACAGAGATATGAGACGTCGGTCCATAACCGTTTCAGTATTTTATCTGAACAGATGCTGAACAACCTGGACAGTGAGCTTCAGAAGATGACACAGGTGACGCTGTCGCTTCTTTCCGACCAGGACGCGGTACAGACGATCCGTGAACTCTCCGTGGAGATGGAGGATCCCGACGCAAATATCGTGAATATCTCAAGAGGGAAAGACCTGATCAGAGATACGATTTATACGGCTTATAATCTGGACAATTTCTACAGGGTCGTTGTGTTTAACCGCTATGGTTACATTGCGGCAAGCGCGACCATGCAGGAGAGGTTTGTGGATACAGAGAAGGATGTGTCGGAGATTCCCTGGCTGGACGATGTAAAAGGTACAAAGGGGAAAGGCATTTTGATCGGGCTGCATCTGGATGACTGGGCGGAAGCGGGGACAACGCAGCAGGCGTTCTCGCTCGTCAGGGAGATCCAGGGCAATCATCTCGGTTTCATTGAGGTCCAGCAGTCGGAGGCTTACTTAAGAGATATCTTTGCCGTGCCGGATGATGGCATGAAAGTGATCGCGGTGAAGGCGAATGGAGAAGTCATCTATGCAACGGACGGGACAGATCCGGAGCAATACCGTGGCCTGTTTCAGAAATCACCTCAGATAACGGAAGAGAAAAACAGTGTGACAGGTCAGGCGGAGTTTATCTCAATAGGAGAGTTGGAGGAATTCGGCGTCCGTCTGCTGATGATCCAGGAACGGGATGACGCCATGGCGGATATGCCGGACCCCTGGCTTACGGCAGCAGGGGTGGCCGTGCTGGTATTTCTTCCCTCGCTGGCCTTCGTGATCTTCATGGCGGAGAGGCTGACAAGACCTCTCCAGATCCTGCGGAAAAGGATGGAGAAAACACAGCTTTCCAACCTGACCGATGAGATCGTGATCGACAGCAGGGACGAGGACATCAAAGCTCTGACCACTGCCTATCAGGAACTTATGCTGCGCCTGAACCATTCTTTGAACCTGGAGAAAAAACTGAACCTGCTCCAGCTTCAGGCGCAGTTTGACACGCTCCAGGCACAGATCAATCCCCACTTTCTCTACAACGTGCTCAATGTGATCTCAAGCCGAGGAATGAAGGATGACGACGAGACGATCTGTGAGATCTGCGGAAGACTGGCGGATATGCTCCGGTATTCTACCAATACGAAAACCCGTTACGCCTCGATCGCGGAGGAGGTTGCATATACAGAGCAGTACCTGTATCTGATCAAGGTGCGATATGGAGACAAGATCGATCTGGATACGGAGATAGACAGCAGGATCAAGACCCAGGTCGTTCCAAAGACCGTACTGCAGCAGATCGTGGAGAACAGCATCAACCACGGCTTTGAAAATAATACCGGCCGTATGAAGATGACCGTGAGGGGATATCAGGAGGACGGCTGCTGGTTTCTGTCTGTAAGGGACAACGGGCAGGGCTTCGGAGAAGAGACGCTGAATGACCTGAAAGAAAAATTTGCGAAGACAAAGAAAAGTCTGTTTGAGGACCGGAGCAATATTGAACTGGAGATCGGCGGGATGGGGCTTGTCAATGCCTATGCCCGACTGCTCCTGATCTACAGCGATTCACTTGTCTTCGAACTGAAGAATATAGCGGACGGGGCGGAAGTCCTGTTCGGCGGGAAAATGTCATAAAAAGGAGGAACTATGTATCGGGTAATTGTTGCAGACGATGAACCGATAGCATTGGAGCATATCAGTTCGATCATTGAGAAAAAATGCCCTCAGTATGAGGTTGCCGCGACGGCGGAGAACGGGAAGGAAGCGCTGGGAAAGGTGGCGCAGCTCCGCCCGGATCTGCTCATCACAGATATTAAGATGCCGCTCATGAGCGGTATCGAACTGGCGTCGGAGATCCATGAGAAATATCCGGATACCCACACCCTGATCGTGAGCGGGTATTCGGATTTTGAGTATGCCAGGAGCGCGATGCAGTCGGGCGTATGCGATTATATCCTGAAACCGGTCATCCCGTCGGCAATGGCGAAGTCGATGGAGCAGATCGCAAGGAAGATCGGCCGGAACCAGTATGAGAAGCGGAGCAGGATCATACAGGAGCTGTGCAGGGACAAAGACTGTGATCCGGAAACGATCCGCCAGTTCTTCACATATGAAAATTACTACTGTGCGATCATAAGAAGAAACGGTCTGCCGAGACGTTTCGTGGCGGGAAGCGCGATGGAGACGTTTTCGGAAGTGGGCGAATCGTATACGGTGTATGGCAGGGATGAGATGGAACAGCTCTATATCATTCCGGAGGTCCTGTTGAACGGAAAGAAGATCTCAGCCTATATCATAGGACTATCGCAGAAAATGCACGTCGATACAGACTATATGACGATCGTATATGACAGAGAGACATGCACAAGGGAGGAACTACAGAAACATATCAAGCGGCTTTACCGTACCCTTGACGCGGTCAGCGTGGTGGGGATGGACCAGATGATCGGTCTGGACGGAAGCAGTGAGGAAGCGGAGATTCAATATGACCACAAAGCGATCCGCGAGGTGATGAATAATTTTGAATATCTTCTGAAGAATCAGCGTGTCGGTCAGTTGAAAAACGAGATCAAACGGCTTTACCTTCAGTGGTCTTATGAGAAGAAACCGCAGATGTGGATGGAATATGTCACAAGACAGATCCTGTTCCTGCTCAGAAAATATGAGGAGAGTTTACAGCCGGTCTCGGAGTGCGAACACATGCTGGAAGACGCCTTTTTCTATGCGACGACGTCGGATGAGCTGCTTGGCAGCCTGTTTGACATTCTGTTCCAGTATATCAGGACAACGCCGGCAAATGCAAAAGTAGATTCCCCTGAGTTTGTGGACTCCATTGAACAGTATATAAAAAATCACCTTTCCGAGAATCTTTCTCTGAAGAATATAAGCAGAGAATTCGGGATCTCCCAGACCTATATGGGGAAGCTGATCCGGAAATACAGGGACGACTCGTTCAGCCATTATCTGACAAAAGTGCGGATGGGGAAGGCGACCAGCCTGATGCGGGAAAACCCGGAACTGTATATCAAGGATATCGCAGAGATGGTAGGCTACAGCGACCAGCTTTATTTCAGCAGGATCTTCCGCTCGTACATGGGGATGTGCCCCTCGGATTACATGGAAGGCATAGACGGGGCGTGATCCATGCGGAACTGCTTTGGGGTACATCCGTATTTTTCTTTAAACAGTTTATAAAAATAATTCATATTCTGAAAGCCAGAGGACGCAGCAGCTTTTGTGATGGGCAGGGATGTGTTTTTGAGCAGCATGGCCGAACGCTCCAGCTTCAGCTCCAGGATGATGGAGATAAAGGTCTTGCCTGTATATTTTTTCAGCAGACGGCTCAGGTAATTGGGCGAAAAGTGGAACGCTTCCGCAGCTTTTTCAAGCGTCAGATCCATATAATTGCGGCTGATATAGTCTAGGATGCTGACCACGGAGGAGGGAGCCGTCCCCGAACCGGAGGGGCCTGCGTCCTGACAGTTCCCTTCCCTTGCCAGGAGTGAGAACAGGATCGTCATAAAGCTGTTTATGATCTCCCCGCTGCCGGGTTCCCTGTGTTTGAGTTCCAGGAGTACTGCGGTGATGCAGTGGCGGACTTCCGGATCGTTCTCCAGAGGAAAGTAGAGATAATTTCCGGACAGGCTGTGCCGGTAGAGGGCGGAAAAGATGAATTCCGTGATCCGGTTGGAGCAGGAAAACTGCTTCATCAGCGTCTCGTGAAAGTATTCTTTTGTCATCATGATGTTGACGACAAAGGTATCCTCGTCCACCCGCTCCAGGCTGTGGCGGACGTTGGTGTCCAGAAGAAGCAGGCTGCCTTCCCCGATGTCGATAGTGGAATTGTTTACCGTCTGGCGGACCTTTCCCTGCCAGACATAGGTGAACTCGAAAAAGTCATGACGGTGGACCGGGCAGTACACAAATCGCGGATGCTTGGAGTAAGTGATCCCGTCTCCTGTCGGGAAATAATACTCTTTGCTGAGCGTTTTCCTCATGCTCTGATCAAACTGGTAATCAATGATCCCGAGCTGCTCCGCGATCAGAGAGCTGTCTGTCTCTCCGCATTCGAGGGCTGTTTTTTCGAGGGGCGTATAGGTTTTGAATTCCTGGATCAGTTCATCCGGATCGTACATGGATCTGTTACCTCCTGTTCTGCTTTTGCTCGCGTCGTGTCGAGGCTAGTCGTCTTCACCATTTATAAGCAGGCTCATGTGGGCTTTGCCTCTTGGATTCTGACGCGACTGTGGGCTTCTGACCCTGGCATCATTATATCAGCGCAGGCTCAGAGATGTCTATAAAGAAATTCCCACATAGGCATGGATGACGGAGGTTTGATTTTGACATAAAATCCCCCTTTTTACTTCATTGAATAAAAATGAAGAGAGAGATAACATAACAGAAAAAGAGCGAGAAAACGAAAGGAGAAAACGAAAATGGTCATCAGACATTTAAAGACAAATCATCTGGAAAACCCGTTAGGGTATGATCTCGGAACACCGGTCTTTTCCTATGTGGTTGAGGAGACGGAATCCAGAAAACAGAAGGCGGCTCAGATCACAGTCGCGCTGGATCCGGATTTCAAAGAGATCGTCTATGACAGCGGGGAGCGGGAGGACATCCTGAACACAGAGTTTGAACTGCCCATAGAGACAGAGCCTCAGACCAGATATTTCTGGAAAGTACAGGTGTGGGGAGATGCAGGAGATACTGCAGTCAGCGATACGGCATGGTTTGAGACGCCTTTAGAGGCAAAGGCGGCGCAGCTCCATCTGGAGGCGGACTGGATCACCCCGGCTCTTCCGAAAGAAGTCCAGGTCACCCTGGTAAAGAAATTCTCCGTGGACCGGCCTGTGGCGAAGGCGAGGATGTACATGGTGGGACTGGGACTCTACGAACTTTACCTGAACGGGGAGAAACAGGGAGATGAGTGCCTCCTTCCCGGTTTCTGTGATTATGATACATGGATTCCCTATCAGACCTTTGAGATGGATCTGAAACAGGGAGAGAATGAGATCCAGGTCATGCTGGGAGACGGCTGGTACAAAGGCGTATACGGCATGCGGACTCTTGTGGAGAATTACGGGGACCGGCTTGCCTGTATCGGCGAACTTCGCGTCTGGTATGAAGACGGATCCTGTGAAGTAATTCCGACAGATCTGTCCTGGCAGGCGAAAAAGAGCCCGGTTGTCTTCAGCGGCATCTATCCGGGAGAGGTCTACGATCCGACCGTGGATGACAGCGAGCGGTTCCCGGTGGAAGTGATCGATCTTGACAAAGGAAAACTGACACCAAGGCTGAATCCGCCGATCACGATCCATGAACATATCACACCCATCGAGCTGATCCACACTCCGGCGGGAGAGACCGTGCTTGACATGGGACAGAACATGGTTGGATGGCTTTCCTTCAGGTGCAGTGCTCCGAAGGGGACAAAGCTGTTCTTCCAGTTTGGCGAGATCCTTCAGGATGGCAATTTCTACAATGAGAACCTGAGGACTGCAAAAGCAGAATTTACTTATATTTCTGACGGAACAGAGCGGATCGTGAGACAGCACTTTACGTTCTACGGATTCCGTTTTGTGAAAGTGACCGGATGGGAAGGCGAGATCGATCTGAATGATTTCGCAGGTCTTGTCATCCATTCAGATATGGAAGAACTGGGGAATATCGAGACGTCCGATCCGCTGGTGAACCAGCTCTTCCACAACGCAAAGTGGGGACAGAAGGGCAATTTCCTGGATGTCCCGACAGACTGCCCCCAGAGGGATGAGCGCTATGGCTGGACCGGAGACGCTCAGATCTTCAGCGGAACGGCAAGCTTTAACATGGACACCTATGCGTTCTACACAAAGTACGGAAAGGACGTCTATGCAGAGCAGAAGAAGCTGAACGGAAGCGTGCCGGATGTTGTGCCCGTGGCAAATTATCAGGGGGATGGCTCTACTGCGTGGGGGGAAGCTGCGACCATCATTCCGTGGAATGTATACCTTCATTATGGAAATAAACAGATCCTGGAGCGCCAGTACGACAGTATGAAGGCGTGGGTGGATTACATGAAAGGCGAGGATGACAAATACGGCGCGAAGCGTCTGTGGCAGAGCGGAACCAATTACGGCGACTGGCTTGCTCTTGATGGAAATGTAAAGGGCGGCGTATACGGAGCCACAGATCCATTCCTGATCTCCTCCGGATATTATTATTATTCCACCTCTATCGTTGCGAAGGCTGCGGCGATCATCGGAAAGAAGGCGGATGCGGAATACTACGGCAATCTGGCGGAGGAGATAAGAAAAGCGTTCATCGCAGAATACTTCACACCCCACGGACGCCTCGCGGTGGACACCATGACAGCTTATGTTGTAGTACTCTATATGGGACTGACGCCGGATTACGCATATGAGAATGTATGCGAAGGGCTGATGAACAAGCTGAGAAAGAATAAATATCATCTGGAGACAGGTTTCGTTGGAACGCCGTATCTGTGCCATGTGCTCTCTGAAAACGGGATGAACGACGTGGCATACCATCTCCTCCTGGAGAAAGGATACCCGGGATGGCTGTACGAGGTGCTCATGGGAGCGACCACTGTATGGGAACGCTGGAACTCCGTCATGCCTGACGGCAAGATCAGCGGAACGGAGATGAACTCCCTGAACCACTATGCTTACGGTTCGATCGTAGAGTGGATGTACCGCGAGATGGCGGGAATCCGTCCGTCAGAGGAGGCGCCCGGATTTAAGAAGTTTACCATCGCGCCGAAACCGGATTACCGTATCCCGGAAGTGAAGGCGTCATTAAGATCCGCAGCCGGAACGATCCGCAGCGAGTGGGAGATCAAAGACGGAAAACTGCATTTCTGTGTGAAAGTACCCTTTGACGCAGAAGCAGTCCTGGTGCTGCCGGACGCAGAGGCAGATGTGATCGCCGGACAGTGCGCAGGACAGAATGGTGCAGGTGAGGCAGTGCAGACAGGAAAGAATGTGTCTGTGAAGCTTGAGGAGGGAAGTTATGAGTTTACCTATGTGCCGACTGTTCCGTATCGGAAGACATATACCATTGATTCCCCGTTCCAGGAGTTAAAGGAAAATAAAAAGACAAGGGAGATCCTGGACAAGTACTATTTTACGGTACATCAGCATCTCCCCTTTGAGAAGGAACTGTACACATTCCGAGAGATCCTCAACGGGCCGTTCACCGGGCTGCCCTATGATCAGCAGGAAATGCTGGATAAGATGCTCAGGGAAGTGGAGGACTGATCCCTTCGAGAGAGGGGCTGGCGCCGGGAAAGTCTGCGACCTGGAAATGCGGATCAGTTGAGCGGGTCTTCAAAGAGCCCGAGTTCAGGCGGATAAAAAGTAAAAACAAAGAAAAGGACCACAAAGATTCCTGCGAGGATCCAGATCAGTGTCTGATACTGGAGGATTCCGCGGGAATCTTTCCTTTTCCATGCAAAGCAGAAGGCGATCAGCACCGCGGCCAAGAAGACAGCGATGTCCAGCGGGAATACATCCCTGCCGAGGATTCCTGTATAAGTATAGAAGAAAACCGGTATGGAGAGTGTGCCCAGCACATTGCCGAGAAGAAGCGCGCCGGATATGGCGGGATATTCTCCGGAAAGCCTGGGAGAGACAAGGAGAGTCCAGAGGAGCATGGGGAAGAAGATCAGCTTCATATGCTCCCAGGTGGATTCGTTGACAGGAGAGACCAGTCCGATCAGCGCTCCCTGTCCGGTCCAGTCATAGAAGAAATGGGACAGTGTCCCCAGGATGGCGGTAAAAAGTATGCCGCCGATAAAATACAGTTTTGTTCGATCCATAAAAAATCACCCGCATCCATTGTATGCGGGTGATCTTGAAATTATGTGAAAAACAGCGGGTTACAATTAGGGATTCTCTTCAGATTAAGTCCATTTCATAACAAAACTCCAATGTTTCTGCCATTATAACCACACTCCAATCAGATCTTTTACCCGTTTTTGAACTCTTAACTCTTTTGCATACTGCATAAGGTTGGGAATGTTTTTTTGGTGATCGTTTACATAGCTTTGAATTGCTTTATTAAAAATTTCTTTATCCATTTTGTTCATATTCCGCAGAATATCACAGATAGTGCGGTCACGGTCATAAATGCGAACCTCTGTGGAATCGATTTCCCCTTTTAGTTCACCGACGGAAAGCAGCGCGGGCTCAACGCGATAAGCCCTGACAAAAGGATAGTCTATTTTTGTGCGTTTCCTTGAAGCGTTTTTGCTAATCGCGATATTCCATTCGGAAGGGGTTCGATCGGTATATTTATAATAGAATAAAGCTGTTTCCATACAAAGAACGGCATCGGGGAAAAGTCTGTTTATAATTACGATCTCACTTCCGTCAAATTCATCGATCCAATGATAGAATCCTCTTTTGACTTTTTCGATCATTCCCTTTTCCATAAGTCGCTGAATATCTGCATAATATACTTGTTCTGACATTAATTCAGCGGTTGTCATAACATAATTATGTTTGGCGAACAGATCTCTGAAAAATTTAATGTTTTTTGCATCATACATTGCCATACCTCTACTAAAACACACATAAAATTTTCAATGATGGTGTACTTTAGTATATTTTAGCTGGTTTGTATGGTGATGTCAACATTGTGGGATTAAACAGAAACGAAACAATATATGTTTCGAGAGCACTTAAAAAGTGTAATAAATAGAAAAAGGCACAGCCACAGATGACTATGCCTGTGATGATTTTCACTTCTCTCCGAGAAAACCAAGGAGTGCCTTCGCTGAGTGATTCAGGATCAGCTGATAAGGAACCCCGGCAAGCTTTGCCGCTTCCTCAGCATATGTAAAATCTCCTACATGTTTCTTCCCGTGGCTGTCACTGGAGAAGAGGACTGGGTAGTTGAAGTGGACAGACAGGTTCAGGATCAGAAGATCGTTGAACTTCGTGTTTCCGCGGTAGCCGTCCGGTGAGAGGGAACTGTTATTGATCTCCAGCAGCACGTGATTTTCCATAGCAGCTTTGAAAAGTCTGAAATAATCTACAGGAAAACGGGTGTCGTCGCAATGTCCGATAACGTTTACGAAGGGATTCTCCATTGCCCTGATATAAGCGCGGGTGTTTTCCTCCTCTGTGCCCGGCCGGATCGTCGGCTTGTGCATGCTGGCGATGACGTAATCCAGATTTTCCAGGATCGGGTCTTCCAGGTCCAGCTTCCCATTATAATCGAGGATATTTACTTCCGCGCCGTAGAGCATCCGCACGCCCAGCCGTTTCTTCTGGGCATAGGCAAGGTTCCTGAAATAGGAAGTGCGCCCGCCGCCCAGCGTGGCGGGACCGTGATCGGAGATTCCCAGCATGGTGAGGCCTGCGGCACGGGCGGCTTTTGCCATATCTGTGATGGTGGCGCAGGAACCGTGGCCACTGGCGATGGTATGTGTATGTATGTCAAATTCATAAGAAGACATGGCTTCACACCTCTCCTTTCGGCTGTCTTCTTTAAGTATGAGGGATTCTGCGGAAAAAGTCAATGGAGAACGAGGAAAAACAAAGAAAAAACAACATCTGAATATGTTGACTACTGTGGGATTGTGTGGTAATATTCAAACAGAAACAACACAAAACAAAAAGTTTTGTCAGAAATCCAAGGAGGAGAAGAGATGCAAAACGAATACGAAATCAAAAAAGAAATGTGTGAAATCGGCAGACGAGTTTACAACCGCGGCATGGTTGCTGCAAATGACGGTAACTTTTCTGTAAAGCTCAATGACCATGAGTTCTTATGTACACCGACCGGCGTCAGCAAAGGGTTCATGACACCGGAGTAC